>JAZNIU010000045.1:0-43843 GCA_045577655.1 Clostridia bacterium
CTACACTTCTTTTTGTGTTACTGTTTAATTTTCAAAGACCATTTAAAGTTCCTCCTAAAAGAAACCCGCCGCTTCGCAAGCGACTTTTATATTATATCGCATCTTTCTCCCTTTGTCAATACCTTTTTTTATCTTTTTTTACCAAATTTTTCTGGTAATTTTTCTACCTATATAATATATAACTATACATCTTTTGAGTTCTCCTCCTACGAACAAAAATAAAAAAACCTCCGCATAGTAATCTACACGAAGGCTTTTGGTGGAGAGAGATGGATTCGAACCATCGAAGGCGGAGCCAACAGATTTACAGTCTGCCCCCTTTGGCCACTCGGGAACCTCTCCGTATGGAGCTGGTGATGGGACTCGAACCCGCGACCTGCTGATTACAAATCAGCTGCTCTACCAATTGAGCTACACCAGCAACTTTAAGTTTGCCGCCATAAGCGACTTATTCATTATACAACAGAATATTTTAATTGTCAATAGGTTTTTTAAATTTTTTCTTTTGCTGCAATTTCTCCGCCGCCAACCAGCAGGTCTCCGTCATAAAAAACAACCGACTGACCGGGTGTTATTGCACGCTGGGGCTCATGGAATTTCACAAAAACGCCCTTCTCGTGCGGCGTGATAATTGCTTTTGCAGGTTTTGCGGCATATCTTATCTTTGCTTCTACCTCCATAGGTTCTGTGACTCTGTCAACCGTGAGAAAATTGACATTTTCTGCAAATAAGCTGTCCGAAAATAAAAGCTCGTTTTTGCCCAGAACAACTCTGTTTTCCTCTGTACTTAAGCCCACAACATAAATCTTGCCGTCCGAGGAAACACCAAGACCGCGCCTCTGGCCTATTGTATAACCGCAGATGCCGTTGTGCTTTCCTAAAACATTTCCCTCTACATCTGTGATGTCACCCGGGTTTAAAATTGACGGTCTGTTTTTTCTTATATATTCTTCAAGGCTCATTCCCTTTAAAAAGCAGATGTCCTGACTGTCTTTTCTGTCCGCACTGTCAAACCCGTTTTCTTTTGCAATTTCTCTGATTTCCGATTTTTTATATTTTCCCAGAGGCATGATAATTTTCTTTATCTGGTCCTGAGTGAGAGTGTAGAACATATATGTCTGATCTTTAGCCGAATCGGCACTTTTTTTAAAAGTGTATCTGCCTGTTTCTTCACTATAAACCACGGTGGAATAATGGCCTGTTGCAATAAAATCCGCTTTATCTTTGATATAATCCAGCATTGCGCCGAACTTTATATATTTGTTGCACAAAACGCAGGGGTTTGGCGTTCTGCCCTGCTGATAAATGTCGAGAAAGGGGCCGGAAACTTTTTCTTCAAACAACTTCCTTACGTCTACAACCTCATGTGCAATGCCGAGCTTGCCGCATGCTGCCGCCGCGCCGCTTAAATCTTCTTTTTCTTCTATTTTAAAAGTGAATCCTGTAACGTCATATCCTTCTTTTTTAAGCAGGAGTGCAGCAACACTGCTGTCCACGCCGCCGCTTATTCCGACATACACTTTCTTTGCCATTTTCTCACCTTCTTTATGTATCAATCATATCTTATTTGACACATAAAGTCAACATTTTTCAATATATTCGGAGGAAAAGTGCTATAAGAACCGCCGCGGCACAAGCCGCACCTGCAATGAACCATTGCATCTTGTCTTTTTTCTTTGTGGTTTTTTCGTGGTTTACATATCCGTCAATAATAAGCTGTGCCTGACGGACAATGTCTCTGCCTCTGTCGGGCATATTACTTCTCATCCAACTACCTCCTGATTAGACTTTAGAGTCAGCCTTATTGCTGCCACCATCATATCGTCTTTGGGGACTCCCGATGCTGCAGCAGACATCATAATGCTTTCTGCCATTTCCTTGCTGGAGGACACCTCCATGAGCTCAACAAGATTTTTTGCACACTCTTCCCCTTTGCGTCTGTCGCCGGTGTTGTCGGTTACTCCGTCTGTCATCATAACAATATAACTGTCACCGTCAAGTATCATACTGCTGCCTGTCAGCTTATCAACAGGAAGCACTCCCAGAGGAATTGTGTTCTGTTTTACTAAGATGGCTTTTCCGCCGCTTTTTATAATGCCGGCAACTGCTCCGGCTTTTATAAACTCTGTTTCACCCGTGAAAAGATTGATGCAAGCACAGTCCACGCTTATGCATCTTTCTTCTTTTCCTCCTGAGATAAGTCCGCTGTTTATTATTTTCAGCACGCTTTCAGGAGAAAATCCGCTGAGCACAAGAGTTTTGAAAAGCTCGGCTGTTTTCTGACTGTCTTCTTTTGCACGGACTCCGCTACCCATCCCGTCGCACAGCAGAATACAAAACATTCCGTCGGGGGTTACAAACCATTCCGCACTGTCTCCCGTTTGCTCGGAATCCTGTTTGTTCATGGTGATGATGGAAACATCATAGTCAAACTTCAGTCTTTCCTGAAGTTTCATAACAAACCCGCTGCGTGTGGGATACTCGTCGCTGACCGTCATTTTCCGTCCTGTGATTTTTTCAGCTGCAGGGATTATATCAAAATGTATTTCTTTCGCAGTTTTCATCATAATTTCAAATCTGCCGGCATCATTTATTATAATGCTTATTTCCGGGTTTTTTATACCATTAACTGTAAGATACCGGCAAAGTTCGCTTTCATATATGCCAAAGTCTGATTTGATGCTTAAAAGCTTCTTTTCCTTTTCGTTTATTATTTCAACAAAATCTCCCCATCCGCTTGCAAAGCTCTTTGCAAAAAAATCCACTCTTTTTTCAATCATATTTTCTCTTTTTTGAATACCATAGAGCTCTTTTGCCGTTTCGCACAGAGTGTCTCCACGCACGCATCTGCCGGTTATGTGCCCACCCATTTCATCATACTTTTCTTCAAACAAAGACCGGATAACCTTGTCCATCATCATATTGCTGCCCGACACATTCCGGGTCCAGCAGTATTTGTTTAGGCTGCAGCCCTCGCATACTCTTGCTATAAGCCGTTGCCGCACAAGTTTTTTGGGGCTTGTCCCATCTTTTCTGTCGGGAGGCATAAAAACTTCGGAAATTGCTGTTGCAGCATTTTTTATGCCGGCAAGAGCTTCCCCGGCGGTACCTTTCATCCGCATTACATATCCGCCCGCAGCGTCGTATACCGGGGTTTTCATAGAAAACTTTTCAAAAAAGTTTAATGTTTTATCAGGAGTAAAAAAGAAAATCACGCCTGCCGCCGCTATTTCCACAAGGTTTACAAGAACGATGGTTGAGGAGTTGTAATAGCCGGTGAAAAGCGAGTTTGCAAAAGCCGCTGAAAGTACAACTCCCATTTTGCCGAAAATGTTCATCACTCCAGAAACAAGTCCCATAAAAGCATATACTCCCGTAAGTGCCGGCGCATCTCCCTGGCTCATTCCGGCAATTATGCCAAGCGCTGCACCTGTCGCTCCGGAAATTCCTATCCCGCCTTTATATGCGGTGAACAAAATTATGTACATGCTCAGCACATTTGCAGGTTTTATGCCAAAGAAACTCAGTCCCTGCAGCCCTGCAACCACTGCCCCTGCCAGAATTGCTATTGAGATGCTCTGTTCTTCTCCTTTTATCTGCCACCCGGTATCTATCACCCCTGCACTTTTAGAAAAAACGGGGCCCATTCCCCAGACAATCAAGCCTTCAAGCAAGGAGGTGAGCATATTATAATAAAAAATGCCGCTGAAAAGAGCAAACAAAAGTCCCGAGAAAACTATGCAGCCGGCTGACACTATGGACACAAACGTTGTTTTGTTCCATTTTGGTGTGTCTACTGTTTTTTTGAGCAGACAAAGCAGTCCCAGCGCTGCTATGTGTTCCCATTTTCCTGCATGGCCGCCCATAAGAAATGTTCCCGCTACAGCACCCGCCAGAACAATGTCGCTACATGGGGTGTTGATGTTTGCCGCATACCAGGAAATGCCGAGCGGTGCAAGGCTGCCAAGAAAATTCACCCGGGCGACCATTACTGCAATCAGCCCCAGAACTCCTCCGCCGCCCCGGATAAGCTCTGTAAGCTTGCCGCCCGGCTCCCTTTTTTTCTTTCTTTTATAGCTTATAATTTCTTCTGTGTTCACCGTTGCCCCTCCAAACATACATCTATAGTTGTATTATACAATAATGTTATGGCAGAAAAATGTAAATTTCTGGTGGAGGTTTTTGGTTTTGATTGACAATTTCTGACAGTTTGAAAACTTTTGGGATACGCATTTTAAAATTTTGTGGTAAAATACATGAGAAAACCAAATTAGGAGTGATTTTGTGAAAAAAAACAATATCAGAGATTATACGGTTGCGGCATTCCGATATTATTCTTCCGTTTTAAGAAACGGGGGGTCTTCCCTGCCGGAAAATTCAAGACTTGCAAGCGCCTGTCTTTTAGACCTTGCCGCTATGGAAAAAACTGTTCGTGACCTGAAAAAAGACGAGCTGGGAAAAGATATTTTAAGAGCCGTTGAAACCGTTTACTTCCCCATGCCGGAAAGAGAAATAAAAAAAGGTGAGATTTCAAGCAGAGTGATTAAAGCATCTATGGACCTTCACACTGCCGAACCCACCATATACAGATATTTAAACAAAGCTTCTGTTATTTTTGCCGAAAATCGCGGTCTTCGTGTTTCTCTTTTTTAAGCAGTAGCCTAAAAATTATTGAAGCGGCAAAACATTCTGCAAAAACAAGAACGCCCGACTCAAACAGACATTTTCTTATAATATAGAGTTCATAGCTCCACTCTTTTTTTCCCAAAAGTGCCGATGAAATTATTAAACCCAAAGAAACGACAAAGCCGACAGCCGCTATGCCTGTCGGCATATATTTTTTCATTTTAGAATGCATTTTATTCATCTCCTGAAACAATCATACAACAATTTGCGACCTCTTTCAATGATAAATGACTTCCTTTTTTGTTTTATTTTTGTGAGTTTGGAAAAGTTTTGCAAAAAATGCAAAAACATCCGCAGTTTTTGAGGTACTCTTTTTCTTGATTTGAGAATATATATTTATTAAAATAGTTGTGAGGGATGTGTGTTTATGAATAAAATGCTTTTAGTTTCAAAAAAAACGCCTGACGGCACCGGCAGGCTGGACTATTATCTGACGCAGAAAAAATGCAGCGAGTCAGGGGATTTTCTTTTTGGCGTTGAGATAATAAAAAGTACCTTTGACGAGTATAATGTTGAATATCTGCAGAAAAGAGAGGTTCAGGACCTGTGCGGCGACCGTGGCAGAGTGGGAGAATTTATATATATTTTAAGCGAAAAAAGTGTTCTGCCCTCCGCTTTGGCTCTGATTGCACAGGAATATTCAGCAAAAAACTTTTTTAATTGTACAAAAAATTTTGCTTAAAAAGGGACTGTGCTTTGCACAGTCCCATTAAAATTTTACATAAGTCCGGGAATGCCCAGACCACCTGTTAAACTGCCCATTTTGTCGCGGGTTAACGCATCTGCTTTTGAAAGAGCATCGTTAACCGCTACCATGCACAAATCTTCAAGCATTTCGATATCGTCCGGGTCCACTGCTTCCGGTTTGATGTTTATTTCAAGCACTTCTTTTTTGCCGTTGGCTTTAACGGTCACCATTCCGCCACCTGCCGATGCTTCAAAAACAGTTTCTTCAATTTCCTGCTGTGCTTTTAGCATCTGTTCCTGCATTTTCTGTGCCTGTTTTAACATATTGTTCATATTTCCGCCGCCGGGGAACCCGGCAAATTTGTTTGCTGCCATTTTAAGTTACCACCTTTTATTCACATATTTCAACAAAATCAAAATTTTTAAGTCTGTCTATAAGTTTTTTGTTCTGCTCGTTTGTTACATTCTGTTCAAAGGAAAGCTTCTGCGGTCGTGCACCGCAAACCGTTTCCGCCGCATTTAAAATTATTTCTTTGAACCTGTCGTTGTTGACAAAGTTCATTGCCTCCTCCTGCTCCTCATTTGAAGCAACAAGAATGAGCATGTCTCCTTCCCCTGCGGGAGTGAGTTTTGACAGGAAAACAGGAAGGCCAGGATTTTTTGTGCTGACCTCTTTTATAATTTCCTGCCATTTGTCTTTATATTTACCGCCAAATTTTATTTCTTTTTTAGTGGGGCTGACTTCTTCCGCCTTTTTCTCTTCTTTTTTAGGCGGGACAGCTTTTTTCTCCACTACCACACCTTTTTTTATCTGCTCTTCCAAAACAGAAACCCTGTCTGCAAGCGCCTCTGCCGAGCTGTCGTATATCGGCATACAAAGCTTTAAAAGCCCCATTTCATAAACTGTTCTCGGAGAAGAAGCATAGCGCATTGATGCGGATGTTTCGGAAAGAACTTTCACACAGTTTACAAGCTTTTCATAGGTGAATTTCTCTATCAACTCGCTTTTTCTTGCACCTGTTCCGGTTTTTGCAAGTTTTATCATAATCATTTCCCGGGCAAGCCGCATCAGGCCGTCTAAAAGTCTTGCCGGAGTTCTGCCTGCTGCAAGAGCGTCTGCCGAAATGGTTATTGCCGACAATGCATCCTTTCCCAGAATTGCATCAAATATTCTGCAACAAAGCTCCTCATCGGGTGCTCCGAGAATGTTTATAACATCCTCCGTGTCAAGCGTTTTCTTTCCAAATGCTATGCACCTGTCAAGAATACTTATGGCGTCTCGCATTGACCCTTCTCCCATAGAAGCTATAATGTCCAGCGCTTCTCCCGAAAGCTCAATTCCGTCAGCATTTGCAAGTCGCAACAGGTGTTTTTTTATGTCTTCCGTTGTTATCATACGGAAATCAAACCTCTGACATCTTGACAGAATTGTTGCCGGGAGTTTGTGTACCTCGGTTGTTGCAAGAATGAAAATTACGTGCTCGGGAGGTTCTTCAAGCGTTTTGAGCAGGGCATTGAAAGCTCCTGTCGAAAGCATGTGAACCTCGTCAATTATATATACTTTATATTTAGCTACCGAAGCAGTATAAATAACCTCTTCGCGGATATCTCTTATGTTTTCGACCCCGTTGTTTGACGCCGCATCCATTTCCACAACGTCTAAAATGCTGCCATCGGCAATCCCTTTGCAGACGGTGCATTCATTACAGGGGTTGCCGTCCACACTGTCAAGGCAGTTTATTGCTTTTGAAAAAATCTTTGCAGTAGACGTTTTTCCTGTTCCCCTTATTCCCGTAAAAAGGTAGGCATGGGAAATTCTGCCGGAGGCAATTTCATTTTTCAGTGTTCTTGTGATATGCTCCTGCCCCACAACATCATCAAAAGTTGTCGGACGATGACGGCGATATAATGCCTGATAAGCCATAAATGAAACCCTCCTTTTTGTGTAGTTATAATAAAAAGCCGTACACCCGAAAATCGAATTACCCAAGATGCTCGCACCGCAAATTAAAACTCAAAGCCGGCTGCCTCGCGGCACATAAAGCTTCCTGCTTATCGCTGCTCGGTTCCCCGCCTGACGAGGTTCACAGCGCTTTATTGCGCAAGACCAGCTTCTCAACATTTTAAAGTGCGGCCGTCGACATAAGAATAACCCTCAATTCAGGAATTCCCCCTTGCTATAGCGGATTGCAAGTACAGGGCACCGCTAGCTCCCCGGATAGTACGACCATAAACAGTATATCATATTCTTTCGGTAATTGCAATAAGAAACTGTGCCTTTCTTTCGCCAAAATTTTAAAGAATATACAAATATATCGAAAAAAAGTGCAGTATACTTCCGCCAAGCACAAAAAAGTGCCATAAAGAGTGGATAAACTTTGCTTTTTTGCCAAACATATATATTACTGCTCCTATGGTGTATAAAACGCCACCCCAGAGCAGAAGAGCCACTCCGCCCGGTGCAACCGCTTTTCTAAAAAGAGGAAAAGCAAAAACAACTGCCCAGCCCATTGCTATATAGCAAATCATGGACATCACTTTAAACTTTTCAACACTCACGCCATTTAGTGCAATCCCCGTGATTGCGGCAGCCCATACCACCCCGAACAGCGTCCATCCTATAGGTCCTCTCAGCGAAACCAGAGTGATTGGTGTGTACGTCCCCGCAATGAGAAGAAAAATGCTGCAGTGGTCAAAAGTTCTGAAAACCACTTTTGCGCGGTTTCTTTTAAGTGCATGGTAGATGCTTGACATTGTGTATAAAATAACAAGCGTCCCACCATAAATTGCGCCCGAAACAACTCCCCACACATTCTTGTGCAAAACAGAAATTACCACGCAAAGAACAACTGCGGCAACGCCTAAAAGTGCGCCTATCCCGTGGGAAATTGAGTTTATAAGTTCTTCTGCCAGAGTGTATTCCGGCAAGTTGAGTTTTCTTTTTTCTTTCATAATTATTCGTTTATTATCACGCTTTTAACAACGGCATAAATTTTTGCTGAAAATTTTTTGCCATCTTCAATAACAAGTGGCATTCTGTCCTGGTCGGCAGGGGTAATCACTGTGTATTTGTCTCCCACTTTTTCATAGGTTGCAAAATATCTGTCTTCACCGTCTGCTACGACAACCCTGTTTTTTTCTTTAAGCTCTATTTCTTTTGAGAGGACAACCGTGCTGCCTTCCGGAATATTTATTCTCTCAAGTTTTTTATCCTTTATAACAACGGCAAAGCAGTCTGTCCGTCCAACGTGCGGAAGCACCATATCAAACAGTTTTTCGGCATTCTTTTTTTCGCTGTCATAAACAGGAATTTTAATTTCTTCAGCCAAATATTCTTTGCCCGGCTGGCGAAAAGCCTCTGCCTTTGTCTCGTCAAAATAGTTTATACCAACACCAAAATGCTGACATATTTTTATAAGAGTAGCATACTTTGGTGCAGCGGCACTTTTTATATAGTGATTTATGCTGCTTTTTGATTTAAGCCCCAAAGCTGCTGCAATTTCTTCGTATGTTTCATCGTGTGAGTCTATAAGCATTTTAAATTTTTCTCCAAAATGCATTTTCGTCACCTCTCTGTTAAATTTTATGTATGTATTCAGTATATCACATCTTTTCTTTTCTTGCAAGAAGTTTCTTTCTCCTTTTGACAAACTCTTTTCTATGATGTATAATAGCATAAACAGGATTTTTACAACAGGATGTGACCATAAATGAATAAAAAAAGGTTTTGGGGTTTTGCTTTGGGCGCAGCTGCCTGCTCGGCTGCCCTGTCGTTTATTATGCGCAGCAAAGGCGGTGCAAAAAAACTTAGCGAATCTTTTTCTATCGGGTCTGACAAAGAAGAGGAAATCTTTTTTGATTTTGTTTCAGATACCCTTTTGCCCTATGAGGAAGCTGAAAATATTGCAAAAAAATGTGCCCGTGAAAAATTCGGCGAGCTGGCAACCGTTGTTCCCGCCAGCGGAAAAAAGGCTATAACCGTTAACATTGACGCCGCTGCCCGCCACTGTTTTATGTTTGGCGCAGCTGCAGACACTTTTGCAGATTCTCCCGCAACCTGTCTTTTTTATGTTGACTCGGAGTCGGGCGATGTTTACGAAAGCCGCGGAGACGGTTTTGTTAAAATATGAAAAGTTTTTGGAGATGTTTTTTTAAATGACTGCCATTTCTTCTGAAAAGATAACCTCTTTTCTGCAGGATGAATATAAGTCTCTCGCCATAACAGCTTATGATGTTGTCCCCTCAACAAATACTCTGGCAAAAAACCTTGCAAAAGAGGGGAAAAAGCTACCTTTTCTCATAGTGTCCGACAGTCAGACGGGCGGGCGAGGCAGGCTTGGACGAAGCTTTTTTTCGCCTGCCGGAACGGGAATATATATGACCCTTGCTTTGCCGGAGGTTTCCTCCCCGGCAGAGGCACTTTCCATAACTCCGGCGGCAGCCGTTGCGGTGACAGATGCGATAGTTTCTCTCACCGGGAAAGACCCGCTTATCAAATGGGTGAATGACATTTTTTTAGGCGGAAGAAAAATCTGTGGTATTCTCGCCGAATCTGTTCCCCTTTCAAACGGAAAGTATGCCCTTGTTATCGGCATTGGTCTTAATATGACCACCTGTATTTTCCCGGACGAGCTTGCAGAGGTTGCTGCTTCTTTAGACAGCTCTGTTCCAAGAGAACAAATGATTGCACAGATAACCAACAACCTGCTTGAATATTCACTTTGCGATGAGGAAAACATTATTGCAAGATATAAAAAGCGGTGTTTTGTCCTTGGCAAAGAGATTTTTTTTACAATAGACGGCACAACCTTTTCTGCCCTTGCGGAAGATGTTGACAGTCGGGGCGGGCTTTTAGTACGAAAGCCCGACGGAAATTTGATAACGCTTATGGCAGGCGAAATATCAATACGTTTAAGATAAAAAATAACCCCCTGCGAATTTTCGCAGGGGGGATTTTTGTGTTATTCAGCTATCCACGCTTCGTCGTATTTGTTTTCTTTTCTGTCAAAACCGTGGTCTATAGCAGCTTCGTTTATAGCGTGGTAGTACCAGTCGCTTTCGTTGTTGTCAGGCCATTTGGATTCTGCAATCTCGTGGTCAGCATATCTTACAAGCATTCTGTTAACAATTGTTATAGCTTCTGCTCTTGTGATATATGCGTCCGGTCTGAAGCTTTCGTCCGGATAACCGTCTATCCATTCATTGTTTGCAACTGCAAGGATAGCTTCTTCTGCCCAGTGACCCTCTATGTCAGCAAATCCTTTGCTTCCTTCTACCTGTTTTCCAAGTACTCTGTATGCAATGGTTGCAAATTCTGCTCTTGTCATATCTCCTTCAGGTCTGAAAGAACCGTCTGCATAACCTGTGAGATATCCGCCGCTTGCCATTGTGGCAATAGCTTCGTTTGACCATTTGTCTGCTTCAACATCTGTAAAGTCGTGGTCGGATGTGAGAATTTCTTCTCTCACATGGCCTCTTAACAGTCTAAAGAAAATTGTTGCAATTTCTTCTCTTGTGATGTTGTCGTTAGGTCTAACAGTTCCGTCCGGATAACCTTTGATATAAGGTGTGTGGTCGTCGCTGTTTAAAACTTCCGGAGCTGTGATGTTAACCCAGTCGCCGTAAAGAATAGTGCTTTCTGTAACTGTTATTTCGCCTTCTGCCGGCTGTGTTTTGTTTTTGTCTAAATAGAAACCGCCAAACGCAAAGCCTTCTCTTTCAGGATTTATTTCATCAAGGTTTACCTTGATTTCTTTGCCATCTTTGGAAACTATCGGTTTAATGTCTTCTTCTGCTTCGGGCACGTGGAATTCAACCTTAACATCTTCTGACGGTGCAGGAGGTGTTGCCGGGCCGGAAGGACCGGAAGGACCGGACGGGATAACAACGTTGCCGCCGCCTGACTGATTTATTTCTGCGGTTACTGTTTCTGTTATTTCAGATGTGCCTGTAACCGAAATGCCTGTTCCCTGTTTTCCAACATAGTTTATTCTGCCAACAAGAAGACCTGCATTATCTTTAATTTCTGTGTAACCGGAAATTTCGCCTTTGATAACATGTGTGCCGGCAGAAGTAATTTTTGCGCCGATACATTCAAAAGTTATATCAGGAAGATATGTCAAAAGGTTTGAATCAAGCTGGCTTGCAAGAACATATCCCGGTCTGCCGGAGCCTGTGTCGGGACCGCTTACCGCAAGTGTTATCACTGTGCTTTTTGTGTCGTCAGCATTTGTTATTTCTTCTCTGTGTGTTTCTGTGAAAATTCCTGATGCTTCAGCATTAAATCCAACCATATCAAATCCGCCCACTACAGACGCAGGAGCCTCTACTGTCTGCGGATATGTGATTGTAATTTCAAATTCGCCTGTAACCTTGCAGTTAGGAAGCTCGGCTGCAAGCGGACCGCCTGCAACAAGAAGCTCGGCTGCAGTATAGTATGCGTTAAACGCAGTTCTTACGGTTTGCATATAAAGTGTTGCTTTAAAGTCTGTTAAAGCCGGGTCGTTGACAGACTGAAGAACAACGTTTGCCGGTCCGTCTGTATAAGTTCCGTTTTGCTTAACCATGATATCAGCAGGAACATCTATGTTTCTTGTAGACGGAATAGAATTTTCCTCCAGAAGTGCTGTCAGTGTAGCCGGATAGTCTGCCAGAACCGGCAAACTTACAGTTAAAAGCGCAAGGACTAAAGCCATTGCCAGCAGTTTTTTCATATTACCATCCTCCATATATAATTTCTTCTGTCATAGCGGGCATTTCCCCTTATACACCATATTATATTATATACTGTCTGTTTTGTCAATATTTTATTGGTTTCTTTTTATGACATCACTTATAGCTTAGCATTTTTTCCACTATTCCTAAAGTGTGTTGGTGGAGATAGGTATATTTTTCGTCATTTTCCTTTAAAACAGGTTTTATTTTTACCCCCACATAAAGTCTTGTACCGGAAGTTATTCCGATGGTGTAGCCAATAGGCATATCGGTTACGTCAACCGCAACAATTTTGTTTGATATGGGGTCTCGTTTCACCCACTGTTCCGGGATGTTTTTTCCCTCCACAAGCTCATCCAGCGGCTCAAGTGCCGACATGTTTACAAACCGCCCGATAAACTCGTCGTCCGTCATAAAAATAAAGGGGTCGGCGGATAAAAGGTCGGCATCCATTCTGGTTAACATAACAATGGTTTTTTCAACATTTTCATCCTCGCCCAGCGGATTATTTGACAGATTGACGTTTTTTTCGCCGTTACCGTCGGTGTCCTCCGTGTTTTCTTCAAGAAACAGCCTGAACTTTGCAGGAGTCAGAAGGGTGTTTTCTCCAAGATATGTAACTGTTAAATCATATCTTTCCCTGCTCACATAGCTGCCTATTCCCACAGCAGCACAAAGACCGATTACTATAATTGCCAGAACATAATATTTATAATATTCCCAGAAGTTTGTCCAGAAAGCTTTTGTTGTTATTTTATGCGTTTTATAAAATTTTTGTTCCATATTTTCCTCCCTATGCGCTATTTTATAAAAAAGTATATCATATTTGCCTTTTTTAGTCAATTATTCTATTGACATTAAGGGGCGCCGGTGGTACAATTTTCACAAAAAGAAAGAGGAGGGCTTTTATGTTTGAAAAAGTTGTTCCTGAATCGGTCGGAGTTTCTTCTGAACATATAATAAAATATTTGACCGCGCTCAAAAGGGCTGAACTTTCCATCCACGATGTTGTTATGGTCCGCGACGGCAAGGTTTTTCTGGAGGCCTACTGGAAACCTTTTCACAAAGATTTTCTCCACCGCCTTTATTCAGTGTCAAAAAGCTTTGTTTCAATAGCTATCGGCTTTTTATACCAGGACGGGCTTATTGACCTTGACGCTCCCGCCATTTCCTATATCGGCGAGGACTATGTGAAGGACGCCTTTCCTTATATGAAAAAACAGACAATAAGAAATATGCTGATGATGTCCACCGGTTACCCGCCGCGCACCTGGGCAGGCTCTTTCTTTTCCAACAAAAATGAAGACTGGCTGAGGGACTATTTTGAAACAAAATACACCCTTGCGGGTGTTTCCAAATTGCCCGGCGCCATTTTTGAGTATGACAGCAACGGGTCAGTTGTTCTGGGGGCAATTGCAGAAAAGGTTTCCGGCAAAAAGCTTATGGACTTTTTAAGAGAGCGTATGTTTGACAAGATAGGCGTTTCAAAAGAAGCGTGCTGTCTTTACTGTCCGGGCGGCTGGTCCTGGGGGGATTCGGCGGTAATCACAACTGCAACAGATTTTGCAAGAGTGTGCCAGTTTATGCTGCAGAAAGGCAGCTGGGAGGGGGAACAGATACTTGACCGCGGCTATGCAACCGAGGCTACAAGCAACCTCATATCCAGCGACCGCGATGGTCATCTCCACCTTTCTTCATACGGTTATGGCTACCAGTTCTGGCGCACAAAAAACAACAGCTTCTACTTCAACGGTATGGGCTCACAGTTTGGTGTTTGTATCCCGGACAAAAATATGGTGTTTGTTATAAATGCCGACACCCAGGGTTATATGAACGTTGATAATATTATAATTGACAGATTTTTTGAAGAGGTTGCCGAAAAAGCGGCAGACGGTCCTCTGCCCGAAAACAAAGAGGCGTACTCCTCCCTTTGTGAAATAGTGGATAATCTCACTCTTTATTCGCTGCACGACAGCGTAGAAACGGACTCTTCCCGCTATAGCGGAAAAGAGTTTAAAATGAAGGAAAATCCCATGGGAATCACACGGGTTAAATTCACTTTTTCAGGTGACGAGGGCAAAATGGAATATACCAATGCCCAGGGCGACAAAACACTTTATTTCGGCATTGACAAAAACGTGTTCGGCAAATTTCCGCAGGAGGGCTATTCGGATGAAATTGCGGCACGCACTGCACCCGGCAACTATTATGACTGTGCAGCTTCTGCCTGCTGGACTCACGAAAACTGCCTGACAATGCTTGTTCAGGTTATTGACAAATATTTCGGACGGCTCCATATGAGAATAGCATTTGCCGAAGACAAACTTGCTGTTGCAATGGATATTGCCGCAGAAGATTTTCTCACCGAATATAACGGTTATATGGAAGGTTCACTGGCTTAAATATCAATGGGTACGGAAAAATTCCGTACCCATTTTTTAACAGGGTGTTCTGTCAATACTTTCCCTTCTATTTTTGCTACCTTTCTCATATACATATTGTATACCAAAAAGGAGGTGGCAAAACTGTCTTTTAAAGCTAAAGTCCGTACTTTCTCCCTTCGTGCGGCCGGGTGTCTTGCTCTCGGACTTGCCATATACCTCTGCTGCCAGATTCTTGCTTCTTTTTTCAGTTTTCATTTAACCTCCCGATATGTGCTCGCGGCAAAAATGACGGACGGCAAAGCCACCGCCTACACTTTCCGGACAAAAGGACTTACCGACTATCTTGGGATGACGGCAGATTTTCTTTTTGGCGGCGATTTTACTAGCGTCCAGTCGCTTGCGCGCGTTTTTTCAGCAAACTTTGCCGAAGATGACGAGTCCCCCTCTCATATCGAGGACATGCCGCTGGTGGAAAACATTTCCCAACCGGCAGTTAACAAAACAGTCAGCGCTAAAGGGGGCGCCCTTTCTGTCGGAGAGGATGTTACCATAAACAACGAAACCTCTTATTCCCTCGATTTAAAAGCGCTGAATGCCCCTGCACCTGCTTTTAAAATAAAAAAAACAGACGACCCGCTTGTTTTAATTGTCCATTCTCACGCAACTGAAAGCTATGCACCAACCGAAAATTATACTTTTTTCCATTCTTCCGAGGACCGGTGCATAAACCCCGATTATAATATGGTAAGAATAGGCAAAGAGCTTGCAGGCGAGCTTGAAAAAAGGGGCATTGGATGTGTTCATATAACCGATTTGTTCGACTATCCCGAGTATAACAACTCCTATGCCCGTTCCTGCAAGGGCGTTCTTGCCGCACTTGAAAAAAATCCGTCAATTAAAATTGTTCTTGACCTGCACAGAGATTCCATTGTCACCAAAGAGGGTGTCAAAACCAAGCTTACCACCACCATCGACGGCAAAAGCGTTGCCCAGCTTATGCTGGTCGTTGGGACAGACGAGCTTGGCCTTGCCCACGAGGACTGGCAGACAAATTTAAAGTTTGCGGTGGATTTTCAAAAATGTCTGCTTAAAGAGGAGAAAAATTTTGCCCGTCCCATAAACCTTCGTACTTCCCGGTTTAACGGTCACACCTGTCCGGGAGCCGTTATTGTTGAGGTGGGAACCGGCGGAAACACCATAGAAGAAGCGCTTGCTTCGGCAAAATATATCTCTTCCGCAGTAAAAAGACTTGTTGACCAATATACATAAAAAACCCGTTTTGGCAAACCAAAACGGGCATTTTTTCTATTTCTTTGTTTTTACCGTTGTTGCAAGAAGAAGTGTTACTGCAGTAGTAATCACAAACTCTCCCAGCATATATCCGCCGTTGTAGAGCAGAGAATAGAGCCACACTGACTGTCCTTCGGGAGCAAAGCTTGCCCAGATTAGAATTCCCGAAGCAAAATGGCAGACAAATCTCATTGCCGTTACCAGTGCTGCGCCAACCGTGCTTCCCAGACGGAAATCTTTGAATTTGCGGGCAATCGGTCCTGCAAGAGAAAGTACGCCGAACGCCGCAATATAGTCTAAAAAGATAACTGCCACATAGCTTAAAAATGTTTTTGCGGGCGGTGCATAAAAGCCCAGAATAAGCTGGAGCAGTGCGTATACCATACTCTGCCAGAAAGAAGATTTAAAATCTGTTGTCAAGGAGAAAAATATGATGGGGACCATACTCGCAGCCGTAACCGACCCGCCATATGGCATGTCAAAGAGTTTTATAACGGACAGAATGGTTGCAAGAGCTGCCATTATTCCGCCCATAGTTATTGTTTTTGTTTTCATTTTGCTACATTCCTTTCTAAAAAAACAAACCCCGCCGAATAACGACGGGGTAGTTCTCGAGCTCTATTTTCCCTACGCCGGCATTATCCGTATCAGGTTTGCGGGTTGAACTTTCGTTCTCTCAGCCTTTTCAAGCACCCCGATTTTGTTTTTCTTCCATAATTATACTCTTCTCTTCTGCTCTTGTCAACAGGTTTTTTAATGTTTCCTGCTTTATTTCTGTGCATTTTTGCTACTAAAGCAATTTTTGTCCTATACCCCTATATATAGGGGTGTCGGGGTGTTTTTTCCCTGTTTTAACTTCATATTTTCTGTTTTTAGTGGCTGTAAATTTGACTTTTCGGTTGTTTTCTGGTATAATACATATATGCATTGTCACAAAGGAGGCGATAAAATGCATCAGATTAAAAAGACTGTCGCCGTTGTTGCTGCTTGCTTTTTAACTTTTTCTACTGCTTGTTTTGCAGCACAAGGCACCGTTACTGCTGACGCTCTTAATATCCGCTCAAATCCCACTACCGACAGTACAGTTTTATCAAAAGTAGACCGTGGACAAATTCTTGATATACAGGGAAAAGAAAATTCTTTCTACCGCATTTCTTTTAATGGCGGAACAGCGTATGCGTCAACAGACTATGTTTCTGTTAACGTAAATCTTCTGGGAACAGTTACGGCAGCAGGTTTAAATGTCCGTTCCTCCCCCAGCACAAGCTCTGCTGTTGCGACAACACTTTCCCGCGGCGATGAGGTTAAAATCACCGGCAGCTCGGGAAGCTGGTATGAAATTCTCTACAAAGGCGATTTCTTCTTTGTACATAAAAATTATGTTGTTATAAGAAGTTATACCGACGCTTCCTCAAGGGATGGCTCGGGTTTTTCAAGAGACGGGTCAAAGGTTGTTGAGCTTTCCAAAAACTATATAGGAACACCCTATGTTCACGGAGGAAGTTCTCCTTCCGGGTTTGACTGTTCCGGGTTTACAAGCTATATTTATTCAAAATTTGGCGTTGACCTTCCCAGAACAGCCGCATCTCAGGCAGCTATGGGTACACCTGTTTCAAGAGACGATCTTTGCGCAGGCGACCTGGTGTTCTTCAACACCTACGGCGGAATTTCCCATGTTGGTATTTACATCGGCGGCGGCGATTTTATTCACGCTACCGTTCCGGGTGATATTGTAAGAATTTCAAATCTTGGCGCAGCTTATTATTCTGCAAGATATGTCACCGCAAGAAGAATTATAAAATAACCACCGAAAAGTGAGGCTTTGCCTCACTTTTTTTGAAAGGATTTTTGTTATGCGTATTATTTCAGGCAGCGCAGGAGGACTTTTGCTTAAAACTCTTTCCGGACTTGACACCCGTCCCACCTCTGACAAAGTAAAAGGTGCAATTTTCAGCATTTTGGCTGAAAAAACAATCGGCAGCCGCGTTTTTGATTTGTTTTCGGGCAGCGGAAGTCTTGGGCTTGAAGCGTTAAGCCGCGGAGCCGAAAGCGCCATTCTTGTTGACGCCTCGCGGGAAGCGATGGAAATTATAAAGAAAAATATTGCCTTCACCCGTCTTCCCGCACAGGCTTTTTGCTGCGATGCTAAAAAATTTCTTCTTTCCTGCAGGGAAAAGGCAGATTTAATTTTTATGGACCCGCCCTATTTTTCCACTCTTTCGGAAGATTGTATGAAAATAATTGGCGAAAAGCAGCTGCTTTCGGACTCGGGCATTATTGTGGTTGAAAAGGACGCCAAAGAGGATTTTTCTGAAAACCTGTTTGGTTTTAAACTTGCAGACCGCCGCATTTACGGCAGAACTGCAGTGTGTTTTTTTGTTAAAGAAAAAAAATAAAATTTTTTTCGGTAAACACTTGATTATTTTATTAAAATAGTATATAATTATCTTACTAGTATGTTAATGCTGTGGAAGGGCTTTGATATTTTATGAAAATCGCAGTGTATCCCGGCAGTTTTGATCCGGTTACAAACGGTCACCTTGATATTATCCGCAGAGCGTCGAAAATTTTTGACAAGGTGGTTGTTGCCGTTTTTGTCAACCAGTCCAAAAAAACTGTCTTTTCACCCGAAGAGCGCAAAGAAATGCTTCGGATGGTTACAAAGGATATTGAAAATGTTGAAATTGATTTTTCAGATGAGCTTCTGGTTCATTATATGAAAAAACTTGGCATAAACACCATTATAAAAGGCCTTCGTATGATATCTGACTTTGAGTATGAATTTCAGATGGCGCTTGCCAACCACGAACAAAATCCCGAAGTGGAAACGCTGTTTATGATGACAGCTTCTGAATATTCTCATTTAAGCTCGTCTCTTGTCAGAGAACTGGCTTCTTACGGCGGAGATCTTGCCCCGCTCGTTCCCCTCTGTTGCATTGAAACTATTAAAAATAAATTTTCTAAATAAATATAACGGGAGGAAAAATCATGGAAGTTTTACAAATAATAGATGAACTTGAGGACCTTGTCGAAAAAAGTTTCGGCCTTTTCGGCTATGCGGTTACTAACAAAGAGGAGCTTCTTGCGATGGCAGATGAAGTCCGCCTTAAACTGCCTGAAGAATTAAAACAGGCACGCTGGGTAAAAGAAGAACGTCAGAGAATTATCAGTGAAGCGCAGAGCGAAGCTGAAAAAATTATCAAAGATGCTCAGGATAAAGTTATTGCTATGATTGATGAGCACGAAATAACCAAATCGGCTAAAGAAAAATCCGAGATGATTCTTGCAGAAGCAAGAAGACAGGAAGCAGAAATGCAGCGCAACGCTGTTTTATATGCTGATAGTATTATGGAAAAGGTTGACAAAACAACTTCTGCTGCTCTGGAAGAAATCCGTGAAAGCAGACGCCAGCTTAAAAAGTAATTTTTTTACATAAGGGTTTTTACTTGCTGATATATGTGGGTAAAACCCTTTTTATTTTCTTCTAAGGAGTCTTTTATGGAAAACGAAAAAATATCCGCCTTTCTCGATATGGCAAGCTCTTCTTACCGTATCGAATCCAAACTGTTTGATAACTACAAAGTAAAACGCGGTCTTCGAAATGCCGACGGGACCGGCGTTCTTGCGGGACTTACCTCCATCGGTGAGGTTAAAGGTTATCTTCTTGACGACCAGGAAAAAGTTTCAATAGACGGTAAACTGCTTTACAGAGGCGTTGACCTTTCGGAACTTATTTCCAGCGCCCTTGCCGAAAAGCGTCCCAGTTTTGAAGAAGCGGCTTTCCTGCTTCTTCTGGGAAAACTTCCAAACGAAAAAGAGCTTACTTCTTTTTCAAAGCTTCTGGGCGATGCCCGCACCCTTCCTTTCGGGTTTAACGAAGATATTATCATGCGTACCCCCTGTGAAGACATTATGAACAAGCTTTCAAGAAGTGTTCTTTCTCTTTATTCCTACGACCCGCTTCCTGAAGACCAGAGCGTTTTAAATCTTTTGCGCCAGTCTATTGAGCTTATTTCCATGATAGGCACCATGGCGGCGTATGCCTACCAGTCAAAACGTCATTACTACGACCACGAAAGTCTTTACATACACACTCCCAAACCGGAATATTCTACTGCAGAAAACATTCTGCACCTGATTTATCCGGACAGTACGTTCACCCGCGAAGAAGCCGAGCTTTTAGACGTTATGCTCACAATCCACGCCGAGCATGGCGGCGGTAATAACTCTGCCTTTGTCTGCCGTGTTGTTTCCTCTTCCGGAACAGACACCTATTCGGCAATTTCGTCGGCTATCTGTTCGCTCAAAGGTCCCCGTCACGGCGGTGCCAACAAAGCGGTACTTGATATGATGACTGAAATTAAACAGAACGTTAAAAACTGGGAAAGTGAAGGCGAAGTTGCCGACTATCTCAAGAAAATTGTTAACAAAAAAGCGGGCAATGGTTCAGGGCTTATTTACGGTATGGGCCATGCGGTTTATACCCGGTCTGACCCCCGTGCAAAGATTTTAAAAGCAAAAGCGGAAGAAATGGCAAAGTCCAAAGGATTCACCGACGAATTTAACCTTTACAGTCTGGTTGAACGTGTTTCGCCGCCCATTTTGTGCGAAAAACTTGGCGTAACCCGCGATTTCTGTGCCAATGTTGATATGTATTCGGGCTTTGTTTATCAGATGCTCAGAATTCCGCCCGAGCTTTATACTCCGCTCTTTGCCGTAGCTCGTATTGTGGGCTGGTGCGCACACAGAATAGAGGAAGTTACAACAAACGGAAAAATCATCCGTCCGGCCTACAAAAGTCTCTGTCACCGCACAGAATATCTCCCTATGGACCAGAGATAATTATATATTATATATTTATACCGAAAGATATTATTTTCTTTAGAAAATAATATCTTTTTTTTGCAAAAATCTGTTGAAAATTTTAAAATTTTATGTTATAATATTATGGGATTTACTATTAACAGAATTTACATATATTCTTATTATTTTTTGTGTGGTGATTTACATATGAATACAGCAAGTTTATACTGGGAAAAAGCTCTTGAAAATCTTAAAGAAAACCTCACCTGGGTGTCTTATAACACCTGGATAAGCCCGCTTGAACCTTTTGATTTTACCGACGGGGTTTTCACCCTTGCAACAGATAACACAATTCTGCAGGACACTGTCAAAAAAAGATATTGCACAGTTATTTCCTCCTGCCTTTCTTCTCTTATTGGCCAGGATGTTGCGGTAAATATTATTCTTGCCGAACAAAAGGCAGAGTTTGTTCCTTCAAAGCCGGCAGATACAAGGCCACGGTCAAACTCAATCGGTCTCAGCACAAAATATACTTTTGACAATTTCGTTGTAGGTCCGTCAAATAAATTTGCTCACGCTGCTTCTCTTGCGGTTGCGGAAACTCCGGCAAAATCCTACAACCCGCTTTTCTTGTACGGGTCTTCCGGTCTTGGAAAAACTCATCTTCTTCACGCAATCGGCAACTATATTTCCCAGCTCAATCCGCAGCTTAAGGTTATGTATGTTTCATCCGAGTTTTTCACAAACGACCTTATAAACTCCATCAGAGAAGGTAAAAACGAAGAATTTCGCAACAGATACCGCCAGATTGACGTTCTTTTAATAGACGACATTCAGTTTATCGGCGGAAAGGCTGCAACGCAGGAAGAATTCTTCTATACATTCGACTATCTGCACCAGGCAGACAAACAGATTATTATTTCAAGCGATCGTCCGCCAAAACAGCTCACAACACTTGAGGACAGGCTGGTTTCCCGTTTTGAATGGGGTCTTATCTGTGATATTCAGGCGCCTGACTATGAAACGCGATTTGCGATACTCAAGAAAAAACTTCAGAACTTGCCTCTTGATGTTCCTTCTGATGTTCTTGACTATATCGCAAGCAATATTGACACAAACGTCCGCGAGCTTGAAGGGGCGCTCAACAGAATTACTGCCTACTCTCAGCTGGGAAATTCCACAATAAATATGGACCTTGCGAAAAATGTTCTCGGCGACGAAACTCCACGGACATATACGGTGGACAAAATAAAAACCTATGTTTGCGACTTTTTTGATATTCCTCTTGAAGATTTGATGTCTAATAAGAGAACGAAAGAAGTTGTTTATGCACGCCAGCTTGCAATGTATATCTGCAGAAATCTGCTTGATTTGTCTACTCCTCAGGTTGGAGAGTCTTTTAACCGTGACCACACAACAGCTATTCATGCAATAAAGAAAATAAACGAATCAATCAGGCTTAACAACAATGTTCAAAATGACTACAACGATATTATAAACAACATAAAAAATAATTAACATTATCAACAGGAAAAGCTGTTAATTGTTGATATGATAACCTGTTAATAACAAGAAATGCACTTTTGTTATATACACTATCAACAAAAAACGTGTGACTTGTCAACAGGTAAAAGAGAAAAATTTCCCTTATATTTTCTTTGAATTTTATACTTTTTAACACTTTCAACAACCCCTACTACTATTACTAATTCTTTTTTATATACAGGAGGACGATATGAAATTTTCTTGTTCTAACACTGATATGTTAAATGCAATCTCTGCAGCAGGAAAGGCTTCTGCAACAAATTCTTCTTTTCCAATTTTGGAAACTCTTTTAATAGAGGCGGAAGACAACGTTAAAATCACAGGCAGCAATAATGAAATAACAATAGAATATGTTTTTGATGCCAATGTTTTTTCAAAAGGAAGTATTGCTGTTGATTCCCGTATGTTCTGCGAAATTATCCGCAGAATGCCCGAAGGAATTATAACTGTTGATGTTCAGCCGGACAATAATGTCAACATCAGATGCGGCGAACTTGATTTTAATATTATGGGTATTGACGGCAGCGAGTTTCCTAAAATTCCCGAAATGAGCTACAGCGATGAAATTATCCTTGATTCAGAAAATTTGATGTCTGTTATAAAGAAAACTTCTTTTGCGGTTGCTCTTTCTGATATAAACCCTATTCTTACCGGAATTAAACTGGAAATTTCAGGAAACAATATGATGGGGGTTGCTGTGGACGGTTACCGTCTTGCTATAAAAAACACTCCTGTTGAAATTTACAACGATATAAGCTTTGTTGTACCGGGAAAAGCACTTTCCGACCTTTCAAAAATTATATCACCACTTGACAGAAAAATAAGCATTTCTCTTGCAGAAAAAAATGTTTTGTTTGCTTTTGGCAGCTGCAGATTTTTCTCCCGTCTTTTAGACGGTGAATTTATAAACTATAAAAATGTTATACCCAAAGAATGTCTTTACACTGCAAAAATTGAAGTTAAAGAGCTTATAAAAAGTATAGACAGAGCTGCTCTTTTAGCTGAAGCAGGCGGAATTATAAACCCTGTTAAAATTTCTTACGATTATAACAACGTAACTGTTACTTGTGACACTGCAAAAGGTCATCTTAAAGAAATTATTCCGGCAGAAGCTACCGGCAGCGAAACTTTTGAGGTTGGCTATAACTGTAAGTTTATGCTTGACGCTTTAAAAGCAGTTGACGACGAGTATGTTATTATTGAACTTAACGGAAATATAACACCGACAGTTATAAAACCCGAGCAGGGAGACGAATTTTTATATATTGTTCTTCCTGTCCGCATCAGATAGGAGCCAAAATGGAAGTAAAAATAACAACACCGTTTATAAAACTTGAGCAGCTTTTAAAATTTGCCGGTCTTGTGTCAACAGGCGGCGAGGCAAAAGTTGTTATTTTGGAAGGTCAGGTAAAAGTTAACGGAAATGTTGAACTTGCCCGCGGAAAAAAAGTTTATCCGGGAGATATTGTTACATACAAAAATGATAGTTGTAGAGTAATATAAAGGGTATATAATTATGCATATATCAAAAGTCAGGTTGAAAAATTTCAGAAACTATGAGGACACGGTTGTGAATTTAACTTCCGGAGTAAATTTTTTCTATGGTAACAATGCCCAGGGAAAAACAAATCTTATAGAAGGAATATATTTCTGCGCTTTTGCAAAAAGTTTTAAGTTTTCTCCTGACATGGGGTTTATAAAATTCGGTGAGGAAAAAGCAGAAATTTCCACAACCTATACTTCGGGCGGTAAAGAAAACGAAAACAGCGTTGTTATAGAAAAAAACAAAGGAAAGTTTCTTGAAATAAACAAAGTGCCTATAAGAAAGCGTGTGGATTTTATAGGAAATCTTTCTGTTGTTCTCTTTTCACCGCAGGAAATGGAAACCATAAAAGAAGGGCCCTCTTACAGAAGAAAATATATGGACATATGCGCAGGGCAGCTGCGGAAAAAATATTTGAAAGCACTTACCGACTATAACAGAACGCTGGTCCAGAAAAACAAGCTTTTAAAAGAAGAAACCGATGACGGTATGATAGATGTGTGGAACGAAAAGCTTGCAGAGTACGGCAGCATAATTATGTGGTTTCGGAGCTCGCTTGTTTCCCGCATAAAAGAAATAATAAAACCTGTTTTTGAGGAGATAAGCGAGGGCAAAGAAGAAATTAAACTGAAATATTTAAAAACTTTTGAATATAACGAGAATTTAAATATCGACGGCATAAAAAAAGAATTTTTACTTGCTCTGGAAAGAGCAAAAGAAAAAGAAAAAATAGAAAAAATGAGTATAATCGGACCTCACAGAGATGATTTGCTCTTTTTCATAAACGGAAAAAATGCAAAAATTTACGGGTCGCAGGGGCAACAAAAAAGCATTGTTCTTGCATTAAAGCTTGTTCAGGCGGAGCTTTTTTTCCAGCAGACCGGCGAATATCCTGTTTTGTTGCTTGACGATATAACAAGCGAGTTTGATATGGGACGGCGAAAGTACCTTATAGAAAAATTGAAAGGAAAACAGGTTGTTATCACCGGAACAGAGAAAAACCTTGCCTTTCCACAGCTTGAAACAAAGTTTTTCAGGGTGGAAAACGGCGTTATAACAGAAGAATAGGGTGAAGATATGTTTTTACATATTGGTAATGACTGTACTGTTTTTCTAAAAGACATTATAGGAATTTTTGATTTTGAAAATACAACGACATCAAAAATAACGCGCGAATTTTTGTCTACCGCACAGGATGAAGAGTTTGTTATCAACGTGTCGGAAGAGGATTTGCCAAAGTCGTTTGTTGTTGCCGAAACAAAAGGAGAGAGCAGAGTTTATATCTCCCCTATTTCTCCGGCAACGCTTAATAAAAGAATAAAAGAAGAATCCATGAATCTGGAGGGTAATATATGGACACCGAAAGAATGAACACAAATTATGACGAAAATCAAATACAGGTTTTGGAAGGACTTGAAGCTGTCAGAAAAAGACCGGGTATGTATATCGGCAGCACCTCGGAAAGAGGTCTGCACCACCTGGTTTATGAAATTGTTGACAACTCCATCGACGAAGCTCTTGCCGGTTTTTGTACACAGATAGAAGTTATTTTAAATAAAGATAACTCTGTTACAGTAAAAGACAACGGTCGAGGCATCCCCCACGGAATTCACCCTAAAATGGGCATTTCCACCATCGATGTTGTTTTCACAGTGCTTCATGCCGGCGGTAAATTCGGCGGCGGCGGATACAAAGTGTCGGGCGGCTTGCACGGAGTTGGTGCTTCGGTTGTTAACGCTCTGTCCGAAAAGCTGGAAGTTCACGTTTATGACGGGGAAAATGTCTGGTTCCAGAGCTACAAACGAGGTGTTCCTGCCGGTCAGGTGCAAAACATCGGAAAAACCGACAAAAAAGGAACAGAAATCACTTTCTGGGCAGACCCGGAAATCTTTGAAACAACCGTTTATGATTTTGATGTTCTTTTAAAAAGACTTCGTGAACAGGCTTTCTTAAACGGTGGTATAAAAATTGTGTTCACAGATTTAAGAGAGGAAGAGCCGGTTTCCGAAGTGCTGCAGTATGACGGCGGTATCAGAAACTTTGTTTCCTACCTTTTTGATGAAAAGAAAAAGAGAAAAGAGTCTCTTGAAACAATACACGACAGTGTAATATATGTAAGCGGCGAGAAAAACGGAAGTGTTGCAGAGGTTGCTATTCAGTGGAACAACGGTTATGACGAAGTCCTTGAATCTTTCGCAAACAACATTTCAACTACCGAGGGCGGTACCCACGAAACAGGCTTTAAATCTGCGCTTACAAAAGTTTTGCTTGACTATGCAAAAAAATATAAGCTTATAAAAGACAATGAAGAGCTGACAGGCGACGATGCCAGAGAAGGTATAATCGCCGTAATTTCCGTTAAACTCACCGAACCGCAGTTTGAGGGACAGACAAAAACAAAGCTGGGCAACTCGGAAATGCGCGGTGTTGTTGAAAACATGGTAAAAGAAAAGCTTGCGGACTTTTTAGAAGAAAATCCGCAGGTGGGAAAAGCCATAATAGAAAAAGCACTCCTTGCTTCCCGCGCACGTCTAGCAGCAAGAAAAGCAAGAGAAGCTACAAGAAAAACTCCTCTCGGTTCAAGCTCTCTTCCGGGCAAACTCACCGACTGTATCGTAAAAGACCCGACAAAGACAGAAATCTATATTGTCGAAGGTGATTCAGCGGGAGGTTCTGCGAAAAACGGCAGAGACAGTAAATACCAGGCAATTCTCCCCTTGTGGGGCAAAATGCTTAACGTTGAAAAAGCAAGAGCTGACAAGGTGTATGGAAACGACAAGCTGACACCTGTAATCCAGGCGCTCGGCACAGGAATTGGCGAAGAGTTTAATATTGAAAAGTTAAGATATGACAAAATAATTATCATGGCCGATGCCGACGTTGACGGTGCGCATATCCAGACGCTTCTGCTCACTTTCTTCTTCAGGTTTATGACAGAGCTTATTGAAACAGGCCATATTTATCTTGCAAAACCGCCTCTTTATAAGATCACAAGAGGTAAAAAGTCCAAAGTTGCGTTCAGCGACGAAGAAAGAGACGCTATAAGTCTCGAGCTTAAAGATGGCGACGAAAATGCAAAAGTGGATATCAGCCGATATAAAGGTCTTGGTGAAATGAACCCCGAAGAGCTTTGGGAAACCACAATGGACCCAAAAAACAGAATTCTCTTAAAAGTTACAATGGAAGATGCCGAAAGAGCAGATAACATTTTCAGTGTTCTTATGGGTGATGAAGTTGAACCGAGAAGAATATTCATCGAGGAAAATGCCCAGTATGTTACAAACCTTGATGTTTAAAGCGGAGGAAAAAGATGGCTAAAAATAAAAAGTATGAAGACTCTCATTTTGAAGAGTATTTTGACTCCCAGACTATTGTGGATGTCGACATAGAAAAACGTATGAAAGAAGCGTTCATTGACTATGCAATGAGCGTAATTGTCAGCCGTGCTCTCCCCGATGTGCGCGACGGGCTTAAACCTGTTCACAGAAGAATTTTATATTCAATGTATGAAGAGCATTTAACTGTTGACAAACCTTTCTTTAAATCTGCGACAACTGTTGGTAATGTTATCGGTAGATATCATCCCCACGGTGACGCTTCGGTTTATGATGCGATGGTACGTCTTGCGCAGGATTTCTCCATGCGTTATCAGCTTATAGACGGTCACGGAAACTTCGGTAGCGTGGACGGAGACCCTCCGGCTGCATACCGTTATACAGAAGCAAGAATGAGCAAACTCTCAAATCTTCTTCTTGAAAACATTGACAAAAACACAGTTGACTTTGTGCCCAACTTTGACGAAAAAAGAAAAGAACCGGTTGTTCTTCCCACAAGAGTTCCCACACTACTCATAAACGGAAGTTCCGGTATTGCCGTTGGTATGGCAACAAACATACCGCCGCACAATCTGGAAGAGGTTTTGGACGGTGTTGTTGCCCAGATTGACAATCCGGATATAACTGTTCCCGAGCTTATGGAATATATCAAAGGTCCGGACTTCCCCACAAAAGCAACAATTATGGGAATAAGTGGTATCAGAAGTGCTTATGAAACGGGCAGAGGCAAGGTTATAATCCGTGCCAAAGCCGAAATTGAGGAAAGAAAAGACGGCACATCTTCAATTATAGTTACTGAGCTTCCTTACCAGGTTAACAAGAAAATGCTTGTTGAATCTATTGCAGAGCTTGTTAAAGAAAAGAAAATTGAAGGTCTTTCAGACATTGACGACCACTCTTCCGACCGTGTTGGTATTCGTCTTGAAATTTTCCTTAAAAGAGAAGCAAATCCGCAGGTGGTTTTAAATCAGCTTTATAAATACACTCGTCTTCAGGACAGTTTCTCCATAAATATGCTTGCAATCTGCGACGGAAAACCAAAAACCATGGGACTTAAAGAAATTCTTGCAAACTTTATCAGTTTCCAGGAAGAAATTGTTACCCGCCGCATAAAGTTTGACCTGGACAAAGCACAGGCTCGTATGCATATTTTGGAAGGTCTTAAAATTGCGCTCGCAAATATTGACGAGGTAATTGCAGTTATAAGAAACGCGTATGACGACGCTAAAGAACAGCTTATGGAAAAATTCGGTTTCTCTGCTGTTCAGGCACAGAGCGTTCTTGATATGAAACTTGGTCAGCTCCAGAAATTAAATGGCGAGAAAATTGACGAAGAATATAGCGCTCTTGCAGAAAAAATCGAAGAATATAATACTCTGCTTTCAGACAGAGGAAAGCTTATGGAACAGATTAAGACCGAGCTTTTAGACATCCGTGACAAATACGGTGACGGAAGAATGACAGCCATTGAGCCTTCCTTTGACCTTATAGAAGATGAAGACCTCATTCCTGTTGAGGAAAACATACTCACTCTTACAAAATTTGGTTATATAAAACGCCAGACTGTTGATACTTATAAAATTCAGCACAGAGGCGGCAGGGGCATTACCGGTCTTAAAGCCCGTGAGGAAGATGTGGCAGACACAATCCTCCCCTGCTCTTCTCACGATTTTATAATGTTCTTCAGCAACAAAGGAAGAATGTTTAAAATCAAAGCCTACAGAATTCCTGAAACAAACAGGACTTCAAAAGGTATGGCGCTTGTAAATCTCCTCCAGCTTGACGAGGGCGAAAAAATAACAGCTATGATATCCGTTAAAGAGTTTGAGGAAGACAAATATTTAATTATGTTAACTAAATACGGTGTTATTAAAAAGACCGAATTAGCGCGGTATAACAGCAGAATTAAGGGTGGACTTATTGCAATTAAGCTTGACGAAAATGATGAACTGATTGACGTTAAAATGACAGACGGCAGCATGAACATTATGCTTGCAACACATCATGGTATGGCAATTAAGTTCAGCGAAGAAGACGTCAGAACTGTTGGCAGAGATGCCCGCGGCGTACGTGCTATGAAGCTTAAAGGCAGCGACTATATTGTAGGTATGGAAATTGAAGAAGAGGGAAAACACATCCTTGTTGTCAGCGAAAATGGCTTTGGTAAGTGCACACCGACAGAAGAATACAAACTCCAGGCAAGAGGTGGCATGGGTGTTAAAAACTATGCAATAACCTCCAAGACCGGAAACATTGTCGGAATTAAAATGGTTGACGGCAACGAAGACCTCATCCTTATCACAACCGGTGGAATAGTTATTCGAATTGCAACAGACGAAATAAGAACCTGCGGCAGAGTATCGCAGGGCGTAACGCTTATAAGAGTTAACGAAGACACGAAGGTTGCATCTATTGCAGTTGTGGAAAAAGAAGAAGTGGACGAGATTGAGGAAACGGCGGAAACCGCAGAAACCACCACTCCCCCATTTTCTGAAGAATAATAAGTAAAACTTAAATTAGAGGGAATGTTTCACGTGAAACATTCCCTTTTTATATCCAAAAATATGTTTCACGTGAAACATTTGACAGATAAAATCGTGAAAAGCTCTTGAAATAGAGAAAAAAGGGTGATATAATATAGGTATAAAGGAGAGGTCTCCCCTCCCCTAATCTTAATATTGGAGAAAAAATATGAGTAAAATTGTTGCAATCGCCAATCAAAAGGGCGGTGTAGGAAAAACTACAACGGCAATTAACCTTGCTTCCATGCTTGCAGAACGCGGGAAAAAGGTGCTTTTAGTGGATGTTGACCCCCAGGCAAACGCTACAAGCGGTGTTGGCATGGAAAAAAAGGCAGAAAAAAGCATTTATACTGTGCTTATAGAAGATTTGCCCATGAAAGAGGCAATTCTGCCTACAGAATATGAAAATCTACATATTTGCGGCTCTTGTGAAGAGCTTGCGGGCGCTGAAATTGAGCTTGTTATGGCTGAAAAACGCGAATTTAAGCTGAAAAACGCTCTTTCGCCGGTGAAAGATGACTATGACTATATTTTTATTGACTGTCCCCCATCTCTCGGGCTTGTAACGCTTAATTGTCTGACTGCTTCAGACACCGTGCTTGTGCCTATTCAGTGCGAATATTATGCGCTTGAAGGGCTTGGACTTCTTATGGGAAATGTTAATCGTATAAAAAAATCGCTCAATCCGTCGCTTGAGCTTGAAGGAATTGTTCTCACAATGCTTAATGCACGCACAAACCTTGGAATTCAGGTGGTTGAAGAGGTTAAAACACATTTTCCGGGTAAGGTTTATGGCAGCATAATACCGAGAAATGTGCGCTTAGGTGAAGCTCCGAGCTACGGACAACCTATAAACGTATATGACCCGTCGTCAAAAGGCGCAGAAAGCTATCGCTTGCTGGCAGACGAATTCTTATCAAATAATGAGTAAAAGAGGTAGTAATATGGTGAAAAAACAAAGTGGTCTGGGCAAAGGACTTGGTGCTTTGATACCTGAAATTGAAATCCAGCCCAAAAATGAGGAAAAAGTGGCGGCAACAGCTGTTAAACTGTCACAGATTGAGCCAAATCCCAACCAGCCGAGAAAGACCTTTGATGCTGAAAAGCTGGCAGTTCTCGCAGAATCAATAGCTGAACACGGAGTTCTTCAGCCAATAGCAGTTAAAAAGAATGAAAACGGTTTTTACACAATAATTGCCGGAGAACGCAGATGGCGAGCGGCAAAAATGGCGGGGCTTTCTGAAATTCCGGCTGCAATATATGACTTTGATGACAAAGCAGTTGCAGAGCTTTCTCTTATAGAAAATCTGCAGCGCGAAGACTTAAATCCTATTGAAGAAGCAGCGGGCTTTGACAGACTTGCAAAAGAGTTTAATATGACACAGGAGGAAATCAGCAAAAGCGTTGGAAAAAGCCGTTCCGCAGTTACAAACTCGTTACGTCTGCTGGGGCTTTCAGACCCGGTGAAAATGCTTGTTCAGCAGCTTGAAATCTCCGCCGGTCATGCAAGAACACTCCTTGCAATAACAGACAAAGACCTTCAGGAGAAAACTGCATACCTTGTTATAGAGAAGGATATGTCGGTAAGACAATTAGAAAATTATGTAAACCAGATAAACAAGCCGGACAGGCTGCCCAAGGTGAGGGAATCTTTTAGCGTTATAAAAGACGACATTGAAAATATGCTTTCGGGAAAACTGGGAACCAAGGTTACTATAGTAAACGGCAAGAAAAAGGGCAAAATAGAAATAGAATTTTACGACAAAGACAGTCTGGATAAAATCGTGAACATTCTGAAAAAGGGTTAACATAATTTTAGTTAACCGGTAAAAACGGAAAGGGAGAAAAATGTTAGATATAAAATTACTAAGAACAGACTATGAACGCATTATTAAAATAATGGAAAACCGTGGTGAAACGGTGGGGGACATCGGCAAAATTGTTGAGCTTGACAAAAAAAGACGTGAAATGGTCTTTGAAGCCGAGCAGATGAAAGCAAAACAGAACGAGGTTTCCAAAAGCATTCCTGCTCTTAAAAAAGAGGGCAAGGATGTCAGCGCCGTTTTTGCGGAAATGAAAGAGCTTTCGGAAAAAATCAAAGATTTTGACGTTAAAGTGAGAGAGATTGACGAGGAGATTGAAAAGCTGATGCTTGAAATCCCCAACATTCCTCATTCGTCCGTGCCGCAAGGGGATACTGACGATGACAACGTTGAAATCAGAAAATGGGGAGAGCCCACAAAATTTGATTTTGAACCCAAAGCACATTGGGACATTGGTGAAAACCTTGACATTCTGGATTTTGAAAGAGGAACAAAAATTTCCGGTTCCAGATTTACTCTTTATAAAAACGCGGGGGCACGCCTTGAAAGAGCAGTAATAAACTTCTTTTTAAACACCCACACAACACAGAACGGGTATGAAGAAATTCTGCCGCCTTATATGGTGCTTCGTGACTGTATGGTGGGAACAGGTCAGCTTCCCAAATTTGAAGAAGATGCCTACAAAACTGCGGGGGAGGAGTATTTCCTCATTCCGACAGCCGAAGTTCCTGTCACAAATATGTACAGAGGAGAAATTTTAGAAGGCGCAAAGCTTCCCATAAAACATGTTGCATACACTGCTTGTTTCAGAGCAGAGGCGGGCAGTGCCGGCAGAGACACAAGAGGTCTTATAAGACAGCACCAGTTCAACAAGGTTGAGCTTGTTAAATTTGTTAAACCCGAAACCTCTTATGATGAGCTTGAAAAGCTCACGCTTGACGCTGAAAGCGTGCTGAAACTTTTAGGACTTCCCTACAGAGTTGTCAGCATCTGCATGGGCGACCTTGGGTTTACTGCTGCCAAAAAGTATGACATAGAGGTTTGGATGCCAAGCTATGGCAGATATGTTGAAATTTCTTCCTGTTCAAACTTTGAAGATTTCCAGGCGAGAAGAGCAAACATTAAATATAAAGACAACATCAAAGACAAGGCGCAGTTTGTGCACACAATAAACGGGTCGGGGGTTGCGGTCGGCAGAACAGTTGCCGCAATACTTGAAAACTTCCAGAACGAAGACGGCAGCGTGACAGTTCCCGAAGTTTTAAGACCGTTTATGGGCACAGATATTATAAAATAATGAAAAAAATTATAGACAGACTGGCAAAAGAACACAATTTGCCGGACGAGGACTTAAAAAAGCTTATTGAAAACAGAGCCGATGCAGACTATCTCATACAAAAAGCGGGGGAGTGTGCGAGGGAAATTTACGGCAGAGACATTTTTATAAGAGGACTTATAGAAATTTCAAACTTTTGCAAAAATGACTGCAAATATTGCGGTATCCGCCGCAGCAACAAAAACGCCGTTCGCTACCGTCTTTCTCCGGAAGAGATAATTTCCTGCTGCAAAAAAGGGTATGAGCTGGGCTTTCGCACCTTTGTGCTGCAGGGAGGAGAAGACCCCTTTTTCACCGACGAGATTTTGTGCGGGTTAGTGAAAAAAATAAAAGAAAACCATCCCGACTGCGCAGTGACCCTTTCGCTTGGCGAAAGAGAGGCGGAAAGCTACAAAAAGCTGCGGGAGGCGGGCGCAGACAGATATCTTCTGCGGCACGAAACGGCGTCGGACGACCATTACAGATTTTTGCATCCGGAGGAAATGCTGCTTGAAAGTAGACTTTCCTGTCTTAACCGGTTAAAAGAGCTGGGGTACCAGACGGGATGCGGGTTTATGGTGGGTTCGCCCGGGCAGACGGTGGACCATATTGTGCGCGATTTAAGATTTATAAAAGATTTTAAACCGCAGATGGTGGGGATAGGCCCCTTTATTCCGCACAAAGATACTCCTTTTGCGGAGGAAAAAGCAGGGTCATTTGAGCTGACGGTATATCTTCTTGCGATTATCCGTCTGCTTTTGCCAAATGTTCTGCTGCCTGCCACAACGGCGCTTGGAACAATAAATGAAAAGGGGAGAGAAGAGGCGGTGCTTGCGGGGGCGAATGTTGTTATGCCAAACCTCTCGCCAGAAAAAGCAAGAGAAAATTATACCCTGTATGACGGAAAGCTGCATACCGGCACAGAAAATGCCGACCACTTAAAAGAGCTTTCAGAAAAGTTTTTAAAAATCGGATACAAAACTATAGTATCGCGAGGAGATTTTAAAGAATAAATTTACTAACGGGGAAGAAGAGTCTGACCCGAAAGAAAGGTGAAAAATATGTATAATCCAAAATCATTAAAGGCTGAGGAATTTATCAGCCACGAAGAAGTGCTTGACACTTTAAAATATGCAGAAGAAAACAAGGACAATTTAGTGCTTGTTGACAGCATAATTGCAAAAGCAGCAGAGAAAAAAGGGCTTTCTCACAGAGAAGCGTCTGTACTGCTTGCCTGCGAAGATGCAGAAAGAACAGAAAAAATCTATGATTTGGCAGAACGCCTTAAAAAAGAGTTTTACGGCAACAGAATTGTTATGTTTGCGCCTCTTTATCTGTCAAACTATTGTGTTAACGGATGCGTTTATTGTCCATATCATCATCAGAACAAACATATTGCAAGGAAAAAGCTCACTCAGGAGGAAATTGTCCGTGAGGTAACGGCACTTCAGGATATGGGCCACAAAAGACTTGCGATAGAAGCGGGGGAAGACCCGGTTAACAATCCGCTGGAATATATCCTTGAAAGCATAAATACAATATATTCCATAAAACATAAAAACGGTGCTATCCGCCGCGTTAACGTTAATATTGCCGCAACAACGGTGGAAAACTACCGAAAACTTAAAGAAGCGGGAATTGGTACATATATTCTGTTCCAGGAAACATATCATAAAGAAAGCTACGAAGCTCTCCACCCGACAGGACCAAAGCACAACTATGCTTATCACACAGAAGCAATGGACAGAGCCATGGAAGGCGGAATTGACGACGTGGGACTTGGCGTTCTGTTTGGTCTTGAGCTTTATAAATACGAATTTGCGGCTCTTTTGATGCACGCCGAACATTTAGAGGCAGTGCACGGAGTGGGACCGCACACAATCAGCGTGCCCAGAATCAAACATGCAGACGACATTGACCCGTCGGCGTTTGACAATGGTATCAGCGACGAAATTTTTGCAAAACTTTGCGCTCTTATAAGAATTTCCGTGCCATACACAGGAATGATTGTTTCCACAAGAGAAAGCAAGGAAGTAAGAGAAAAAGTTATTCGCCTTGGCGTGTCCCAGATAAGCGGTGCGTCCAGAACAAGTGTTGGCGGTTACTGCGAACCCGAACCGGAAGACGAATGTTCCGAACAGTTTGACGTTAGCGACAAAAGAACGCTTGACGAGGTGGTAAACTGGCTTATGAGACTGGGATATATTCCTTCTTTCTGCACAGCTTGTTACCGCGAAGGCAGAACGGGTGACAGATTTATGCAGCTTTGCAAAACAGGGCAGATTCAGAACTGTTGCCACCCAAATGCGCTTATGACGCTGAAAGAATTTCTGATGGACTATGCTTCGGAAGACACCAGAAGAATAGGGGAAGAGCTTATAAAGAAAGAGCTTGACAAAATACCCAACGAAAAGGTAAGAAAAATTGCCGAAGAAAGACTTGGGCTTATCGAACAGGACATCCGTGATTTCAGATTTTAGGGGGGACGGAAATGAGCCTTAATGCAACACCCTCTTCCGAGAGAATTCATATTGGCATTTTCGGCAGAACAAATGCCGGAAAGTCAAGTCTTATAAATGCACTTACCGGCCAGAGCCTTGCGATAGTATCGGACCTTTCGGGTACAACAACCGACCCGGTTTCAAGAGCTATGGAGCTTTTGCCGCTTGGCCCCGTTGTTATAACGGACACAGCCGGGCTGGGTGATAAAACAGAGCTTGGCATGCTCCGGGAAGAAAAAACCCTTGCCGTTTTAGACAAAACGGATATAGCTATAATCTGTGTTGACATAAACGAGGGAATAGGCGCCGAGGAAGAAAAAATAATTTCCACTGCAAAGAAAAGAAAAATTCCCTTTATTATAGTGAGAAACAAGCTTGACGAGGGGAAAAAGGTTTTAGCCGAATATGAGCGTGACATTTGCGTCAGCGCAAAAACAGGCGAAAACATTGACCGGCTGAAAGAGCTTCTTGGCAGCCTTTCCACCGGCGGAGAAAAAAAGAGGCTTGTGGGCGACCTTATAAAAAAAGGGGACATCGTGCTGCTTGTTATCCCGATAGATGAATCGGCACCAAAAGGCAGACTCATTCTGCCACAGCAACAGACCATCCGCGACATTTTAGAAGCGGGAGGAGTTGCAGTTGCCGTCAAAGATACCGAGCTTGAAAAAGCGCTTGAAAAAATTTCACCGGCGCTTGTTATAACAGACAGCCAGGCATTTAAAAAGGTTGCGGAAATTTTGCCGGAAGAAATGCCGCTCACCTCCTTTTCCATTCTTTTTTCCAGATATAAAGGAGAGCTTTCCCAAATGGCGGCAGCGGCAAAAAAGCTGGAAAACCTTAAAGAAAACGATACCATTCTTATAGCGGAAGGGTGCACGCACCACCGCCAGTGTGGCGACATAGGTACCGTGAAGCTCCCTGCCTGGATAGAGAAAAAAGCGGGCAAAAAGTTTGGTTTTGAGTTTGTTTCGGGCAGCGATTTCCCAACTGACTTGTCAAAATACGCTCTTATTGTCCATTGTGGCGGTTGTATGCTCAGCGAAAGGGAAGTAAAAAACCGAATTTCTGCCGCAAAAGAGGCAGGCGTTCCCATAACCAACTATGGTACAATGATAGCATATATAAACGGTATTTTAGAAAGAAGTATAAAACCTCTCAAGGGGGGAGAAAATTGAAAAAATTTATTTCGGCAGTGCTTGTTTTTCTGCTTTGTGTATCTTCTTTTGCAGCGGTATCTGCACAGAGAGACACATCGTATGAAAAAGGGCTTGCAGAAAACCTAAAAGCATTAAACATTTTCCGCGGAGTGTCCGAAACAGAGTTTGCGCTGGGCCGCGCTCCAACCAGAATTGAAGCAATTGTTATGCTCATTCGTCTTCTGGGCAAAGAATCGCCGGCACTTGAAACGGGGAAAACCCATCCTTTCACCGACGTTCCGGCGTGGGCAGACGGGTATGTTGGTTTTGCCTATGAAAACGGACTTACCAAAGGCGTTTCAGCCACAAAATTCGGCACGGAAGACGCCAACATAAATATGTATCTCACCTTTGTGCTGAGAGCTCTTGGCTATAGCGACAGCCTGGGAGATTTTTCCTATGAAAACCCGTTTGAGCTGGCGCAGTACACCGGAATTCTGCCCGGAAAAGCAGACAAAGAAAACTTCTTAAGAGCAGACGTTGTTTTGATTTCCCATGCTTCGCTGGGAGCATACCTGAAAGGGCAGAGCACAACCCTTGCCGAAAAGCTGATAGCAGAGGGAGTTTTCACCCGGGAGAAATTTTCAAAATATTATGTGACGGATGAAAGCACCTCTTCAAAAAAAGAGCTTTCTGCAGAAGAAATCTACAAAAAATGTTCTCCTGCGGTTTTCTACCTTGAAGTGTTTAACGAGTTTGGCGAAATTCAGGGCACAGGAAGCGGATTTTTCATTGATTCTGCGGGAACTGCGGTGACAAACTATCATGTTATAAAGGACATGTGTATTGCAAAAGCCACTCTGCCTGACAGCGAGGACACCTTTGAGGTGGAAGGGGTATATGATTACAGCGAGGAAAATGACTGGGCGGTTATTAAAATTGCCGGAGAAAATTTCAAATTCCTTGAGATAGGTGATGAGTCAACCGTGGAGGGTGGCGCAACCGTTTATGCGATAGGCAGCCCAATGGGACTTCAAAACACCATATCAAACGGCCTTATTTCAAATGTAAACAGAGAAATTGACGGCGTGCGCTATATCCAGACAAGTGCGGCAATTTCCCACGGCAGCAGCGGTGGCGCGTTTATAAACAAATACGGCGAGGTTATAGGTATAACATCAGCCGGTTTTGTGGACGGGGAAAACTTAGGTCTTGCCATTCCGATAAGCATAATAGACGGATATAGCAGAGAAAAGCTCACAACACTGGGCGAAATTTTTGGCAAAAAGCTCAATCTGCCAACCCAGAATGAAAGCTTCTCTGCCGAGGATGACCTTTATTCTGTTGTTATATCTTTGCAGAATGAAAAAATAAACGACAGTATAGCTTATACCGTAAGAGACACCAATGCGGACGGATATATCGAGTTTTCGCTTGTTTTAGACCCGGACAATTCGCTGGAGGTTTTAATATGGCAGGTGTATAAAAACTCCACCTTCTATTACAGCCTGGATTTGACCGGGGAGAGCAGAAGAATATATTATAATTTTGATGACCTCGGCATAAGAAATGATTTTACGGGAGAAAGAACAATCTCGCCCGCAGAAATAACAAAAGGATATAAAGTGAAATTTGACAAAATAAAAGGGTCGACAAACAAAACAACCCATGAGGATGCGGCGTCCATTTACACAAAGTACGGACTTGAATATATCAACCTGCTCCTTTCAGCAATGGGCTCAAACACAGTAGCCGACCTCGGATTTGTTAATTTTAAATAAAAAAAGCCCCTGAGAAATTTTCTCAGGGGTATTTTTTTATTTTTCTACATAATCAATATCTGTATAGGTTATATAAATATAATTTTCAATCTGACCGGTATAAATTTCGGTGTCGCCTTGGTACCACCAGGAATTATAATTGCCGTCTGTTTCTTCATATTTATCCGGCTCGCCGTATTTTTCTTCAAAAGCGTTCACGATTTTTTTTGCAAGTTTGGTGTTGTATCCTTGTGTTGTTACTCCCATACTTGCCTGCCACAGACCATCTGTTTCCCCGTCAAAACGGTAAAAGAAAACAGTGTCATAGTCAACGCCCTCAATAGAGGTTAACCGGTAGGAAAGAGAACTTGGAGTCTGATTAAGCGGCTCTGAGCCCTCGCTTCTTATAACCTGTTCCTGCGTCATTCCCCAGGAAGCTTTTCTAAAATCGCGAGGTCTGAAAGCATAAAAACAAAGGGCTATGACAGCTAAAAGCAGGATAGCAGCAATAATAATGGTCAGTTTTTTATGAGTTTTGAAAAACATGTAATTTCCCTCCTAGAAAAAAGATACCTGGTCAGTTTCCGGTAAATTATCAAGACAGTGATAGTCTCTCAGCATCTGAAGCACCGACTTTGAAACGTGGGTTCTTTCCTGAAGCTCCTGAACACTTGAGAACTCTCCCTTTTCACGTGCACTGATAATGTTTTCCGCAGCCGCACCGCCAAGACCGGGCAGTGCAGAAAGAGGCGGCAGAATTTTGCCATCCACCGGCAAAAACCGTTTTGCATCCGACCTGTAAAGGTCGATATTTAAAAATTCTATTCCTCTTGCATACATCTCTTTGCACATTTCGAGAATGGTTATGACATTCTTTTCTTTTTGCGAGAGAGATTCTATGGCATTATATTCCTTCAGCGACTCTTCCACTTTTTCTTTACCAATCATAAGCTGGGCGTCAAATTCGTCAGCTCGGACAGAAAAATAGGTGGAATAAAATTCAACGGGATAATGCACTTTATAGTAAGCGATGCGGAACGCCATCATAACATAGGCAACGGCATGCGCTTTAGGGAACATATATTTAATTTTCTTACAAGAATTAATATACCACTCCGGAACACCGTTGTCAACCATCAGTTGTTCCTGTTCGGGAGTGAGTCCTTTGCCTTTTCTGACACATTCCATAATCTTGAAAGAATCTTTTTTAGGCAGACCTGCATATATGAGATAGGTCATAATATCGTCACGCGTACAGATAACCTCTTTAAGAGAGGCAACGCCCGATTTTACAAGTTCTTCGGCATTGTTGGTCCAGACGTCTGTGCCGTGGGAAAGACCGGAAATGCGTACAAGCTCGGCAAAGGTTGTGGGTTTTGTGTCCACAAGCATTTTTCGAACAAACCGTGTACCAAACTCGGGGATGCCATAGCTGCCCACGGTAGAATCTATCTGGTCGGGAGTAACACCCAGCGCCTCGGTGTTTAAAAACAGGCTCATTGTTTTTTTGTCGCCTATTTTAATGTCTGTTGCACGGGTGCCCGTCAAATCCTCCAGCATACGGATAACCGTCGGGTCATCGTGGCCGAGAATATCAAGCTTTAAAAGTCTGCCCGAAATTGAATGATAGTCGAAATGTGTGGTGATAATATTGCTTTCGGTGTCGTCGGCAGGGTGCTGAACAGGACAGTACCAGTGAATATCCTCGTCTCTTGGCACAACCATAATACCGCCCGGATGCTGCCCGGTGGTACGTTTAACGCCGGTGCAACCGTCTTTTAAGCGTTCAATTTCTGCAGCAGCAGGGTTTACGCCGCGCTTTTCAAAATACTTTTTTACAAACCCGAATGCTGTTTTTTCCGCAACAGTTGCTATTGTACCTGCACGGAACACAAAGCCTTCGCCGAAAAGCACTTCGGTGTATTTATGGGCGTTTGGCTGATAATCACCCGAAAAGTTAAGGTCAATATCCGGTTCTTTGTCCCCGTCAAACCCAAGGAAAGTTTCGAAGGGGATGTCGTGGCCGTCTTTGTTATACAAACTGCCGCAGACAGGGCAGTTTTTGTCTTCCATATCCACACCCGACGGAGCAGACCCGTCTGTCACAAACTCGCTGTGTTTGCACTTTGGACAAACATAATGTGGCTGGAGAGCGTTAACCTCGGTTATTCCCAGCAAAAATGCTATAAATGAAGAACCGACAGAACCTCGCGAGCCAACCAGGTAACCGTCTTCAAGCGATTTCCACACAAGCTTCTGTGCAATTATATAAAGCACCGAGAACCCGTGTTTTATAATAGACCCAAGCTCACGGTCCATTCTTGCCTGTACAATTTCAGGTAAGTGTTCGCCGTAAATTTCTTTTGCTCTTGTTTCGGAAATTCTGACAATATCTTCTTCCGCACCGTCCATTTTGGGAGTATGCGGCTCGTCGGGAAGAAGCATAATATCTTCAACCATATCGGCAATTTTGTTTGTGTTTTCCACAACAACCCTGTAGGCAGTTTCTTTGTCCAGATAGGAAAATTCGTCAAGCATTTCGTCGGTTGTCCTGAAATAAAGAGGCGCCTGGTTGTCTGCGTCTTCATATCCTAAAGAGTCCATAAGAATACGCCTGAAAACCTCGTCCGACGGGTCCATAAAATGAACGTCGCCCGTTGCAACAACAGGAAGTCCCAGTCTGCGAGCTGTTTCAATTATGGTTTCGTTTAATTTGTGAAGAGCACGTTTGCCCGAAACTCTGCCCGACCGGATAAGAAATTCGTTGTTGCCGTCCGGCTGAATTTCCAGATAGTCGTAAAAGCTCGCAATTTTGTCAACCACTTTTTGTTTTTTGCCGTTAAGGACGGCACGGAAAACCTCGCCCGCCTCGCAGGCACTGCCCAGAATAAGCCCTTCACGGTAGGTGGTAAGCAGACTGCGGGGGATGATGGGTTTTCTGTAAAAATATTTCAGATGGGAATCGGAAATTATGCGGTACATATTCTCAAGACCCGTCTTGTTTTTCGCAATCATTATAAAATGATAATATTTAGCTTTTTTATCGTCGCCGCAAAGAGAGGTGTTGAAATGGTCAATCTCTGTTATTTTCCGTTCCCGCAGAATTGAAAAACAACGTTTTAAAATTTCTGCGGTAGCTTCCGCATCGTCTACTGCTCTGTGATGATTAGGCAGAGAAATATTAAGATGTTTAACCATTGCAGCAAGCCCGTGTTTTTTTATGGAGGTGAAAAGTGCACGGCAAAGCTCAAGAGTGTCAACATAACAATAGTCAAAAGGCATACCTAAGTTTTCATATACCACCCGCATAAACCCGACGTCAAAGTTTGCGTTGTGGGCAACAAGAACACTGCCCTCGCAGAACTTTTCAAAGTCTGCCGCAGCCTCCACAATGGCAGGGGCGGTGCTCACCATCTCGTCGGTTATGCTTGTAAGCTCAGTTATAACCTCGGGAATGTGCTTGCCGGGGTTTACAAAAGAAGAAAATCTGTCAACAATTTCGCCACCGACAATTTTAACAGCGCCAATTTCTATAACCGAATCGCTAATAGGTGAAAACCCCGTGGTTTCAAGGTCAAAAACAACAAAAGAAGAATCTAAAGTGTAGTCTTCTTTAACGTTGTAGGCGATATTCAGCTCGTCACTGCGCAAATATCCTTCCACACCGTAAAGAATTTTGATGCCTCTTTTTCTTGCTGCCGAAAAAGCGTCAGGGAAAGCCTGGGCAACACCGTGGTCGGTGATGGCAATGGCTTTGTGACCCCAGTCTGCAGCTCGGTTTATAAGGTCTGTTGCCGAGGAAACACCGTCCATGGCAGACATCTTTGTGTGCAGGTGGAGCTCCACTCTTTTTGTTTCGGCAGTATCCGTTTTAACTTCTTTTTCCATCAGATTGATGTTAGACGCCATAAGGACAAGCTCGTTATCAAACTCGTCAAACACAACACGTCCCGAAAGGGCAACATAGGCGCCTTTTTTAAGACCTGAAAGCAGCTTGTCCAGCCGGGCCTGTGCTTTTTCTTTTTTATCAGGCTCGGAATCTTCCTTTGCGCCCTCAAAAAGCTTGATTTTAATGGAGCTTGTATAGTCGGTAACGGCAAATGAAACAATGACTCTGCCCGTTTTTGCCAGCTTTGTGTCAACAAACAAAACATCACCCCGGATGGTAACATCTTTCATTTCGGTTGTGATTGAAAGAATAGGCGAGGGCTCAATCGAAGAAATGTTCCGACCTTTTAAAATTTTGCGGTATTCCGCCTCGGGAGGCGCAGGGACAGCAATTTCGGGCATAGGAATTTCCGCCACCGGTTTTTCTTCCGGGGCGGGAGGGGTGTATACAAAATCTTCCACAGAAGGAAGCTCAAGCTTCTCTTTTCCGCAGACAAAAACAACTTTTATGCGTTTTAAAGTTTCCTCAAAAACAAGTGATTCTATAAGAGAAGGGCATTTCCCGCTTTCGAGAAGACCAAGACAGTCTGTTTTGGTGGTTATTTTAAGAGTGTCACCTGAAAAGTTTGCCACGGCTCCCGAAAGCAGACAGTGGGAAAGTGCAAATTTTTCGGAAATTTTGTCCGTGATATATGAAAAATAGTCAGCAAACGCTTTTTCGTCAAGAGAAAGGGAAGAATAGTCAAAGGAAAAATCCACTTTAACGTCGGGATATTCTTTTTTTGCAGCCGAAAAGAGCGCCTTAACATCTTTTGACGACAGAAAACGGGTTGGTGCAAGGCAGATTTCCATTCGTCCCTCTTTTGTAAAAAAGCGTGCTTTTTTTATTTCGATTTTATTAAAAGATTCAATCGGGCAGGAACTGCCCAACAGGTCTGTGATAGGTGGCATGATATAACATCCTTAAAATATAATATATATTTTATGGTATCACAAAACGAAAAATTTTTCAATAGCATTAAGAAGAAAACAGAAATTTTTTGTTTGACTTTAAAGGAGCGGATATGGTAGAATAAAATTACTTAAAAAGCGGGGAATGATTATGAAAAAACAGGAACTTATAAAATATTTAAAAGAGCTGCCGCCCGAAAAACTTGCATCCGAAGCGCTGCGTCTTGCGGAAGAGGGAACGGCCCTTCCGCCCTCTGCCATAAAACGGCTCGAAGAGTACAGAAGAGTTCTTCTCATGCGGGAATTTGACGGGGAAAATGCGTTGCCCGTTGCAGGTGTTGATGAGGCGGGAAGAGGCCCTCTTGCGGGCAGAGTGTATGCTGCAGCAGTGGTTTTCCCGAAAGATGTTATAATCGAGGGGCTTAACGACTCGAAAAAGCTGAGTGAAAAGAAAAGAGAAGAGCTTTTTGATGAGATTGTTCAAAAAGCGGAATCCTTTTGCATAGCTTTTGAAGAAGCGGAGGAAATTGACAGGGTAAACATCAGAAATGCCACCCTTTCAGCTATGAAAAAAGCGGTTGAGGGGCTAAAAACACAACCTGCTCACGTGCTGGTTGACGGAAACGCCCTGCCAAAGCTTTCGGTGGACGCAAGTTTTGTTATAAAAGGCGATTCCAAAAGTATGGCAATTTCAGCAGCTTCCATACTTGCAAAGGTAACAAGGGACAGGTACATAAAAGAGCTTGACAAAACATATCCTCAGTATGGGTTTGCCAAAAACAAAGGGTATGGCACCGCCGACCACATTGACGCCATAAAAAAATATGGCCCCTGCCCACTTCACAGAAAAACATTTATAAAGAATTTTCAGTGAATAGATAATAAGCAAAAATCCGCACACGAACGGCGGTTAGTCTTAGGGATTATTCGCCAAAAAATCATAATTTTAGCACTAAACTG
>JAZNIU010000046.1:0-28906 GCA_045577655.1 Clostridia bacterium
TAAATAAGCGGGAAGTTTTTCTCCGAAATATATCATACAAGCTGCTGCAGCAGGTCCGCCTATAAGAGTCTGACCTTCTGCACCAATGTTCCAGAATTTCATTTTAAATGCAGGAGTAACTGCAAGGGAAATACAAAGCAGCATAGCAAGCTCCTGGAACATATTCCAAATTTTTCTGGAAGAACCAAAGGAGCCTTTGAACATTTCAACATAAACCTGGAGGGGATTGTAGCCGGTTAAAAGTACAATTATAAAACCGCACAGCAAAAGTGCGAGCAAAATGGAAATGCCGCGTGCACCCCAGGATTTGTGCCATACAATATCACTTCTTTTTGAAAGTTGAATAAGCGGCTCGTGGACATAACTATGTTTTTCTGTTTTATTCATTTTCAGCCGCCTCCTTTTGTGATTTTGTCATAAGAAGACCAATTTCTTCTTTTGTTGTTTCTCTTGCATCTACAATACCGCTGATTGAGCCACCACTGAGCACCATAATGCGGTCGCAAAGCTCAAGCAAAACGTCAAGGTCTTCGCCCACAAAAATAACGGCAACACCTTTTCTTTTCTGGTCGTTTAAAAGATTGTATATTGTATAAGATGCGTTAATGTCAAGCCCGCGTACCGGATAAGCTGCCATAAGCACTGTGGGTGCGGAAGAAATTTCGCGGCCTACAAGAACTTTCTGAACATTTCCGCCCGAAAGACGTCTTACGGGAGTGGTTGCGTCCGGAGTCACAATGCCCAGTCGTTCAATCAGCCGGTCGGCAAGGTCTTTAGGTTCTTTTCGCTCAAGGAACACCGAATGACCTTTGGTGTAACTGCGCAGCATCATATTATCTATGATATCCATATTGCCAACAAGTCCCATGCCAAGTCTGTCCTCAGGGACGAACGCCAGTCGGACACCCATATCACGAATTTCAACGGGGGTTTTGTCTCTTAAGTTTTCAGTAGCCCCTGTTTTGGGGTCATTATATTCAATTTCACCGCTCGCCAGGTGCTGAAGCCCTGCAATTGCTTCAAGAAGCTCGCGTTGGCCGCTGCCGGCAATACCGGCAATGCCTAAAATTTCGCCTGACCGTGCAGTGAAAGAAATGTCGTTTAAAACAGACACACCCTCTCTGTCCACACAGTTAATATGTTTAACTAAAAGGCGATCCTGGCTATCTTGCGGCAGGTCGCGCTGGATATTTAAAGTTATTTTCTGACCAACCATCATTTCGGTAAGCTCTGTTTCGTTTGTTTCGGCGGTAACAACGGTGCCGATGTATTCGCCTTTGCGCAGAACAGAAACCTTGTCTGAAAGGGAAAGAACCTCGTGAAGTTTATGTGTGATTATTATAATTGTTTTCCCGTCATCGCGCATACGGCGGAGGACGTTAAACAGTTTTTTTGTTTCCTGAGGTGTCAGAACGGCAGTTGGCTCGTCAAGGATGAGAATGTCTGCACCTCTGTAGAGCACGCGGATTATTTCAACAGTCTGTTTTTCCGAAACAGACATCTCATAAACTTTTTTCATGGGATCAATTGTAAACCCATACCGCTCAGCAATTTCGCTGACACGTTTTGCGGCTGATTTTATATTGAATTTATCCTCGTCTTCAAGACCAAGAATGATATTTTCTGCTGCAGAAAAAACATCAACAAGCTTAAAATGCTGATGTATCATACCGATTTTATAATCAAATGCATCTTTCGGGGAACGGATGATAACTTCCTTGCCATCAATGAAAATCTGACCGTCGTCAGGGTAGTATATACCCGAGATCATATTCATCAGAGTGGTTTTACCACTGCCATTTTCACCGAGAATGGAAAGAATTTCGCCTTTATTGGCAGAAAGACAAACATTTTTGTTTGCATAGTTTTCGCCAAACTTTTTTGTGATATTTCTAAGTTCTATGGCAACACTGTGACTCACTTAAATACCTCCTTGCCTTTGCTTTAGTAAAAGATACAAACTTTTATACATTTTACTAAAGCAAAGAGCATTGGCGGGGTCATAAGGCCCCGCCGAACTCTTTTTATAATTTTATTTTTCTGTAATTCCGTCAATTACGAGGTCGAAGTAAGGAGCACTTCTGAACTCGGATTCGTGGAAATAACCGTCAGAAACAACTTCTGTGTCAGGTGTGAAAGCAGCGTCGGAATCAACGTCTGCAAGATAGCTTTCTACAGCTTTTCCACCAACTGTGAATGTAGCTGTGTCAAAAACTTTAACTTCGCCGGAAATAAGTTTTGCTTTAACTTCTTCAAGTTTAGCTTCTGTGCCTTCAGCTGCAACTTTGTCGTTAAGACCGAGAGTCATAACAACGCCTTCTTCAAGACCACCACAGAAATCCTGTGTGATTTCTTTGTCTTCTATAGCAGCTGTGATGATGTGTTCAAAGTAGGGCTGCCAGTTGATTTTTGAAGAAATAAGAGCAGAGTTGGGGCCCCAATCACGTGTGTCGAGGTTGTATGCTACGTTAGGAACGCCTGCTTCTTCACAAGCTTTAGGTGCGCCTTCAGAGTCAGCGTGCTGGCTGATGAGTACGCATTTGTCAGCTATAAGAGCGTTAGCCATTTCTTTTTCAGCAGCGATATCAAACCAGGAGTTTGTGTATTTAACATCCATTGTTACTGTCGGGCAAACATAACGAGCGCCGAGGAAGAAGGATGTGTAGCCTGATTTAACTTCAGCATAGGGATGTGCGCCAACATAACCCATTTTAGCCTGGTCAGCAGTGATTTTACCGCTTTCAATCATTTCGTTGAGCTTAAGACCTGCTGCAACGCCTGCAAGGAATCTGCCTTCATAGATGGAAGCAAATGCATTGTAGAAGTTGGGGAGTTTTTCTGTGTGAGCTTTTGTACCTGTAGCGTGGCAGAACAATACATCAGGGAACTCTTTAGCTGCCTGAATCATAAAGTCTTCGTGGCCAAAGCTGTCAGCAAAAACGAGGTCACAACCAGCGTCAACAAGTTCAGCAGCTGTTTCGTAGCATTTTGCATCTTCAGGGATGTTAACTTTGATCATAATCTGATCGTCGCTGAGGCCAAGAGCTTTCTGAGCTGCGAGTGCCGCATCGTAGAAGTTTTTGTCGTAGGTGGAGTTCTGGTCGTGCAGGAAAATAAATCCTACTTTGAAATCAGCATCTACGGCAGGTGTTGTGTTACCACAAGCTGCAAAGGCAAGAACCATAACTGCAACAAGGGCAAGTGCGAGAAGTTTTTTCATGGGTGTTCCTCCTAATAAAATTTTTATATTTTAGGTTGCATTACAACCTAAGCTTCAAATGGAATACCAAGATGGTCGTAGGCAGATTTTGTTGCAACTCTGCCACGAGGAGTTCTGTTTAAAAAACCAAGCTGCATAAGATATGGCTCATAAACATCTTCTATGGTGTTTGCCTCTTCGCCGATTGTGGCAGCCAGAGTGTCAAGCCCCACGGGACCGCCGCCAAAATGAGTTATAATTGACATCAGCATCCTGCGGTCAACACCGTCAAGCCCCAGTTTGTCAATTTCAAGTCTTGTAAGAGCAAGGTCGGCAATTTTATCGGTTATTGTGCCGTCGCCTTCAATTTGCGCAAAATCGCGGACACGTTTTACAAGGCGGTTTGCAATTCGCGGAGTACCTCTGGATCTTCCGGCAATTTCCCGTGCGCCGCTTTCGTTTATTTTAACGCCGAGAATATCTGCCGAACGCATAACAATTCTCATAAGCTCTTCAGTGGTATAAAGGTCCAACCTCATTATCATACCAAACCTGTCACGGAGCGGGGAAGAAAGTGACCCTGCCTTTGTGGTTGCGCCAATTAAAGTAAAGGGCTGCAAATCAAGTCTGATTGAACGGGCACTTGGTCCTTTGCCAATGATTATATCAAGAGCAAAATCCTCCATTGCGGGGTATAAAACCTCTTCAACGCTTCTGCTCAGCCTGTGAATTTCGTCTACAAACAAAACATCGTGGGGAGACAGGTTGGTGAGTATTGCAGCAAGGTCGCCCGGTTTTTCAATGGCAGGACCGCTGGTTATGCGGATATTAACATTAAGTTCGTTTGCTATGATTGCTGCAAGAGTGGTTTTACCAAGCCCGGGAGGACCGTATAAAAGAACATGGTCCAGCGAGTCGCCTCTTTTTTTTGCAGCAGAAATAAAAACTTTTAAATTTTCTTTTATTTTATCCTGACCGACATATTCCTCCAGAGTTTTCGGACGGAGAGAATATTCTATCTCTGAATCTTCGTTTATAAAGTTTCCCGAAACGGAACGGATATCTTCCATCAGATCACCTCTTTAAGGGCAAGTCGTATAATTTCTTCAAGGCTTGAGGCATTTTTCACTTTGGAAACTGCCATGCGTGCATCATTCTGAGAATAGCCGAGAGCAACAAGTGCGCTGACAGCCTCGTCTGCAGTGCTGCCTGACATCTGAAGTGCAGGCTCGTCCGGACTGTCTGCAACATCGCCGTCAAACCCTTTTAATTTGTCTGCAAGGTCCAGAACAATTCTCTGGGCAGTTTTCGTGCCTATGCCGGGAGATTTTGAAATGGTTTTATGGTCTTTGGCCGAAACGGCAAGAACAAGTTCGGACGGAGTTAAAGTATTTAAAATTGCAGTAGCTGCCTTTGGTCCCACGCCCGAAACAGAAATGAGCAATTCAAAAAGACGCAAGGTTTCTTCGGAAGAAAACCCGTAGAGTTCAAAAACGTCTTCTCTGATATGGGTATATGTATATATTTTAACATTGTCACCGCAGGTAAGAGCAGAGCTTTCCCTGAAAGGCATGTTTATTTTATAGCCTATGCCGCCGGCTTCAACCACGGCAAAAAGTGAGTTTACGGTTTGCAGTGTGCCTTTTATATATGAAAACATATTGCATATCACCCCAATACAGATATTTTACCATAAAAAAAAGATAAAATCAAGTATTATTATGTATAAATGAAATGAAGATAAACAAAAAAACCGACCTGTTTATACTGACAAGGTCGGTTTTACGATTTTGTTTTTCTGCAAGCCTTTTTGTAAGCGTTGTCAAGACGTTTGTTCACCATGTCCGAGTAAATTTTTGTGGACAGTTCTGTGGTGTGACCAAGCATTTCCTGAACAGCGCCGGTATCGGCACCACTCTCTATAAGATGAACAGCAAAAGAGTGGCGAAGTGTGTTGGGAGTAATCTCCTTTTTGATTTTTGCTTTGTCCTTGTAAAATTTAATTATTTTCCAAAAACCTTGGCGGGACATTTTTCCGCCGCTGACATTTACAAAAAGATAGTCGTTGTCATCGGCTATCAGAGAATTATTTTCGCGGACAGTGTTCATATAATCTTTGAGCGCTTTGAGAGCCATGTTTCCAAGAGGAACAATTCGTGCTTTTGCACCTTTCCCGCAGGATATAAACGCTTCTGCAAGGTTAATATCCGAAATTTTAAGGTCCATAAGTTCAGAAACTTTTATTCCTGTTGCATATAAAAGCTCCAGCATTGCTTTGTCGCGGCAGCCTTTGAACCCAACCGCAACAGGCTGGTTTAAAAGCAGGTCTGTCTCGCGCGAGGTGAGAACAGAAATGTTTCTTTCATCGGGCTTTGGAGTGGTTATGCCTTCAACAGGATTAACCTCTGATTTACCTGAAAAAACAAGATATTTATAAAAAGCCCGCAGTGATGCAACAGAACGAAGAACCGAAGAGGTTGCCTGTCCGTTTTCCTGCATAAGATTGATATACGAAATGACGGTTTGCTTGTTTACCGACAGGGGAGAAATGTTAAGCGATTCAATATAGCTGAAAAATTTGTTGAGGTCTCTTACATAAGAAGAAACAGTATTTTCCGAAGACTTTTTATTCTGCTTCAAATATGTAACGAAATTTTCGGTATTAGGCAACTCCGCCACCTCCTTTATCTTATAGTAAAATTTATCAGAATTGATGTTATGTACCTGTCTGCCATAGCCGAAAGAAATGCCCAGGGCAGAAAAACAACCGGCAAGAAAAGATATTTTTTTGAAAACTTCTGCTCTTTAGTCAAGTGGTTGTGTGCCCGGACAGACAGAAAAACAAGCATTGAAAAAAAGAGCAGATTCTGCGGTAAGCTTATGCAAAAGGATGTTAAAATTCCTTTTAAAAGACCATACTCTTTTAATATGCAGCCTATCATAAAACCAAGTAGTGCTCCGCGGTAACAAAGCACGGTGCAGCAAGCTGCAAAAGAAAACCTTGAAAAACCGGAAAGCCATACAAAAAGAAAAGGTTTTATGAAAGAAACAAATGCTGTTTTTAAAACTGTTTCCTCCTTTGCCAAAGTGGTAAAACTTGGCGAAAAGGGAGAAACACGGGCAAAAAATGCTCCAACCGTAACCCCGGAGAAAAGCAACAACAAAAAAATACCATACCCGGATATTCCTTTGTCTTTCAATATTATTCCTCCACAAAAACATATTTGGTAAAATTATATTCCCGGGAGGACAAGGTTATGCAAAGAATAATTACATTTTACTTGACTTGTCGGCACTTTTTTCAACGGCTTCAATGAAGGATGAACGGATATCGCTTTTTTCAAGTGCACCGACACCTTCAATTGTAGTACCGCCCGGAGAACAAACACGTTGTTTTAAAAGGTCGGGATGTTCGCCGGTGGTCTGCACCATTTTTGCAGCACCTAAAACTGTCTGGGAAGCAAGGGTGAGAGCATCCTCGCGGGAAAGACCGCATTTTATGCCTCCTTCTGCCATGGCATCTATCATCATATAAACAAATGCAGGGCCCGAACCGGACAGTGCAGTTACTGCATGGACATATTTTTCATCCATCATACAAACTTTTCCCAGTGTGGAGAAAAGCTGCATGGTAAAATTATGAGATTTTTCGTCCGCATCGGAAGAGAAAACAACACTCATGCCTTCGCCCACCATGGCGGGTGTGTTTGGCATAACACGGATGACATTTGCCTTTTCGCCCAAAGCTTCTTTTATAAAGCTTTGCGAAATCCCCGCTGCTATGGAAATGAAAAGTTTGTTTTGAGAAATTTTTTTAAAATCGTCTATAATTTCTTTTAAGATATTGGGTTTTACGGCAAAAAGAACAACATCTGCCCCGTCTGCTGCAGCAAAATTGTCAGAAACAGTTTTAATTCCCATTTCAGAAAGTATAGACAATTTTTCTGCAGAAGGGTCGCTGACAACAATGTCACAAGCAGAAACAAACCCGTTTGTAACAATACCGTTTATTATTGCCGACGCCATATTTCCGCCGCCGATAAAAGCAATTTTCATAAAAAAACCTTCTTAAACAAAACTGTATATAAACAAAATTTTGCACCCCACTGGAAAATCCGGTAAGGTGCTGGATAATTAACGAGTGTATTTGATATTTTACTAAATTTTTCGACCTTTGTCAACAATTTTTATTAAGTTACATAATTTTTTTACATATTGCACAAACAAGAGCTACAGTATTTTCCAAATCCGACAAATTTGCCATCTCATTTGGAGTGTGAATATATCTGACGGGAAGAGAAATTGCGCCTGTTTTTATACCGCCGCAACTATACTGAAGCACTGCCGCGTCTGTGCTGCCTGCAGTTAATATTTCATATTGATAGGGAATATTTTCTTCTTCTGCAGCCTTTTTGATAAGGTCACGCACTTCTGCATGGGTAACAATTCCTCTGTCCATAACTTTAATGCAGGGTCCGCTGCCCAGTTTTACCGACATTCTTTCACAGTCGGGAGTGTCACCCGTATCGGTGACATCAACTGCTATTGCATAGTCGGGACAAATGTCAAAGGCTGCTGTTCTTGCACCGCGAAGCCCCACTTCCTCCTGAGATGTAAATACAAAATATAAATCATTTTGAGTCTTTTCAAGTTTTTTTATTGCAGCACAAAGAGCATAGCAACAAGCTCTGTTGTCCAGTGATTTTGACATAACGGTTTTGTCTGTAAGAGAAAAACCGCTGTCAAAGTGTGCACACATGCCGGGAGAAACCATTTTTTCCGCTTCCTCTTTGCTGCTTGCACCAATGTCTATAAACATATCAAGAATTTTTATATCTTTGATATCCTTTTTTTCGCCATAGCTTATCACGCCCGAAACACCGTTTTCAAACTTAATGCGGGAGTGGAGAAGAGTTGTTGGCGTATGGCCGCCTACTGCTGAAAAATACACAAACCCGTTGTCGTCAATATATCGTGCCATAACACCAATCTCATCCATGTGAGCCGCAAAAAGAATTTTTTTGCCCGGCCCCGGAATGTGAAGTGTGAGATTGCCCAGGGGAGAAACAGAGATTTCTCCAACCCCTTCAAGCTCAGAGTCTATAATATCCCGAACGGAAGTCTCGCAGCCCGAAACACCAAAAGCTTCTGTAAGTTTATTTAATAATTTCATTATATTACCTCCAAAAGACTGAAGTTTTCAGCAATTTCCCCGGAAAGAGCAACAAGCGCATCCAGGTCTTTTTTGTCTATAACAGACACAGGGGAGTGAAGATAGCGGCAGGGAACAGACAGAGCAACCGAACGAACGCCTTTTGCTGAAACCTGGACACTGCGGACCTCGTTTCCGCCTGCGGCAACCGATTTTAACTGGCAGGGGATGTTTTTTGTTTTTGCAAGATTTAAAATTGCATCTACCAGCGCTTTGTCCTGAACATAACCGCCGTCCATATATGACAGGGCAACCCCTTTGCCCATACTTGTAACGGCATTTTGCGGGGGAACATCCGGAAGGTCGGAACAGGTTGTAGCTTCAAGGGCAACGAATATGTCAGGAGCAATGGATTTTCCGGCAACATATCCTCCGCGGAGGCCCACTTCCTCCTGAACAGTGAACACACACCATGTGTCATATTCAAAGTCGGCGTTATTAAGAAGATTTATAAGCGCAAAACAACCAACACGGTCGTCTAGTGCTTTTGCTTTTATTTTACCGTCGCCAAATTCGGTATAGTCACTGTCAAAAGCTATCATATCGCCTTTTGAAACCTTTTCTTTTGCTTCTTCAGCTGAAGAGGCGCCAATATCGATATACATATCTTTTTCTGTTACGGCGGTTTTTCGCTCTTCTGCTGTGGTCATATGAACAGCTTTTATTCCTATAACGCCGGGGATGTGCGAATCGCCAACGACAACTCTTGTGCCGAGAAGTATGCGGGGGTCAATTCCTATACCGGAAAATTTTATATAACCGTCATCAGTAAAATCACGGACCAAAAGTCCCACTTCGTCCATGTGAGCAGACATCATAATGGTTTTGCCCTGTTTTCTTCCTTTTTTAAAGCAAAGAAGATTGCCCATAATGTCGGTGGATATTTTATCGCAATTTTTTTCAACTTTGGATATAATGTAGCTGCGAAGGCTATCTTCAAAGCTTGAAACAGCACAAATGTCTGTTAATTCTTTAAGCATTTTCGTCACCTCCGAAACAGGATTTTACAAAAGCTGCAATTGCTGCAGAGGTAGATTCAAGGTCAGAAAGCGAGAGGGTTTCTACCGTTGTATGCATATAGCGAAGAGGAATGGAAAGCAGAACGCAAGGAATTCCGAAAGAGGAAACCTGAATATCCCAGGCGTCTGTGCCGGTATCGCCCGGCTCAACCTCTGTCTGATAATCTATTTTGTTATCCTCCATAGCTTTTTTCAGCAGGGAGGTGTATTTTCTGTTTAAATTGGGTCCGAGGCAAACTGCCGGACCTTTGCCCAGAGTGCAGGTTCTTCCTTTTTCACCGTCAGGGGTGTCGCCATGTGTAACATCCACAACAACAGCAAGAGAGGGGGTTAGTCTGTCTGCCGAAATTTTTGCACCAAATCTTCCGATTTCTTCAGAATGTGCAGCGACAACGCAGATATCGGCGTTTAAATTCTCCTCTTTAAGAAGCTGGGCAGCTTTAAGATGAGCATAAACTCCGGCACGGTTATCAAGTCCGCTGCCGCTGAATTTGTCTTCGCCCAAATGCATGTGCTTATGCTTGACAGTTATCGGACAACCGACAGAAACAATTTTTTCAAGTTCTTCCCGGCTGTAACCGGTATCTATGGTTAAATCATCTAATTTAACGGCTTTTTTTCTGTCGTCGGCAGATAAAATATGGGGAGGCTTTGCACCAATTACACCGTAAATATCTTTTTTGCCGTGAATAACAACCTCCTGGGAAGGCAAAATTCTGGGATCGAACCCGCCGAGAGAAGCGAAAGTTAAAAATCCGCCGTCTAAAATGTTGCTTACTACAAGACCAATCGTATCATAGTGCGCTTCAAGCATAATGAGTGGTGCGTCTTTTTTTCCGCAACGTAAAAAACCCATCACATTCCCCGATGGGTCAATCTGGCAATCTGAAAGGTAGTCTTTAAAAATGGCAAGCAGAGCCTCGCTGCCGGTGTGTTCAAATCCGGACAGGGCAGGAATGCTGCATATTTTGTAGAGAAGGTGCATAAAATCATCTCCTTTTGACTATTCATAATGATAAATTATGTTTGAAATTACTGCAAGAGGTGCAGTTTCGGTTCGCAGAATTCTCTGACCGAGCGAAACGGAAATTGCGCCCGCTTTTTTAAGCTTTAAAATTTCCTCGTCGTCAATGCCGCCTTCGGGACCGATAAAAACGTTCACCGATTTTATTTCGGGATGGGTTTCGAGCAGGTCTTTAAGAGACCGTTCCTGTTCCAGCTCGTATGCAACAACAGAAAGGTCTGCCTGCATCATCATATCGACCGCATCATTAAAGGAAACAGGCGGAAAAACAGTGGGGATAAGCCCTCTGCCCGACTGTTTTGCAGCAGACTCGGCAATTTTGTTCCAACGCTCTGTTTTGCTTTTTGCTTTGTCGGAAGTAAGCTTTGTGACGCACCTCCTGGACATAACGGGGACAATGCCCGAAACACCAAGTTCAACCGCTTTTTGAATTATAAGCTCAAATTTGTCTCCTTTTGGCAAACACTGAAATATTTTTATTGAAACAGCAGGCTCGCCCGAAGATGGAACACGGCTTAAAATTTCTCCGCAAACCTCCTCTTTTGAAAAGGAGGTAAGTTTTGTTACACAGTCATATCCGTCACCACTGCAAACAATTACCTCGTCGCCCTCTTTAAGACGAAGTACGTAAGTTATATGATGGGCATCACTGCCGGTTATTATAACATGATCATTCGAAGTATCTGCAAAAAATCTTCTCATAACTGCTACAAAACTCCTTATCTGGTGCAGACAATGGCTGCCCATTCACCTTCTGTTACAACACGCTGAATTTTAAACCCGAATTTATCGAGCGCTTTTTTAACATCGTCCAGACGATGGTCTATAATTCCCGATGTAATATATACGCCGCCCGGTTTCATAAAATTACCCGCAGCCTCAGACAACATAATAACCGCATCGGCAATTATATTGGCAACAACAATGTCATATTTTCCGCTGACGTTTTCGGTGAGGTCACCGTGGCGGATATCAATTTTGTTTTCAACACCGTTAAGTGCGGCATTCTCTTTTGCCACTTTCACAGCCACACTGTCAATATCCGAAGCAACAATTTTGCCGCAACCAAGTTTTGCAGCACCAATGGAAAGTATGCCGCTGCCCGTGCCTATGTCTAAAAGAGAGGAGCCGGGAGTTACAAATTCTTCAAGCAGAGCAAGACACATTCTGGTTGTTTCGTGTGTGCCGGTACCGAAAGCCATTCCCGGGTCAAGCTCTATAACAACATCGCGGTCGGAATTTTCAAGTTCTTCCCACAGAGGTTTTATAACAATATGCTTGCCCACGTTTACGGGTTTATAATATTTTTTCCAGGAATTTTCCCAGTCCTGTTCACAAACGGTTGCTGTTGATATTTCAATATCGCCTATATCAAAAGTATCTTTAAGTGAAGAGATTCCTTCTTTGATGGCACAAAGAGTTTCTTCTATGTTTGTTTCGGGGGGATAATATGCTTTTATAAGAGCATAGTCAATGTCATACTGACATCTAACCTCTTCATCCAAAACATCCCATGCGGCAGTGAGTCTCTGAGATTCGTTAAGAAGTGATGGGTCGGTAACCGAAACGCCGCCCACGCCAGTTGAATAGAGTACTCCGCTGATGGGTTCTGCCGAGTGGGCAGACGCCTTTATTGTTATTTCAGTCCAATTCATATCTATACCTTCAATCAATCAAAAAAGTCTTTTAATTTTTCGCTGAATTTTTTCTTTTTGTTATAGTTTTTATCATTGGAAAGCTCTGCAAATTTTTCGAGAATTTGCTTTTGCTCGCCCGACAAATTTTTAGGAACTTCCACAACAATAGTCACAAACTGGTCGCCCGGGGTTTTGCTGCGGAGAGAGGGAATACCTTTGCCGCGGAGACGGAATTCTGTGCCCGGCTGCGTGCCTTCAGGCACAGTCATTTTAACCTTGCCGTGAATGGTGGGAACATCAATGTCGCCACCCAAAGCCGCCTGAACAAATGTGATGGGAACACTGCATAAAACACTTGTGCCCTGACGTTCGAATATGGTGTGAGGACGGATATGTACCGTTACGTACAAATCGCCGCTCGGACCTCCGCGCGAACCGGCATCACCTTTTCCTGAAACAGAAATGGTTTGTCCGTCGTCTATGCCTGCAGGAATATTAACAGTTTCGGTAATCTTACGGCGTACTTTGCCTTTTCCGTCGCAGGTTGAACATTTTTCTTTAATTATTTTACCGCTGCCACCACATACCGAACAGGGCTGAGTTGTCTGAAACTGGCCAAAAGGTGTGCGCTGGACAGTGCGCACCTGTCCTGAGCCTGAACAATTTGAGCAGGTTTCGGGAGAAGTACCTTTTTTAGCACCGCTGCCGGAGCAATCAGGGCAGTTTTCCACATGAGAAAAAGTAACGTCACGTTTAACGCCAAAAGCGGCTTCTTCAAAAGAAACAACTTCAACAACCTCGATATCACGTCCGCGGACAGGCCCATTTCTGCGGGCACTGCTTCTGCCACCGCCGAAAAAGCTGCCGAAAATATCTCCAAGGTCGTCAAACCCTCCAAATCCGCCAAAGCCACTGGCACCACCGCCAAAACCCTGCGGGCCGTCGTGGCCGAACTGGTCGTAGTTGGCTTTTTTCTGAGGGTCGCTGAGCACTTCATAGGCTTCGCTGAGTTCTTTGAACTTTTCTTCCGCCTGTGCATCTCCGGGATGAAGGTCGGGATGATATTGCTTTGCAAGTTTTCGATAGGATTTTTTTATTTCATCGGCTGAAGCGCTTTTGTCAACGCCCAACACCTCATAATAATCTCGTTTCGACATGGTTTCCTCCTTGGGGGTAAAAATGGGTATACGCCCGCACAAAAAGTACGGGCGTTTTTAACTTAAATCAGATTTCTTTAAAATCGGCATCCTGAGCGTCGCTATTTGCACCGTTCATATCGGGTGCACCGTTTTCGCCGCCCTGGGCAGCTGCCTGCTGATACATTTTTTCAGACATTTTGTGGAACTTTTCTGTAAGTTTTTCAGTTGCTGCTTTTATAGCATCATTGTCTGTTCCTTCAAGAGCTTTTTTAACATTTTCAAGCTCAGCTTCAATTTCTGCTTTATCTTCAGCAGGGAATTTGTCTCCGTTTTCCTTTAAGATTTTTTCTGTCTGATATACCATAGAATCTGCATTATTTCTAAGGTCTATAGCTTCTTTGCGTTTTTTGTCTTCTTCAGCATATTTTTCAGCTTCTTTAACGGCTTTGTCAATCTCTTCGTCATTTAAGTTTGTGCTTGCTGTGATTGTAATATCCTGAGCGTTTCCTGTGCCCAGGTCTTTTGCGGAAACGTGAACAATACCGTTTGCGTCAATATCAAAAGTTACTTCAATTTGCGGAACGCCTCTGGGAGCCGGAGCAATACCTGAAAGCTGGAATCTGCCAAGAGTTTTGTTATATTCTGCCATTTCACGTTCGCCCTGGAGAATATGGATATCAACTGCCGGCTGATTGTCTGCAGCTGTTGAGAATACCTGGCTTTTCTTTGTAGGGATGGTTGTGTTTCTTTCTATAAGTTTTGTGAACACACCGCCAAGTGTTTCAAGACCGAGTGAAAGGGGAGTAACGTCAAGAAGAACAAGGTCCTGAACGTCGCCTGCAAGAACGCCTGCCTGAATAGAAGCACCCATAGCAACACATTCGTCGGGGTTTATACCTTTGTGAGGTTCCTTGTTTATAAGCTTTTTAACCGCTTCCTGAACAGCAGGGATACGTGTTGAACCGCCGACAAGAAGAATTTTGTCAATCTGTGATGGGTTAAGACCTGCGTCCGAAAGAGATTTTCTGACAGGTTCCATAGTTTTTTCAACAAGGTCATCTGTGAGCTCGTCAAACTTTGCTTTTGTAAGTGTGAGGTCAAGATGCTTGGGGCCTGTTGCATCTGCAGTTATGAAGGGGAGATTGATGTTTGTTGATGTAACGCCCGAAAGCTCGATTTTTGCTTTTTCAGCAGCTTCTTTAAGACGCTGCATAGCACTTTTGTCGTTTGTTAAGTCTATGCCCGAATCTTTTTTGAATTCAGCTGCAATCCACTGCATAATACGTTCGTCAAAATCGTCGCCACCAAGCTTGTTGTTACCGCTTGTAGCAAGCACTTCAAAAATACCGTCGCCAATTTCAAGAATGGAAACGTCGAAAGTACCGCCGCCAAGGTCGTAAACCATAATTTTCTGGTCATTGTCTTTGTCCATGCCGTAAGCAAGAGCCGCTGCAGTAGGTTCGTTTATAATTCGAAGTACTTCAAGACCTGCAATTTTGCCGGCGTCTTTTGTTGCCTGACGCTGAGAGTCGCTGAAATAAGCGGGAACAGTGATAACTGCCTGAGTAACAGGTTCGCCCAGGTAGCTTTCGGCATCTGCTTTAAGTTTCTGAAGAATCATAGCAGAAATTTCCTGAGGTGAAAAAGATTTGTCGTCAATATTCACTTTTTTGTCGCTGCCCATATCTCTTTTAATAGAAATAACAGTTCTGTCAGGGTTTGTAACTGCCTGTCTTTTAGCAACCTGACCAACAAGACGTTCGCCGGTTTTGCTGAAAGCAACTACAGAGGGAGTTGTTCTTGCACCCTCCGCATTAGCTATAACGACGGGTTCTCCGCCTTCCATTACTGCTACACATGAATTTGTTGTTCCAAGGTCAATACCTATAATTTTTCCCATGATGTTTTCCTCCATAATATATAATTGATTAGTTTGCTACTTTTACCATACTATGACGTATGATTTTGTTTTTATATTTATAACCTGCCATAAGCTCTTCAACAATGATGTTGTCTTCCAGACTTTCGTCATCAATATGCATAACTGCATTGTGAAGATTGGGATCAAACTGCGTTCCCTCAGCAGGTATTTTTTCAATACCGATATTTGCAAAAGCTTCGTCAAACTGACGTGCAATAAGCATAAAACCCTGTTTTGCGGGGTTATCTTCTTCTGCTTCAAGAGCTGCTATAGCACGGGACAAATTGTCCATAGCGGGAAGAAGATGAGACACCGCATCGCTGACGCTTGTTTCTGCTATAACTTCACGTTCTTTTATTGTACGTTTTCTGAAATTGTCATACTCGGCAGCCATTCTCATAAGCTTATCTTCATATTCAGCTTTTATTTCTTCTGCCGACGGCTGCGCAGTTTCCTGCACAACTTCTTCTGCGGGAGTTTCTTCCACAGAAATGTTTTCGCTTTCCTGTTTACTCATCATTTAAATTCCTTTCGGGGTTATTTAAAGTATTATTTAATTCACTTTTTAAATATTCCAGCATGGAAACGGCTTTGGAATAGTCCATTCGGGTGGGGCCGACCAAAGCAATTCTGCCGCTTTTGCCGCTGATATTATAACTCAGCACCGCCATGGAACAATCGCTGAACTCTTCAAACGGATTTTCATGACCGATAAGAACGCTGATGTCATTGTCTTCCAGCGGGATTGTTGCAAGAGACTGCATATTTTCTTTATTATGAATAAAATTAAGCAATTTCTTTGCTTTTTCAACATTGGCATACTCGGGAAAGTTTAAAAGGTTAACAGAACCGTTAACGGTAACGTCCCTTCCGCCGGTGCCTATCGCCTCGCAGATAAACTCCATAACAGAATCTATAAGCAGTTTGTTCTCGGGAAAGAGAAGTTTAATTGCACTGATAAGTTCAAGCGAAATGTCAGCTGCGGAAAGACCCTTTAAATATGTGCTGAGAGTTTTGGTAAGCTTCACGGCAATCTGTTCAGTCATATCGCTTGTGTTTATAAGACGGTTTTTTATGGACCCGTCTTTTGCAATAACAAGTGCAACAACACGATAGCTGTTTATAAAAAGTATTTGCACAGAATCAATAAGCGGTTTTTCGGAAGAAGTTGTAACCGAAAGAGCAGCATAGTTTGAAATGTGCGCCAGCACGGAAGAAAGCTCCGACATAATTGAGTTAGCTTCCTGCATTTTGTTAATCATTGCTTCTCTCATGGAAAGCATTTCGCTTATTGTAAGCTTATATTTTCCAAGCATACTGTCAACAAAAACCCTGTACCCCAGATCGGAGGGGATACGACCGGCTGAAGCGTGGGGCTGGTATAAATAGCCCATTTCCTCAAGGTCTGCCATCTCGTTTCTTATGGTAGCCGAGCTTAAACTCTGTATGTGATTTTTGGATATTGTGCGGGAACCCACCGGCTCTGCAGTTTCGATATAATCTTTAATAACTGCCTGAAGAATTTGTTTTTTGCGTTCGCCAAGTTCCATATTCACACCACCATCCCTATGTATTAGCACTCGAAGATGTTGAGTGCTAATAATAAGATACCACTTTTTTCCGGTAAAGTCAATAGGAAAATCAGAAATCGTTCATAAAAGGTTCGATGCTATATTCAAAAGCATCCAGGCTGTCGATGTTGATGCTGCCGTTGTCGAGCCGTTTGTCGGCAGTGGGGGAATCCTCCCACACGGCTGTGGAAAATGCTTCTATGAGATTTGTGCAGCTGTTGTAAACAAAATATTTCCCGCGGGACATAAGACCAAGTACAGATTTTATGCGTTCGTTAACAGGGCTTTTGCGCGCGTTTCTGACATCCACACAAAGTCCGTTTGTCATTGCCGCCATGGAAAGCCCGTTTACCAGGGTTGTTTCCGCATTGTCGCAGTAGACATCGTATATGGTATATTTTGCAGAGCATTTTCGGACAAAATCCACAAAATACTTTTCCAGACGCACGGGAGAAAGAGGTTCTTTAATATAGAATTCGTCTAAAGTTATTATTTTATCCATATTATGGGTAAAACCGGTGCATACAAAAGCATGTGCCGACTTGTTTCCGCCAAAGTCTATGCCTATGGAGGCAAAGGCTATTTCTTCAGCACTGATGTCGTTTTCACTTATAATATATTTTTCAGGATTGTTGGCAAAATCAAGATATATAACTCCTTCTGCCGCTTTCCAGAGTCCCAGTATGTATCTGTCATAGTATACGCCTGAATATTCTTTTTTTAGGTTTTCAACATATTCCTTGTCAAGAAAGGTATTGTCGGAAATGTGAAAGGTTTCAAAAAGCATATCAAGTTCGTCTGCTCTGTCAATATATTTCTTCTTAAGCCAATGAAAAGGACTGTCAGGATTTGTTGTAGCAAAAAGTTTTGCCCCGCTGTCGCTCAGACGGGACAAAAGCATAGAGAAAAAGTTTTCGTCAAACAGTGTCAGTTCGTCGCAATAGGCGCCTGTAAGAGTAAGCCCCCTGATTTTGCTTTCCGACCTGCTGTCAGATGCTCCTTCAAAAAAGATGCGGCGGTCAAAAAGGATCCCCTCTTTTTTAGCAATGGAATAAGAAAAATTGTCTCTGCCCACAAGTTTTTCAAGCAGAGTCAGAACATTTCTTTCGAGAGAAACAAGAGTTTTTGAAGACATCAGATAGTTTCCCTCTTTTGGCATGGAAGCAATCCAAAAAGCCCACAGAACAAGGCTTATCCAGGTTTTACCGCTGCGGACGCTGCCCGACAAAATGTTTATTCTGGCAAGACGGTCTTTTTGCCAAAGACGCATCAGTTTCATTTGTTTTTCACTGTAAATGGGCATAAAAAAACTCCTTTCCAAACAAAGTTATCATTTGGAAAGGAGCTACTACTATCATTTTTCTAAAAACATATCCATAAGACGATAGCCATCTTCCACAAAAAGTCCTGTGGAGGCAGCATATTTCTCACAGTAAAGGGCGTCCGGATTATTTTTTTCGTCATTACTGCGATAAATGAGGAAGGGTACAGGCTCGCGCGAATGAGTTTTTGTTGAAAGAGGTGTTGGGTGGTCGGGCAGAATCATTATGCTAAAATCCTGACCGGCACTCTTTAACCTGTCAATAACTATTTTAAGTGCACGGCTGTCAAGATATTCAATAGATTTGATTTTGTTTTCCGTTTCGCCGCGGTGACCGCATTCGTCGGGTGCTTCATAGTGAAGATAAACAAAATCGTCGCCGCCGAGAAGACGGTCGGCTGCGGCATTTGCTTTGCCCTCAAAATTGGTATGAATATTGCCGGTAGCGTTTTCAACTTCAACCACATTCATGTCGGCGCAAACACCAAGACCTTTAACCAGATCCACTGCGGAAACAACGCTGCCTGAAAGACCGGTTTTTTCTTTAAAAGAAGAAATCTTCGGTTTAGTTCCCTCGCCCCACAGCCAGATTGAGTTGGCAGGGTTAAGACCTCTTTTGATTCTGTCTTTGTTTACCGGATGGTTCATTAAAAATTCATAGCTTTTTTTCATCATCTCGCAGAAAAGAGGCTCGCTTGGCATATGGTCGGTTATTTTTTTGTCAGAAATATCGTGCGGGGGACAAAGCTTAAAGCTTTTGCTGCAGTTTTTCCACAAAAGAATATGACGATAGGAAAAACCGGGGTAAAAGGACATTTCTTCACTGCCCAGGAATTTTTGAATATCTTTTATGAGAATATGTGCTTCTTCGGTTGTAATTTCGTCGGAGGAATAGTCCACCATAGTTTTGTTTTCATACACAGGGTCGTCCGAAAGGGTAACAAGGTTGCAACGGAAAGTCATATCAGCCTCGTCAAACGGAACGCCGATGCTTGCCGCTTCAAGAGGTGAACGGCCTGTATAATATTTTGCAGTATCATACCCCATAACAGAAAGATTGGCAACGTCACTGCCGGGAGAAAGTGTGTCCGGAACAGTTTTCACCATGCCGACAGTTCCCTTTTTTGCAAGACTGTCAATAAGCGGTTTTTTTGCAATTTCAAGCGGTGTTTTATTATCGTAAGAGGGAAGCGGAAGGTCTGCCATGCCGTCTCCCAAAAGAACAATATATTTCATTTTAGACATCTCCTTTAAAAAAATTATACCATAGCAGCAGAAAACATGCAAGAAAAAATAAAAAAATTCTTGCAATTTATGTAATTATGTGGTAAAATATACTCTACGATTATTTTTAAGAAAAGGGGGAAAGACCATGTCAAAGGTTGCAATACTTGGATACGGAGTGGTAGGCTCGGGCGTTTACGAGATAATAAAAGGAGGAGTGACCTGTGGTACCACCCCTGTTGAAGTTAAGTATATACTTGACATAAGAGATTTTGAAGACCATCCTGAAAAACATTTGTTTGTTAAGGATTTCGGAGTTATTTTAGCTGATGAAGAGGTTGATATTGTCGCAGAGGTTATAGGCGGTGCAACTGTTGCATACCAATTTACAAAGGCAGCACTTCTGGCAGGCAAAAATGTTGTTACCTCAAACAAAGAGCTTGTGGCAACACACGGCACAGAACTTCTTGCAATAGCAAAGGAAAAAGGCGTAAGCTATCTGTTTGAAGCAAGTGTTGGGGGAGGAATTCCTCTCATTCATCCTATGGCAAAATGTCTTGCAGCAAACAAAATAACCCGTATTATGGGAATACTCAACGGCACAACAAACTACATTCTTACCAGCATGGTTAAAGACGGAAAAAGTTTTGAAGATGCACTTTCAAGTGCCCAGAAAAATGGTTATGCGGAAGCAGATCCCACTGCAGATATTGAGGGGATTGACGCTTGCAGAAAAATTGCTATTTTGTCTTCGCTTGTATATGGAAACAGCGTAAAATGCGAAGATATTTACACCGAGGGTATTACAAAAATCACTCTTGACGATGTAAACTATGCGGCAAAATTCGGATGTTCTATCAAGCTTATATGTTTTTCTGAAAAGACAGAAAAGGGTGCGGAAATATGGGTTTCACCAATGCTTCTGCCAAACAGCTTCCCACTCGCAGGAGTTGACGATGTGTTCAATGCAGGCATGGTACGCGGCAACAATGTCGGTGATGTTATGATGTATGGTCGCGGCGCGGGGAAACTTCCCACTGCAAGTGCAGTGTTATCTGACATACTGGATATTGCATCAGGCGAGGCAATAAAAAGACCTATCAGCTGGATGGGTCCGGACATTGAAGTTACAAAACACGAAGATACTGTTTCAAAATATTATGTAAGATGCGGAAAAGAAGATTTAAATGCAGCGAAAACCTTGTTTGGCGATGCTGAGTTTTTAAGTGCAGAAGAAACAGTATTTATAACACAGAAAACAGTGAACAAAGAACTGACAGGCAAGCTTGCTCAGTTTAAGTCAGTTAAATCAGTAATAAAAGTATACAGTGAATAATAAACAAAATGGGGGATAGAAATGGCACTGATTGTTCAGAAATTCGGAGGCAGCTCCGTAGCAAATGCAGAAAAAATATTTAATGTTGCAAACAGAGTAATTGACACTTATAACGGGGGAAACAAGGTTATTGTTGTAGTGTCTGCTATGGGTGATACCACAGACGAACTCATTGAAAAGGCAATGGAAATAAATCCTGCCGGCTCAAAAAGAGAAATGGATATGCTCCTTTCAACAGGTGAGCAGGTTACAATTTCTCTTCTTGCTATGGCAATTGAAAAACTGGGTTATCCGGCAATCTCGCTCACAGGCTGGCAAATCGGTATGAAAACAGACTCGGTTTACAGCAATGCAAGAATTCATAAGATAGACTGCGAAAGAATTAACAACGAGCTTGACAAAAACAGAATTGTTATTGTTGCAGGATTCCAGGGTATAAACAAATACGATGATATCACAACACTTGGCCGTGGCGGAAGCGACACTACAGCGGTTTCTATTGCTGCAGCAATGCACGCAGACCTTTGTGAAATTTACACAGACGTTGACGGGGTTTACACAGCAGACCCGAGAATTGTTAAAGATGCAGTAAAGCTTGAAACAGTTTCTTATGACGAAATGCTTGAACTTGCAAGTCTTGGTGCAAACGTGCTTCACAACAGATCAGTTGAAATGGCAAAAAAATATGGTGTTAATCTGGCAGTAAAATCAAGTTTTAATAAAGTTGAAGGAACATATGTTAAGGAGGTAAGCAAAATGGAAAAAATGATGATAAAGGGTGTAGCCCGTGACAATGATGTTGCTCGTATCGCGGTGGTAGGTCTTGAAGACCAGCCGGGAGTTGCTTTTAAAATATTCTCAGTTCTTGCAAAAGAAAAAATCAATGTAGATATTATTCTTCAGTCAATAGGCCGCGGGAACACAAAAGATATTTCTTTCACAGTAACAGAATCCAATATGGAAAAAGCGGTTGCTATTTTAGAAGCTAACAAAGATACTATCAAATATGAAAAAATTGAAAGCACAACAGACATTTCAAAAGTTTCCATTGTTGGCGCAGGCATGGTTAACAACCCGGGAGTTGCCTCCACAATGTTTGAAGCACTTTACGGTGCAGGAATTAACATCCACATGATTTCAACTTCTGAAATCAAAGTTTCAGTTCTGGTTGATCTGGAAAATGCTGAAAGAGCAGTTAAAGTTATTCACGATAAATTTAATTCCTAAAAAACATAACGGGTCTTGGACAGCTTTTATGTACCAAGACCCTGTTTTTTACTGGGGTGATTTTTTGGCAAAAATTTTTGTATATAATGTAAATGATTTAGAGGATAAAGAGCTTTTTAAAAAAGAATATAACAATGCTCCGGTTTTCCGCAAAGAGAAAATTGACAGATTATCTTTAGAAAATGACAAAAGACTGTCGCTTGGTGCGTGGATTGCTCTTGAAAGGGCTATGGAAAGTGCTGGCGTGAAAGGTGAAGTTGCACTTTCTGAAAACGGAAAACCATATCTGCGTGACAATGAACTTCATTTTAACCTTTCGCATTCAGGCGAACTTGCAATTTGTGCAATATCAGAAAATCCGGTTGGCGTTGATATAGAAAAAATAAGAGAGGTTGACTTAAAACTTACCGAAAAGGTTTTTGGGAAAAAAGAAAAAATGTCCCCGGAAGATTTTTTTAAAATGTGGACCAGGAAAGAAAGCTTTTTGAAATGTCTGGGAGAAGGGTTTAAGTCAAAAAAAACAAAAACCGACCTGTCACAAGACAGGGTTGAAACAGAAAACAAGGTGTATTTTCTTGAAACTCTTTTGTTTGGAGATTATGTAATTTCTGTATGCACACGCGACAAAAAAGAAAAACACAAGATAATAAAAATATGAGGCGGAGAATTTCTCCGCCTCAATTTATTATTTCATATTGTTTTCAAGCTTTTCAAGCTCTTCTGTGATTTCTTTGGGGAGTCTGTCGCCAAACTGTGCAAAGAATTCTCTCTGGTTTGCAATGTCGTCTACCCAGTATTCTTTCTTAACACTCAAAAGTTCGTCAACAACAGCATCTGAAATGTCAAGACCTTCAAGGTTGAGATCCTTTTTGTCGGGAACAAAACCAATAGCAGTTTCTTTTGCGTCAACTTTGCCTTCACATCTGTCAATAATCCAGTTGAGAACGCGCATATTGTCGCCGAAACCGGGCCAGAGGAAGTTGTCATCGTCGTCGCGTCTGAACCAGTTAACATGGAAGATTTTAGGAGCTTTTTCAGGGTCCATTTTCTTGCCCATTTCAAGCCAGTGGCCAAAATAATCAGCCATATTGTAACCAACGAAAGGTTTCATAGCCATAGGGTCACGTCTTACCACACCTACTGCGCCTGCAGCTGCAGCAGTTGTTTCAGAAGCCCTTGTAGCACCTACAAACACACCGTGCTGCCAGTCTCTTGCCTGGTATACAAGCGGAGCAGTTTTAGCACGTCTGCCGCCAAATACGATAGCAGATATCGGCACACCCTGAGGATTTTCAAATTCAGAAGAAATGCATGGGCAGTTAATAGCCGGAGCAGTGAATCTGGAGTTGGGGTTAGCAAGTTTGCCGCCTTCAGCTACAAATTCTTTGCCGTTAACTTTTTTACCTGTCCACTCTGTTGCATTTTCGGGAGGATTTTTGTCTAAACCTTCCCACCAAACTGTCATATCGTCGTTGTTGATAGCAACATTTGTGAAAATTGTATTTTTCTTTGTAGATTCAAGCGCATTAAAGTTTGTTTTTGCGTTTGTGCCGGGAGCGACACCAAAGAAACCTGCTTCAGGGTTGATAGCATAAAGTTTGCCGTCTTTGGGGTTGATTCTCAGCCATGCAATATCGTCACCAACTGTCCAAACCTTATATCCTTTAAGGATTTCGGGAGGAATGAGCATTGCGAGGTTTGTTTTACCGCAGGCACTTGGGAAAGCGGCTGCAATATATTTAACTTCGCCCTGAGGATTTTCGAGCCCTAAGATGAGCATGTGCTCTGCCATCCAGCCTTCCTGTTTGCCAAGGTAGGAAGCAATTCTAAGAGCAAAACATTTTTTGCCCAGAAGAACGTTTCCGCCGTAAGCAGAGTTGATGGACCAGATTGCATTGTCTTCAGGGAAGTGAACAATATATCTTTCGTCGGGGTTAACATCTTTTTTAGAGTGGAGACATTTAACGAAATCGCCGTCTTCACCGAGAGCTTCCATAACGGGAGTGCCGATTCTTGTCATGATAGCCATGTTAAGAACAACATAAATGCTGTCTGTAAGTTCGATACCTATTTTAGAGAAGGGGGAACCTACAGGGCCCATAGAATAGGGGATAACATACATTGTTCTGCCTATCATAGAACCGTCATAAAGCTTTTCGAGTTTTGCATACATTTCTGCAGGAGCCATCCAGTTGTTGTTGGGGCCTGCATCTTCTTTTTTTGTTGTACAGATGAAAGTTCTGTCTTCAACACGTGCAACGTCGTTAACTGCTGTTCTGTGGAAATAGCAACCGGGAAGTTTTTCCTGGTTAAGCTTAATCATTTCACCTGTTTCAACAGATTCAGCACGGAGTGCTTCAAGCTGCTCTTCGCTGCCGTCAATCCATACAACTTTGTCGGGTTTTGTCAAGGCTTTCATTTCTTCAAGCCATGTAATGACCTTTTTGTTGTTTGTCATTTTAATCTATCTCCTTCCAATAATTAGCAAATAAATAAAAAATACTGCAATATATATTATACCACATAATATAATATAATTGCAATACCTTTTTATGAATATAAATAAAAAATTTAGCTTTTTAATAAAATTATAGCAATTTGTCTGAAAGGGTGGCAAAATTTTCAAGTGAAAGCTTTTCGCCTCTGATATCTTCTCTTAAGTCCATTTCTTTTATTGCAGAGAGAATTTTTTCTTTTGAAAAGCCCATACCCGAAGAAGAAAGACTGTTCACAAGGGTTTTTCTTCTTTGTGCAAATGCCCCTTTAACCACTTTAAAAAACATAGTTTCATCCGTGGGAGAAACAGACGGTTCTGGAAGAATATCCAGTCTTATTACGGCGGAAGACACTTTTGGTGCCGGAATAAAATCTTCGGCAGGAACCGTGAAAGCAATTTTTGGAGATGTATAATACTGGACGTGCACGGAAAGGGAAGCAAAATCCTTGCTGCCTTCTTTTGCCGCCATTCTTTCTGCAACTTCTTTCTGGACCATAACGGTGAAAGAAGAAAAGAGTTCACGGTGTTTTATAAGCTCAAGTATTATAGGCGTGGTTATATAGTATGGCAGATTTGCCACAAGTGTAACCTTTTCTCCGCCAAAATGTTCTTCTATCAGCGCCGGCAAATTGGTTTTCAGTATATCGCCGTTTATGACGGTAACATTTTCTTTGTCAGAAAGTGTAAAGTCTAAAACCGGCAAAAGTTTCTGGTCAATTTCAACGCAAACAACTTTTTTTGCATTGTCGGCAAGTGTGCGGGTGAGCGTGCCGATACCGGGCCCTATCTCAAGAACGTTTGTATCACTGTCAATGCCTGCAGCGGAAACAATACCGTCCAGAACGCTGCTGTTTATAAGAAAATTCTGCCCGAGCGATTTTGAAAAGGTTTTTCCAAACCTTTTCATAACGCTGCGGATATCATTTATATCGGTTAAATTAATCATTGCTGAAAAGTCCTATCTGCACAAAAGGCTTGTCATCCTCTTTGGCTGCTCTGCCCGAAGAGGGGATTTTATCCGAATAATAGGGTTTGATGTCGGCAAAGTCGCTGTCATCTGCAAGAGACATGCTTTTTAAGAATTTGTCGCGTTTTGACAGGTAGACCTGAATTCCCTGGGTATCTCGTTTGTTTTTCGCCGGTATAAGTGAGGAGTTTACAACCAGGAATCTGCCGCCTGTGCTTTCAAGAACAATTAGGCAATCCTCTTTGATATAGACCATTCCAACCGCAGGAACCTTTGCATAGAATGCAGCAGTCAGTTTACGGCGGTTTGTTTTGGTTTCATAACTTTTCATATCAACTTTTGCAACCTTGCCGTTTGAAAAAGCAAAAAGCAGAAAACCGCTGTAATCTGAAGTTGTGGTCATAAACAATATTTTTTCGTCCTGTTCCAACCCTAAAATGTTTGGCAAATATTCACCCAAAAGACTTGCTTTGCAACCGTCCGGTAAATCGTAAAGGTGAGATTTATAAACCTCGCCTTTGTCCGAGAAGAAAAGAACATCGTCTTTATTGGACGCTTCCATTTCAGAAATAATTTCATCCTCGGGTTTAAGTTTCTGTTCGGAAGCACCGCGCAGAGACACAAGAGAAATCTTTTTGAAATATCCGTCACGGGTGAGGAACACTCTGAGGCGATAGTCGTCAATCTGGACATCGTCTGCCGTGTCTGTAATTTCTTCAGACGTTATAATATCGCTTTTCCTTGCCACACCGTATTTTTTGGAAATGGCTTCAAGGTCGGATATTATGAGTTTTTTAATCTTTTTTTCGCTGTCCAAAATGGTCTGCATATCTGCAATTTCATCTTTCAGACGATCAACATCCGACAGACCTTTTAAGATATATTCTTTGTTAAGATTACGGAGTTTTATATTGGCAACATATTCTGCCTGAATTTCATCAATTCCAAAGCCTTCCATAAGACGGGGAACAACAAGAGCATCCTCTTCGGTACCTCGGATAATGGCAATGGCCTTGTCAATGTCAAGAAGAATCTTTTTAAGACCTTCAAGAAGGTGGAGCTTGTCCTGCTTTTCTTTTATGTCAAATCTAAGCGCACGGGACACACATTCTATCCTGAAATTGCACCAGTTTTTGATTATATCCTTTACACCGAGGACATAGGGCATGCCGTTTAAAAGCACGTTGAAATTGCAACCGAAAGAATCCTGGAGAGGAGTGGTTTTAAAAAGACGCTGCATAAGAGCATCCGGGTCGGTGCTTTTTTTGATGTCTATTGTAATCTTAAGACCGGTTTTGTCCGACTCGTCACGAATGTCGGAAATTTCTTTGAACTTGCCGCCTTTAACACATTCAACAATTTTGTCAATAATTGCTTCAATAGAGGTGGTATAGGGAATTTCATAAATCTCAATACAGGAATTTTTCTTGTCGTATCTGTATTTTGAACGAATTTTAAAAGACCCTCTGCCACTTGCCAGAATGTTGTCCATCTGTGCTTTGTCATAAACAATTTCACCGCCGGTGGGAAAATCGGGGGCGAGGATATATTCGGTAATATCACAGGATTCGTTCTTTAAAAATGCAATGGTTGCAGCACAAACCTCTTTGAGATTGAAACTGCATATATTACTTGCCATACCAACGGCAATACCCTGGTTTGGATTAACTAAAATATTGGGGAAAGTGGTAGGAAGCAGAACGGGTTCTTTCATTGTTCCGTCATAGTTGTCGGTGAAATCCACCACGTTTTTGTTTATGTCTTTAAAGACTTCCTGAGAAATGGTGTCAAGCTTTGCTTCGGTATATCTTGAAGCAGCATAGGACATATTTCTTGAATAGTGTTTACCGAAATTGCCTTTTGAGTCCACAAGCGGATGAAGAAGAGCTTCGTTTCCGCGGGTGAGACGCACCATTGTTTCGTAAATGGCAGCATCGCCATGAGGATTGAGTTTCATGGTAGCACCCACAATATTGGCGGATTTGGTACGGTTTCCGCTCAAAAGCCCCATTTTATACATTGTGTAGAGCAACTTGCGGTGGGAAGGTTTAAACCCGTCAATTTCAGGAATTGCACGGGAAATGATTACACTCATGGCATAGGGCATATAGTTTTTTTCCAGAGTTTCGGAAATATATTCTTGTGTTATGTTTGTCACTGCAATGCCCCCTTCCTTAAGCTAAATCGAGCATATCGAGATATTTGCTGCCGTGCTGTGCTATATAATCTTTTCTTGCGGGGAGATTGTCTCCCAGAAGAACGTCAAACATTGTTGCAACACGCTCGGCATCGTCAAGCGTAACCTGAATGAGCCGGCGGGTTTCGGGGTTCATTGTGGTTTCCCACATCATTTCAGGCTCGTTTTCACCAAGACCTTTTGAACGCTGAATGGTGTATTTGCCCGAAAGGTTTGCCACAATTTCTGCTTTGTCACGCTCGGTATATGCAAAATATGTTTTGTCTTTGCATGTAATCTCAAAAAGAGGAGATTCAACAATATAAACATATCCCAGTTCAATGAGTGTGGGGACAAGCGCATAGAGCATGGAAAGAACAAGAGTACGAATCTGGAACCCGTCGACGTCGGCGTCGGTACAGATTATGAGTTTGTTCCACCTGAAATTGTTTATATCAAAAGTGGAAAAATCTTTGTTATGTTTGGATTTGATTTCAACGCCGCAACCGAGAACTTTTATAAGGTCGGTTATAATTTCGCTTTTAAAAATTTTATTATAGTCGGCTTTTAAACAGTTCAGTATTTTACCTCTTATAGGCATAAGCGCCTGAAATTCTGCATCTCTGCTCTGTTTACAGGAGCCAAGGGCACTATCACCCTCGACAATGTAAATTTCACGTTTGCTTAAATCTTTGGTACGACAGTCGACAAATTTTTCCACGCGGTTGTTGATGTCGATAGACCCGGAAAGCTTCTTTTTAACGCTGAGTCTTGTCTTTTCGGCAGATTCGCGGCTTCGTTTGTTCACAAGTGCCTGAGCAGCAATTTTTTCTGCATCTGTTTTGTTTTCGATGAAATAAATCTCAAGGTTATGACGCAAAGTTTCTGTCATAAAATCCTGAATGAACTTGTTGTCAATAGCCTTTTTTGTCTGGTTTTTATAGTCGGTATGAGTCGAAAAAGAATTGGTTACCAGGATAAGACTGTCCTGAATGTCCTGGAAAGTGATTTTAGACTCATTCTTTGTATATTTTGCATTTGTGGAAAGGTATTTGTCAAGTGCATAGGTAAATGCATTCTTAACTGCTCTGTCAGGCGAACCGCCCTCTTCAAGAAAACTTGAGTTGTGATAATATTCAATGGCTCTTGCATGGTTATTGAAACAAAAAGACACATTGAATTTAATCTTATAATCGTCTTTGTCGGGACGGTCACGGCCAACACCTTCACCGGTTATGCTGTATGTGCTTGTGAAAGAGTTTTCCCCCGCAAGTTCTGTAATATAGTCGGTTATTCCGTCAGGATAGAGATATTCAAAAGTTTCCATTCCTGTCGGTGTTTCGTTGCGCAGAACAAGTTTAAGACCTGCGTTTACAATAGCCTGTCTTTTTAATACATCCTGATAAAATTCAAGGGGAATGTCAATTTCGGTGAAA
>JAZNIU010000047.1:0-24427 GCA_045577655.1 Clostridia bacterium
CTTAATCAGCGGGTCCCGGGTTCGAGTCCCTGAAGGCGCACCATTTACAAATTAGAGCGCCTTGGCGCTTTTATCCAAGCCGCTCTGATTATGGCCCGTTGGTCAAGCGGTCAAGACGGCGGCCTCTCACGCCGCAAACAGGAGTTCGACTCTCCTACGGGTCACCATTTTTCTTAAATGGTGATGATTCAGGGAAATTTAATACTTGATTTTGGCTGAGAAATCAGTTAAAATATAGCAGTTGGTGCTGATTGCGGTGAGGGTCCACCCGTTCCCATCCCGAACACGGAAGTTAAGCTCACCTGCGCCCACAATACTTGGCTCGAAGGGGCCTGGGAAGATAGGTAACGCCTACACAACCATCCTCTCTGTGAGAGCAGGGAGGATGGGAAATATTCCTCCTTAGCTCAGTCGGTAGAGCATGCGGCTGTTAACCGCAGGGTCGTTGGTTCGAGTCCAACAGGGGGAGCCAGATTGAGTCTGATTTTCAGACTCAACATATGGCCCGTTGGTCAAGCGGCCTAAGACTCCGCCCTTTCACGGCGGCAACACGAGTTCGAATCTCGTACGGGTCACCACGTCGGAACAAGTTTCGCTTGTTCCGATTTTTTTGTGCAAAAAAATCAGTCACTTGCTTTACTGTTCCTCCTTTTTCGTAAAAAGGCTCGCTCGGCTTGCCTGTTCGTTTGTAAACGCACACACGACGGCTCGCTGTCGCTACCACCTTTTTACGAATACGCCTTCGGCGTGGTGGCATCTAAATCGTTCGCCTCTTCCAAAAAAAACGACAATTTTCGTTATGAAAGTTGTCGTGTCTTTTTGTGCTCTTATCTTTTCACTTTTTTAATTTATGGGGGGTAAAATATGTTTATAAAGGTTGAGCTTTTAAAAAACTATTTAATAGACTTTATAAAATTCAGAATGCATGATTTTAACATTGATGCATCAAGGATTGCGGATACAACTGCTACACGGATGTTAGGGGAAATACAAGACGTTATAAAAAACGATAATTATTCTGATTATGATGTGGTAGAAGAAATTGTTTGTATATTTGAAAAATATAATATAGATGCAGGCAGGCGTCACGACTTTTAATAATAAAAACCAAGTCTTTTTTAAGACTTGGTTTTTTATGTATTTTAAGAGACCGACAAGACAAAATAATTGTATGGGAGGGATTTTATGTGTACTGCAATTTCGGTAACAAGCGGCGACAATTATTTTGGAAGAAATCTTGACTACGAACACACTTTTGGCGAAAAAATTGTTATAACGCCGAGAAATTATAAATTTGTCATGAGAAACGGCAGAGAGATTAACAGTCATTATGCTGTGATAGGAGCTGCACTGCCATTTGATGGATATCCATTATATTTTGACGCTACTAATGAAAAAGGGTTAAGCATGGCGGGACTGAACTTTCCCGGCTATGCAAAGTATATGGGAAAAAAGAGCGGAAAAGAAAATGTTGCATCTTTTGAATTTGTGCCTTTTGTTTTATTTGGCTGTGAAACCGTTGCAGAGGCAAGTGAGCTTATAAAAGAAATAAATATAACGGACGAGGCGTTTAACAAAAAAATGAGTCCCACTCCACTGCATTGGATGATAGCTGACAAAGATGAGTCGATAACAGTTGAGCAGACCGCCGATGGAATGAAAATATATAAAAACCCTGTGGGAGTTTTAACAAACAGTCCGGGGTTTGATATGCAGATGATGAATCTCACAAACTATATGTCCCTTTCGTCCGAAGAACCTGAAAACCGGTTTTCTGACAAAATTGATTTGTCTGTTTACAGCAGAGGGATGGGAGGGATTGGTCTTCCCGGAGATTTGTCTTCTATGTCGAGATTTGTGAAGACCTGTTTTACAAAACTAAACTCTGTATTTGGTGAAACTGAAGAGGAAAATGTTGCACAGTTTTTTCACATTCTCTATTCGGTATATCAGCAAAAAGGATGTGTAAAGGTGGGAGAGGGCTATGAAAAAACCAACTACACTTGCTGCTGCAATACATCAAAAGGGATTTATTATTATACAACATATTATGGTAGCAGAATTTATGCGGTTGATATGAAAAGGGAAAATCTTGATGGAGAAAAGATTATAACCTATGACATGATAGAAACTGAAAAAATTTGCACGCAAAATTAAAAAGGATGTGACCCTTGACTTTAGTTTACCTCAAGTCAAGGGTCACATCTGTTCATTCTTATTATCTAACGTCATGGTTAACCTCTCTTTCTTAGACTGTCTTTTGCTGCACACACATCTTTTTAACAATTAAAACCTTCACTCAGCATCAAAAGACGAATTGCTTGACTTTTCCAAACATGAAACTGAATTGAACGAACCTCTAACTACTCTTTTTTACTCCTTTTACATCTATATAAAACGTAACACCGTCGTGTCTTTCAGTTCAAATTCATTTTTCATTTTTGAAAAGTCTTAAGAAACTATTTCATTGGAATCTACCTTCCTTTCTTCACCTATATCGTACCATGCCTGAATGGGCCATTTCAATACGCAATTTGCAAGAAAAAATAAAAAAGATTTTGTGCAGTAGGGAGAAATTTGTGTCAATTTTAAAAAATCTATTTACAAAGAGTATATGAGTATGTTATAATAAATCTGTTGGGCAGTGAAGAAAAAGTCTTCGCTGTCTTTTTTCTTTTGAAAAATTTACTTGACGAAATGGTGGGTAATCGGTATAATAGAAATTGACAATAAGCGACAAAAAGTCGCAAGAAAAGAGAGGGAAAAAACATGAAAACATGTCCTAAATGTCAGGCACAACTTAATGACGATGCAATTTTCTGCACAAGCTGCGGAACACAGTTTGCGAACACATCGGCTCCACAGGCTCCGCAACAGCCACAGTTTCAGCAATATGTTCCTTATTACAATCCCTATGACCATACAGCAGAATTTGATGCTAAAGATATATCGGAAAACAAAGTTATATCCATGTTGGTATATCTGATGGGTGTTTTTGGTATAATTATTGCTCTTCTTATTGGCAAAGAATCTCCCTACACAGCTTTCCATGTACGTCAGTCACTTAAATTTATGGTTGTGGAAATACTTATGGGAATAGCAACCGCACTCCTTTTCTGGACAATTATTGTTCCTATTGCATACGGCATAATGTCTGTTGTTTTACTGGTTCTTAAAATTATATGCTTCTTCCAGATTTGTTCCGGCAAAGCTATTGAACCGCCAATTATCCGTAACTTAGGATTTTTGAAATAATAGGAGGCAGAATATGTTTTGTTCTAAATGCGGAAGAGAAAACACAGATGGCGCAGCTTTTTGCCAGCAATGCGGCAAAAAACTTGGCGAATCACCAGCCGTTACAGTAGATGAGCAGCCTGCTACACCGGTATATGCTGCTCCACAGCAGACCCCGGTGAACCCGATTGTTTCGATGATGAAAAGCCTTGCATCCTCGCCACTCTTTCTGGTGGCAGCTATTGCCTTCAGTGCATCGGTGCTCTTTTCGATTATAAGTTCGGCAACATTTGCACCGACAGTACTTTATGGAGTGTTGGATTCATTATACGAATATTTGCCATATGAAGTTGCTGACGGGATATGGGAATTTGCAGTAAGATTTATGGGTGGTAATATCTTAAGTAAAATTATCAGCAGTTTGCCGGCAATTCTGATTACATGCGGACTCTGGATGATATTTGCTGCAGGGAAAAACAGATTTATGCCCGGTATGAAAACAGGTGGTTTTACGCTTATAAGAGTTATTACCATTATATCTCTGGTAGGCGTTTGTCTGGGCGCAGCTGCAGTGGAAATTATTTTACTGGTTGCACTTATTGCTTCGGCACACTATATTGGAGAAGCAATGTTCATATTTGCACTGCTTATGGTGCTTGCGGCGATAGTATATGCTTTTGAAATTATTTACTATGCAAAGGTAAGCGGTTCGCTTAAATGCACAAAAAAAGCTGCTGAGCTTGGAATTTATCCTGCGAAAATCTCCGGCTTTGTTGGAGTTATATGTTTTATCAGCGCCTTTTTCACTCTTATTAGCGGACTTATAAGTTTAATAAACTTTGGGGGAATAGTTGGACTTTTGTCAACACTCTCATCGGCTACTGCTTCGGTGTGTTTCGGCATCGCTATATTCAGCGCCAAAAAGAAGTTTAAAGTGTTTGGGTTTACGCCAAATAATTATTATCAAAGACAAATTTAAATTGATGCAGGTGTATCTTTCAAGATACGCCTGTTTTTTATTTAATATATCAATCTCTATTGACATTTTACGGCAAAATGTAGTAAAATATAGGTATCTGTATATGGAGGTAATGTGACATGAAATTTATTGAAGAATTCAAGGCATTTGCAATGAAAGGAAACGTTGTTGATATGGCTGTCGGCGTTGTTGTGGGCGGTGCTTTCGGCAAGATTGTTACATCGCTTGTAAACGACATCATTATGCCGGTAATCAGTATCATTGTTGGCAAAATAAACATTAAAGAACTGGCACTTGTTGTGGGTTCAAACGGTGAGGGCGAAGCAGTTTCTTTAAACTACGGACTGTTTTTGCAGAACATAATAGATTTTCTTATAATTGCACTGAGCATTTTTGTTGTAATTAAAATAATTGGCAAGTTCCGTGTGAAAAAAGAAGCGGTAGAAGAAGCGGCTGCTGCAGCAGAAGAAGCTACACCCGATCCGGACATAGTTCTTCTTACTGAAATTAGAGATTTACTTAAAAAAGATTAAGATTTCCGAAAGGTTTTGGATTAAATGGACAAACTGCTTAATAAAGTTCAAAAGGCTGCCAGATACACCGGTGGTGAGTTTGGCAGTGTGGTAAAAAATAAAGATGGGGTGAAAGTGCGTTTTGCTTTTTGTTTCCCAGACGTGTATGAGATAGGCATGTCTCATCTTGGAATGAAAATTTTGTACCACGAGCTGAATGAGCGTGAAGATGTGTGGGTTGAACGTGTGTTTGCTCCATGGGTAGATATGGAAGAACAGATGCTTGAAAGTGGCACACTTCTTTACGGTCTTGAAAGTAAAGACCCGATAAAAGAGTTTGATTTTGTGGGTTTTACTCTTCAGTATGAAATGAGCTACACAAATATACTTAATATGCTTAAACTTGCGGACATACCCCTTGCCTCCAAGGACAGAGGTGAGGGGATGCCCTTTGTGTGTGCAGGAGGTCCTTGTGCCTACAATCCCGAACCTCTCGCAGATTTTATGGATTTCTTTTTGATTGGCGACGGCGAAGAAATCTGGAATGAGGTTATTGACGAATATGAAATATGGCAGCAGGCGGGAGAAAAAAGAATAGACTTTTTAAAACGTATTGCCCGAATAGAAGGCATATATATTCCTTCTTTTTATGACGTGGAATATGCCCAAGACGGCAGGATAGAAAAGTTTGCTCCAAACTGCAGCGAAGCGCCGGCTAAAGTCAAAAAACGCATTGTAAAAGATTTGACAAATGCATATTATCCCGACAAAATGATTGTTCCTTATATGGACGTTGTTCATGACAGGATAATGCTTGAGCTTTTCCGCGGATGCATCAGAGGATGCAGATTTTGTCAGGCAGGATTTATCTATCGTCCCATAAGAGAAAGGTCGGCAGAAAAGCTGACAGAGCTTGCAGAGTCGCTTATAGAAAATACCGGGTATGAGGAAATTTCTCTCACCTCGCTCAGCTCCAGCGACTATACCTGTCTGCATGAGCTTACCGAAAACCTCATAGAACTTACCGAGAAAAAGAAAATCAATCTCGCACTTCCGTCGCTGAGGGTGGACAATTTTTCCGTTTCGCTTATGGAAAAAATCCAGAGCGTCAGAAAAAGCGGTATAACCTTTGCTCCCGAAGCGGGAACCCAGAGAATGAGAGATGTTATAAATAAAAATATTTGTGAGGAAGACATTCTTCACGGTGCAAATCTTGCTTTTTCGGGTGGTTGGTCAAACATAAAACTCTATTTTATGATTGGGCTGCCGACAGAGACTATGGAGGATGTTGAGGGAATTGCAATCCTTGCCGAAAAGGTGGCAGACCTGTATAACAAGGTTGCAAGAGAAAAGGGGTTAAAGCGCGGCAGAATTACCGTCAGCACATCCTCTTTTGTTCCAAAACCCATGACTCCTTTCCAGTGGGAAAAGCAGGACAGCGTGGAAGCGCTGAGAGAAAAGCAGGCATTTCTTAAAGAAAAAATAAAATCACGGATTATAAACTACAACTGGCACGAATCTTATGTCAGCATACTTGAAGGAGTTTTTTCAAGGGGCGACAGGAGACTTGGCAAAGTGCTGCTGAACGCTCACGAGACGGGCGGAAAGTTTGACAGCTGGGACGAGTTTTTTGATTTTAATAGATGGACAGATGCTTTTGAAAAAGCCGGTCTTGATATGAGTTTTTATAATGAGCGGGGGCGTTCATTTGACGAAATTTTACCTTGGGATGTTATTGACTGCGGCATAAGCAAAGACTTTTTCAGACGCGAATGCGAAAAGGCTTACCGGGAAGAAACCACCGGCAACTGCAGAGAAAAATGTGCAGGCTGCGGACTTATGGATAAGTGTGAGGTAAAAAATGGCTAAATATATAATTGAATTTGAGAAAAAAGAGAATGCGAAATATGTTTCTCATCTTGACATTGTTCGTATGTTTGGCAGAACAATGAGAAGAGCAGGGATAGAAATCAGCTTTTCAAACGGGTTTAATCCCCACCCCATAATGAACTTCGCGCATCCGCTGGGGGTTGGAATTTCAAGCAGCTGCGAGCTTATGGAAATGGGTGTGGAGGATGATATTTCCCCGAAAGAGTTGGCAGAAAAACTAGGACAGAATATCCCTGACGGGTTTAAAATTCTAAATGCCAAAAAGTCGGAAGAAAAATCTCCTTTTTCCGCGCTTAAATTTGCGGAATATGAGATTGTTCTTATGGGAGAGATTGGGGACATACCCACACTTCTTGACAAAAAAGAGATAATAACCGAAAAGAAAACAAAAAGCGGAAGCAAGCTCACTGATATAAGACCATATATTCGGTCAGTAGAGATTGTGGAGGAAAAGGAAAACGAGGTTAAGCTCAGAGCCGTCTTAAAATGCGGAGAGGAAAACTTAAAACCCGAGCTTTTTGTGAAAGTGGTGGAGGAAACGGGGCTTGGCAAAGTGGAAAGCTATACATTGCACAGAACAGCCCTGCTTGACGCAGACACAAACAAACTTGTTAGTTTTACGGAGTGATAAAATGAGTGCTAATATAAAAGACAGCAAAAGAATAGTTATAAAAATCGGCACATCAACGCTTGCACATTCAACAGGCAGATTAAACATCAGAAGAATGGAAAAGCTTGTTAAAGTGGTTGCCGACATAAAAAATATGGGAAAAGAAGTGGTGCTTGTAAGCTCAGGCGCAATTGGTGTGGGGGCAGGTAACCTCGGCATGACCGAACGCCCAAGAGAAACTGTTGCAAAACAGGCTGCAGCGGCAGTCGGTCAGTGCGAGCTTATGAATGTGTATGCCAAAGAATTCGGGAAATACGGACACACGGTTGCACAGATTCTTCTGACCAAAGATGTTGTGAAAGTGGAAAAAAGCAACACAAATGCCAAAAACACTTTTATGAAACTTCTGGAATATGGCGTTATTCCCATTGTAAATGAAAACGATACAATTTCCACCGAAGAAGCAGAATTTGGCGACAACGACAATCTTTCGGCAGTGGTGGCACTGCTTGCCGAAGCGGAACTGCTTATAATATTAACAGATATAGACGGCGTTTACAGTGCAAACCCGAGAGAAGACGCTAATGCAAAAAAACTTGACGTTATAGATGATATTGACCAGGCTATGAAGAATGCCGGCGGTGCGGGGTCTTCCCACGGCACAGGCGGAATGATTACCAAGCTGGAAGCGGCAAAAGCTGCAAGAGCCGGCGGCATTCACACCATTATAGCAAACGGAGACAATCCGGAACATCTGTATGATATTTTCGACGGAAAAGAAGTCGGAACACTTATATAACCGGGAGGGGTAAATATGACCGCACTTGAAATGCAAGCCAAAAAGGCAAAAGAAGCGGCAAGAAAACTCTATCTTGTTTCAGAAGAGAAGAAAAACAGAGCACTTTTTGCAATGGCAGATGCACTTACAGAAAATGCTGACAGGATAATAGAACAAAATGAAATTGACATTAAAAATGCCAGAGAAAAAGGCACGAGAGATGCTATGATTGACCGTCTCTGTCTGACAAAAGAGCGTATAGTCGGCATGGCAGAGGGAATAAGAGAGGTTGCGCTTCTTGACGATCCTGTTGGCAACACGGACAAGATTATAAAACGACCTAACGGGCTTGAAATCGGAGCACGTCGTGTGCCCCTGGGCGTTATAGGCGTGATATACGAGGCGCGTCCTAATGTTACAGCGGACGCAGCAGCTCTCACACTTAAAACCTCGAATGCTGTTTTACTTCGTGGCGGCAGTGAAGCCATAAATTCCAACAAAATTATTGTCAGCATTTTAAATGACGCGGCAACAAAAGAGGGGATTCCCGAAGGTGCCATAGAGCTTGTTGCTGACACCGACAGAAAAAGCGCTGTAGAAATGATGAAACTAAACGGATATATTGATGCGCTTATCCCGAGAGGCGGTGCAGGCCTTATAAAATCCGTTGTTGAAAATTCCACACTTCCCGTTATAGAGACAGGAGTTGGAAACTGTCATATTTTTGTTGATAAATCGGCAGATGTTGATATGGCGGTGCAGATTGCGGTTAATGCAAAATGCTCGCGCCCATCTGTGTGCAATGCAATGGAAACCTTGCTTGTTCACGAGGATATACTTGCAGATTTTCTTCCCTCTTTGTGTGAAGGACTTGCAAAATATAATGTTGAAATTAGAGCTTGTGACAAGTGCAGAACTTATATAAAAGATGCAAAGCCGGCAACGGAAGAAGATTATTATACCGAATTTCTTGATTATATTCTGGCAATTAAGTCGGTGGCAGATGTTAATGAGGCAATAGAACATATTGCAAAATATTCCACTGGGCATTCAGAAGCAATAATCACCAATGATTATGCAAATTCGAGAACTTTTGTAAATGAGGTGGATTCGGCGGCGGTTTATGTTAATGCTTCCACAAGGTTTACAGACGGTTCCTGTTTCGGACTTGGTGCGGAAATAGGAATCAGCACACAAAAGCTTCACGTGAGAGGGCCTATGGGACTTTCGGCTCTTACGACAATTAAATATGTTATACTCGGAAACGGACAAATAAGATAAAAGGCAGATGATGCAGATGGAGGATATTAAACTCTGGGTCTGGTATGTTCTTGCTATGGGCAATCACAAAGCTCTTGCAAGAAAATTGTATCAAAACGCAGGCAGTGTGGAAAAGATATATGAATACACAAGAAGCGATTATATAAAGCTGGGTGTTACGGATGAACGCAAACTGGAAGACCTTTGCGACAAATCTTTTGACAAGGCTGAAAGGGAGATGTGGTTTGCAGAAAAGTATGGGGTTGAGTTTATTCCGATAGACAGCGAAAACTACCCGAGGCTTTTAAAGAATATTTATGATCCTCCGCTGGTGATTTACAAAAGGGGAGTTCATTTTAATCCTAACGAAGAGCTTTGTATAGCGGTTGTGGGAACACGCAAGCCAAGTGAGTACGGAAGAAATATTGCGCTGAAGCTTTCAAGAGACCTGGCGGCAGCCGGAATCACCGTAGTTTCCGGTATGGCGGAAGGAATAGATTCCTGCGGACATATAGGATGTCTTGAAGCGGGAGGCAATACCATTGCAGTTTTAGGCAAAGGAGTCAACAAAGCTTCTCCCGCAAGCAACACCGAACTTATGAGAAGAATTCTAAATGGCGGATCGGTGATATCCGAATACAGTTTTGACGAGTATGGATATCCCGGTAATTTCCATGCAAGAAACAGAATAATCAGCGGTATGTGTATGGGTACGGTAGTAGTTGAAGCGGGTGAAAAAAGCGGCTCGCTTATCACAGCAAATTACGCGCTCGACCAGGGGAGAGACGTTTTTGCAGTGCCGGGAAGTGTTGGCGCGTCAAACTCGGCAGGAGTTAACGAACTTTTAAAAGGCTCGGCAAAAATGGTGACGGAAGTAAGAGATATTCTTGAAGAATATGAGAACATATACCCTCATCTTATAAAAACAGGACTGTTTAATGAAACGGAAGTTGAGTTTACAATTCCAAAGAACACACATGTTGAAACCAACATAGAAAAAGCGGTTCTGGAAAATTTAAAATTTGGGCCGAGAAAAGCTGACCTTCTGGCAGCGGAAATACGTGTTTCGATATCTCAGCTCAACGGGGTTTTAACTATGATGGAACTTATGGGAGATATCAGACAGAACAAATACGGAGAATATGTTTTAATAAAATAAAAAAACGGCGTAACCCATAAGGTCACGCCGAACGGTAAAGGAATTAGTTGTCGCAGCAACAACAGAGAACAATAAGAATTAAGATTATCCAGAGAAAACCGTTATCGTCGCCGCCGAAAAGATTGTTAAAACAACACATAATAAGTGCCTCCTGAAAAATTTGTAGGTAGCGGAAAGCTATCCTCAATATCAATTTATTCACGGGCGCATATTTGGTGACAGATGGACGGTAATAATTTGAAAGGAACGGAAAAATGAGAGCAATTATAACAGTTATCGGAAAAGATACAATGGGAATAATCGCAGGAGTCAGCACCTATCTTTCGAATATAAGAGTCAACATACTTGACATTTCACAGACTATTATGCAGGAATATTTCACAATGGTAATGATGGTGGATTTGTCTGGTGCAGAAAAAACTTTTGAAGAGATTGCAGACGAGCTTGATGAGCTTTCTGCAAAACTTGGTGTTACCATAAGAATTCAGCACGAAGATATTTTTAATTCCATGCACAGAGTATAATGGGGTGTTGTTATGATAAGTAACAGAGAGATACTTGAAACTATAAATATGATTGCAAGCGAACACCTTGATATCAGAACGATAACAATGGGCATTTCGCTTATGGACTGTGCGTCTGACGATATAGACAAGGTGTGCACAAAAATATATGATAAAATAGTAAAACGTGCAGAAAATCTTGTGCGCTGCGGAGATGACATTGCAAGAGAATATGGTATTCCCATAATAAACAAACGCATTTCGGTGACTCCCATATCGCAGGTTGCGGCAGCGGCAGACGGAGATTATGTTAAAATTGCAAAAGCGCTTGACAGAGCTGCGGCAGAAACAGGAGTCAATTTCATCGGCGGTTATTCAGCGATGGTACAAAAAGGATATACAATCGGCGACAGAAAACTTATAGAATCTATCCCACAGGCACTTGCGGAAACGGAAAGAGTGTGTTCTTCTGTTAACATTGGCAGCACAAGAGCGGGAATAAATATGGATGCCGTTGCACAGATGGGAAAAATCATCAAAGATGCTGCATATACAACAAGAGACAACGGTTGTATGGCTTGTGCAAAGCTTGTTGTGTTCTGCAATGCGGTTGAAGATAATCCGTTTATGGCGGGAGCTTTTCTCGGAACAGGAGAACCGGAATGTGTTATAAACGTTGGCGTAAGCGGACCGGGAGTTGTTCACAATGCTCTTAAAAAACTTGGGAAATCGGCAAGTTTTGGTGAAGTGTCCGAAACAATAAAAAAGACAGCGTTTAAGATAACAAGAATGGGTCAGCTGGTTGCGGGCGAAGCATCCAGACGACTTGGTGCAGAATTTGGTATAGTAGACTTATCTCTTGCGCCGACTCCTGCAGTTGGCGACAGTGTTGCGCACATACTGGAGGAAATGGGACTTGAAAAGTGCGGAACCCACGGCACAACTGCCGCACTTGCCCTTTTAAACGACGCAGTGAAAAAAGGCGGAGTTATGGCAAGCTCTTATGTAGGCGGTCTGTCGGGAGCGTTTATACCGGTGAGTGAAGATGCAGGGATGATATCTTCTGTGCGCGAAGGTGCGCTATCCATTGACAAGCTTGAAGCAATGACATGCGTGTGCTCGGTGGGGCTTGATATGATTGTGGTTCCGGGAGATGTTTCGGCAGAAACACTCTCTGCCATCATTGCGGACGAAGCGGCTATCGGTATGATAAACAACAAGACAACGGCAGTAAGAGTAATTCCCGCGTATGGGAAAAAAGTTGGTGAAACAGTTGAGTTTGGCGGACTTTTGGGGTCAGGACCTGTTATGGACGTAAACAACTTTTCCTCAAATGAATTTATCATGAGAGGTGGAAGAATTCCTGCGCCGCTTAACAGTCTTAAAAACTAAGAAGGTATATTTATGAAAAAAACTAATGCCGAAAGAATGCTTGAAAGTGCAAAAATTCCTTTTGAGGCAAAAGAATATCCGGTGGACGAAAATGATTTGTCGGGCGAACATCTTGCGGAAACAATAGGTGTTCCGCCTGAAGAGGTTTTTAAAACTTTGGTTTTAAAAGGAGAGAAAAACGGCTATGCAGTCTGCTGCATTCCGGCAAACGCCGAACTTGACCTAAAAAAAGTGGCTCAGGCAGCGGGCGAAAAAAAGATTGAGATGATACCGATGAAAGATTTGCTTGCCGTTACCGGCTACATAAGAGGCGGTTGTTCGCCGGTCGGTATGAAGAAAAAATTTCCCACTTTTTTTGATGAAACGGCAACCTTGTTTTCTCATGTTCATATAAGCGGCGGTGTCCGAGGACTGTGTCTGTTGGTGGAAACACAAAAAATTGTGGACTATACCGATGCAACAATTGCAGATCTGACAAAATAAACGGAGGAAATGACGGTGAAAAAAGATTTGAAAGATAAGGTGGCGTTGCTCAGTGGAGCTACGGGCGGAATTGGTCAGGTGCTGGCTAAAAATCTTGCCGAAGCAGGCGTAAAGCTTATGCTGCTTGGTCGGAATGAGCAAAAGCTTAAAAAGTTGTCGGAAGAAATTGAGCAAAACTATGGCACAGTCTGCCGATATTTTGCCGGAGACCTTCTCGACGCCGATTACAGAAAAGAAAGTATTGAAAAAACAGCCGAAGAATTTGGCGGGCTGGATATTCTTATCAATAATGCCGGTGTTGCACATTCCACCCCCTTTGAAGAGATAACTGAAGCCGAATATGATATGATAATGGACACAAATGCAAAAGCTCCTTTTATGCTTTGCAGAGATTCACTGAAATATCTTAAAAAATCTTCTTTTGCAACAATTGTGAATATTGCGTCGGTTACTGCTCATAAAGGATATCCTTTCCAGAGTGTGTATTCAGCATCAAAACACGCATTGATAGGCTTTTCCAAAGCTCTTGCAAAAGAGGTGTATAAAGAGGGTATAAATGTTCATGTTATAAGTCCGGGCGGGGTATATACAGATATGATTGGCGTATCAAGACCCGACCTTACCTCTGATGGTATGATAATGCCTCAGGACGTGGCAGATATCCTGATTTTCCTGCTGGAGCACAGAGGAAACGCCGTGATAGACGAAATTAAACTTCACCGTGCGGCAAAAGAACCTTTTATATAGAAAAGATAACAGGCATAGTTTGTTACTATGCCTGTTTTTGTTATATAAATCAAAAGGAGGCTACTATTGACATAATTTTATAAATGATATATAATAAATTATGTATAACAATTTATAATTATAGTAAAATCGCCTAAAAAAAAGCGAGTGAGATAAGGTGGCAGAACAGGGCATGATAGATGGCAGAAAAAGTGTGTATGAAAAGTACATAAAAAGAACCATTGATGTGGTACTGGTAGCTGTGGCAATTGTTGTTTTGTTGCCGGTTATGCTGGCTATTGCACTGCTTGTAAAAATAAAACTTGGAAGCCCTGTCATTTTTAAACAAAAGCGCCCGGGGAAAGATGAAAAAATCTTCACGCTCTACAAATTCAGAACAATGACCGACCGAACTGATGCGGAGGGCAATCTTTTGCCTGATGACGAAAGGCTGACAAGGTTTGGCAGGAAACTTCGGGCAACAAGTCTTGACGAACTGCCCGAGCTTTTCAACATTTTAAAAGGAGACCTTTCCATAGTGGGTCCAAGACCGCTATTGGTGGAATATCTGCCCTATTATACTGAAAAAGAACGGGCAAGGCACTCTGTCCGGCCGGGACTTAGCGGTCTTGCGCAGGTCAGTGGAAGAAATTTTTTAGGCTGGGACGCAAGGCTTGAAAAAGATGTTGAATATGTTAAAAACATAAGCTTTCTTCTTGATCTTAAAATTGTATTTATGACGCTGTTACAGGTGGTTAGGCAAAAGGATGTTGCGGAAAACAGCGGAGAGGTTGAACCAAACCTTGCAGATATGCGAAAAGGGGACATCAGCTTATAGGAGGAGGACCGCGTATGGCAATAAACATACTGATTTTAAGTTGCGGAACGAGAAACAAAATTGTTCAGTATTTTAAAAAGACTTTATATAAAAATGGCACAGTTGTTGCGGCCGACTGCACAGACACGGCTCCTGCACTTTATGAGGCGGACAAACATTATATTGTGCCCAGAATTACCGAAGAAGGATATCTTGACGCGGTTATTGAAATTTGCAGAAAAGAAAAAATAACAGGGGTTATAAGTTTGATTGACCCGGAGCTTTCCGTTCTTGCAAAAAATGAAGACAAGTTCAAAAATGAGGGAACCAGTGTGATTGGTTCAAGCTATGAGCTCTGCGAGATGAGCTTTGACAAAATTGAGATGTATAACTGGCTTCGTGCTCATAGCTATAAAACTGCAAAAAGCTATGAAAACAAAGAAGAATTTTTTGAGGATGAAAAATGCGGCAGAATAAAATTTCCAGCTATTGTAAAACCCATAAGAGGCAGCGCGTCAAACATGATAAACATTGTTTGCGACTGCGAGAAGGTTGACTTCTTGTTTAAATATAGCGAGGGTCTTATGGTTCAGGAATACTTGGACGGACAGGAAATCGGAGCAGACGTATATATAGATATGATAAGCGGAGAAGTGGTGTCAATATTTACAAAGAAAAAGCTTTTGATGAAAGCGGGCGAGACGGACAAGGCAGTTTCTTTTAAAAACGAAAAACTGTTTGCGCTTATAGAAAAGTTTGTGCTTGAAGCAGGCTTTAAAGGCCAGATTGATATAGACATTTTTGAAAAAAACGGCGAGTACTACATATGCGAGGTAAATCCACGGTTTGGCGGAGGGTATCCCCACGCCTACGAGTGTGGTGCAGACCATATAAAAATGATAGTAAACAACCTTTTGGGCATAGTCAATGAGAAGAAAATCGGCGACTATGACGAGGGCGTTCTTATGATGAAATACAGTGAGGTTATGACCATAAAGTAGGTGCAGAAAATGAGTTTGCAAAAAAAACTTATAGGCAAAGAGGAAAAACTGGCAGTTGTGGGACTTGGTTATGTAGGTTTGCCCATAGCGGTGGCCTTTGCAAAAAAAGTTGATGTCATAGGATTTGATATAAACAGCGAAAAAATAAACCTTTACAGGCAAGGGGTGGACCCCACTGACGAAATAGGAAGTGATGGGCTGAAGGCAAGCGGAGTTAATTTCACCGACTATCCAGAAATGCTTAAAAAGGCAAAATTTATTATCGTTGCGGTTCCAACACCCATAAATTTTGACAAAACTCCCGATCTTAAACCGGTTATCTCAGCCAGTGAAATTGTGGGGAAAAATCTGATGCCGGGGGCATACGTTGTGTTTGAAAGCACTGTTTATCCGGGGGTTACAGAAAATGTTTGCATACCCATACTTGAAAAAGAATCGGGACTTAAATGTGGAACCGATTTTAAAGTGGGCTATTCTCCCGAACGGGTTAATCCGGGGGACAAGCTTCACAGACCGGAAAACATAAAAAAGGTTGTTTCGGGTTGTGACAATGAAAGTCTTGAAACAATTTCGGAGGTATATGAACTTGTTATCTCGGCAGGGGTGCATAAAGTAAGTTCCATAAGAACTGCGGAAGCGGTTAAAATTGCTGAAAACTCACAGAGGGATATTAACATTGCTTTTATGAACGAGCTTGCGATGGTATTTGACAGAATGGATATAGACACAGAAGAAGTTGCAACTGCCATGGACACAAAATGGAATGCTTTAAAGTTCCGCCCGGGACTTGTGGGCGGACACTGTATCGGTGTTGACCCCTATTACTTTATTTATCAGGCTGAAAGATTAGGCTATCACGGTCAGATAGTAACGGCAGGCAGAAAAATAAACGACAGTATGGGAGAGTTTATGGCAAAGACAGTAGTGAAGAAACTTGCAGAGACGGGCAAACCCGCAAACCTTGCAAAAGTTGCTGTTTTAGGCATCACTTTCAAAGAAAACTGTGGTGACACGAGAAATTCCAAAGTGTACGACATTATAAAAATGCTTAAAGAAAATGGTGCTGAGGTATGTGTTGCAGATCCATGGGCCGATAAGGGTGAAGCGAAAAAAGAATATGGCATAGAGCTTATAGAAATGAAAGACATTTCAGATGCCGACTGTGTTATATTTGCAGTTGCACACAGGCAGTTTAAAGAGATGACACTGGAAAATGTGGACAAATTCTTTAAAAAATGTCCGGACTGCGAAAAGGTTTTAATTGATGTAAAAAGCATTTTTGATAAAAAAGAGGTTGAAAACAAGGGTTATATATATTGGAGACTATAGGGTGATAGTGTGAAAAAACATGTTGTAATGGTTGTTGGAGAATATTATCCGGGCAGCGCACCTGCAGGCAAATGTGCAGAAAAAAATATTTCTGCCGTGGCGGACTTGTATGATGTGCAGGTTGTTTGCACAGCAGGTGAAAGCTCGCAAGGTTATGTGCATAACGGCAAAAAAATTGTTCCTGCCTGCACCGGATATTTTCTTTTGCAACAAAAGCTTCGTTTGTCAGGAAAAAAAGTTCTTTATCACATATTTAAACTGCCCGTATATTTTCTTGATTTGTTCCGGCATCCAAACAATCTTTTCTGGTATAAGAATGAAGCTTTTAAAACACTTGAAAAAATACACAGTGAAAACCCGATAGACATTGTGTTCTCGGTCAGCGGACCTATGGCGTGCCATTGTGCCGCAGAAAAATTTAAAAAGGCGCACCCTGAAGTTAAATGGGTTACATATCTTGCAGACTCTTACGCTGCAAAAAATGCGGGCAAAAAAAGGGCAGCACGGTTTGAAAAAAAGGTTTTGTCTTTTGCGGACAAAAACCTGCTTTCAGAAGAAATTTACAATAATTGCGAATTTCTCAAAAAAGGACAGGAAGAAAAGGTTTCTCCCTTGCCCTATATGATAGAACAAAAAGAGCAAACCTGCGAAGCGGACAAAAAAATTCTTTCGGACGGGAAAATAAATCTTGTATATGCCGGCAGGTTTTACAAAAAAATCCGAAACCCTAAAGTGCTTCTTGAAACGATAGTTAAACTGCCGGATGAATTTTTGCTGCATCTATACTGCAGTTCCGATTGTGACAGTATGATAAAAAAAGCAGCACAAATGTCAGGCGGGAAGATATTGTTGCACAATATGGTAAATGAAGAGACGCTGGCTGAGATATATGCAGAAGCAGACATTCTGGTTAATGTGGAAAATACCGCACCAGAATTTGCGCCCAGCAAAACCTTTGAGTATATTGCAACAGGCAAACCCATTTTGAATTTTACTCATAAAGAAAATAAAAATGCTCTGCTGGAAAAACACCCGGCGTGCTTTAATGTATATGGCGAGGAAAATGTGGTGAAAATCGTTTCTTTTATGAGGGAAAATGCAGGGTTGGTTTTACCTGCGGAAAAGATAAAAGAAATCTATTTTAAACACACGCCCGAAAACATCAGAAAAATAATTTTGGGAGCGTTTGAGGAGTAGAATATGAAAATTAAACAGCATATAAAACGTCTGATAATTAAATCGAAAAACAGGACGCTGAAACTGGGCAAAAATGTAAATATTGGCAGAAGCTCAGAGTTTGAAGGCTACAATGCAATAGGCGAGGGCAGCACGTTTTCCGGTAAGATGGGATATTGCAGTTATATAGGAAGCAGATGCGGAATTTCTGCGAATATAGGGAAATACTGCTCAATTGGCGGAAATGTGAAAACTGTTTCAGGAACTCATCCAACAGAAAAATGGGTTTCTACACATCCGGCGTTTTTCTCCACAAAAAAGCAGTGCGGCAAAACTTATGTTTTGGAAGATAAGTTTTGCGAAGATACCGAAAAAGCACAAATTGGAAATGATGTATGGATAGGAAATGGCGTCCTTCTTGTCGGCGGCGTTAAGATTGGTGACGGCGCAATTGTTGCGGCAGGAGCAGTGGTAACAAAAGATGTTCCTCCTTATGCGGTTGTAGGTGGCGTGCCTGCAAAAAAAATAAAAATGCGGTTTGATGAAAAAACAGTTAATAAATTGCTCAAGCTTAAATGGTGGGACAGAGGCGAAATGTGGATTCTCGAAAATGCAGATAAGTTCGCTGATGCAGAAAAATTTTTGGAGGATTTTGCAAATGAGGGTATGTGATGTTGTCCGGAACTCTGTTTATTATGACCCCAGGGTAAGAAAACAGATAGCTGAATATATGAGGCAGGGCATTGATGTTTGTTGTGTAGGTTTTGCATGCAACCGGTATGATGAAGAAAAAGTAAAACAGATTGCCTGTCCCTACGAAATTGCAAAGATAGACGAAAAGCTTGTGGGCAAGCTTGGCAGCATATATAAAAAGCTTAAGAGAGAGTATGAGATACAAAAATCTGTTTATCAGGCAATTGTGAGGACAAACGCTGAGATTATTCATGCTAATGATCTAAACGCACTTATACCTGCCTATTTTGCAGCAAAAAAATTAAATTGCAGAATTATTTACGATTCGCATGAAATAAACACACAAAACTATTGTGCCAAAAACAAAAAAGCTCTTCTTTCCTGGGTGTATGCACTTTTCGAAAGATATCTGGTAAAACATATAGACCTTATGATTTGTGTCAGCAATGCTGCAGCAAAATATTTTGAAAAGAAATACAGAATAAAAAAACCTATGGTTGTGACAAACTGCTGTTTAAAACGGGAAGCGGTGGCAGAACAGACTCAGAAAAATCCGGGGTTTGAGGTACTTAACCACGGCCAGTTTTATGAGGGCAGAGGATATGAGCTTATGATAGAAGCAGCTGCACTCATAGAAGATAAAAATGTTAAGATTTGCCAGAGAGGGTTTGGCTATCTTGAACAGCAGCTTCGTGACAGGGCAGCAGAACTTGAAGCTGAAAATGTAGTTTTCTACCCGCCTGTAAAAGTGGAAGAACTTGTTCTGATGGCGGCAAGGTCGCACGTGGGGGTGGCAATAACAGAGCCGGTAAGTTTAAACTTTAAGCTGTCGGTATCAAACAAACTGTTTGAGTATGCTGCGGCAGGGCTTCCGGTTATAATGTCCGACATTCCGGAACACCGCTATTTGAACGGAAAATATGAATTTGGTATTATCCTTGAGGAAAACACTCCAAAATGCTTTGCAGATGCGGTTTTGAAGCTGTATGGCGACAAAGAATTTTATAAAAAGTGCAAAGAAAATGCACTTAAAATGTCTATGGAACTGAATTGGGAAAATGAGTTCGAAAGGCTAATAGAGGCAGAAAAAGTTTTAAATATGATAGCTTAATTATAAAAACAAATAGGGAGTTTTGAGCTTTGTTGTCCATGTTTTGCTGATTCATGAAAGGACGGGAAATCATGTATTTTAAATTTTATAAAATAATATTTATGGGAGAACTGATAAACATCATAAAAGGTAGAGAGAAGCAATGTGGATTGACAGTTCCTCGCCAGATTGCCATAGAGGAAAAAAAGCCTGTTTTGGTTATATGGTTTAAGATGATGCTCAGCTTGTTGGTTACAGGCTGTACTTTTAAGGAATATTATAATTTGAATTTTGTTAAACGCACTCTTAGCAATCAAAAAACATTTATTACAACCGGTTCAAACTTAAACGCCTATAGTAAGCTAAATGATAGTTCTCTTTACCATATATACAAAAATAAAGACGAATTTAATGAAAAATATTCAGCATTTATTGCACGTGATTGGATAAAATTATCTAAGGATAGAGAAGGCATTTATTCGTTTTTTAAGAGATATGATGATGTAATTATAAAACCTATAGATGGAGATAGCGGGAAAGGAATAAAAATTGTGCATAATTGCAGTAATTTGACCCAACCAGAGATTGATAGTCTGCTTGATGGATATAAAACCGGTATTGCAGAAGAGGTTCTCCGTAATCATCCTAAAGTCAATGAACTAAATACATCATCGCTAAATACGATGAGGATTATTACTGTTAGAAATGATGAAAAAATGGATATTTTGTTTGCTGGGATCAGGTATGGTGCAAATGGCAGCGAAATTGACAACATCAGCACAGGAGGACGTATTGCGCCGATTGACATTACTAGCGGACAAATTTGCGGCAATTCACACACCAAGAAAACAGTAACCGCAGATAAGGAAGATAACGACAACCACATTGGGTTTCAGATTCCTATGTGGGACGAGCTTAACAAGTATCTGTATAAACTTACAACTGTAGTTCCCAAAATGAGGTATATGGCATGGGATATTGCTATTACAGAACATGGTTTTGCTGTGATAGAAGGGAACCATAGTAGTGGGAACACTGTAATACAGGCCCACTTTGGAGAAACAGAACAGGGATTAAGAGTGAAACTGAACAAGTTAACAGCAAAAACAAAGAAGTAAACTACAGTAATATGTTGAAAGACGGAAGAAAGCGGAATAAAAATGAATAGTAATAGCAGAACAAAGAATACAATTCTAAATGTGATTGGCGGAACCGCAGTAAAAATTTCAGGCTTTTTCACGACATTTATTACAAGAACGGTCTTCCTGCATATTCTTGGAATAGAATATGCAGGGGTTTCCAGTGTTTTTACAAATGTGTTAACCGTACTGTCGTTTGCAGAACTTGGAATCGGAACAGCGATAACGTATGCTTTGTATAAACCTATTGCTGAGAATGATAACAGGCAAATCAGCAAACTTATGAATGCTTATAAAAAAATATATTCAACCATTGCGGCTATAATTTTTCTATTAGGCTTGTGTTTGCTGCCGTTTTTGGAGTACATAATAAAAGATGCGCCAAGCATAAAAGAAAATTTGCGGCTCATATATTTGTTTTATCTTGCAAATACATCTGTTTCCTATTTATTAATATACAAGTCCACTTTTCTTATTGCTGTACAAAAGAACCATTTGGTTTCCAAATACAGCGTTATTATATCAATAGTTAAGATGATTGTGGAATGCATAGCATTACTTGTTTTCAAAAGTTTTATTATTTACCTTGTTTGCTCTGTTATATTCAGTTTTACTCAGAATTTGATAGTTGCCAAGGTTGCAGAACATGAATATCCAATCCTAAAAGAGAAAAGTAAAGAAAAATTGGAAGAGAGCGAAAAAAAGGCTCTTTTTAAAGATACTAAGGCACTTGCCATGTATAAAGTATCGGGAACTGTTTTAAATGGAACAGACAATATCTTGATTTCAGCACTGTTTGGGACAAGCAGTGCAGGTATACTTGGCAACTATAATTTGATAACTGCACAAATATATTCATTTGTGATGATTCTTTTTTCTAACACGTCTGCAAGCGTAGGCAATCTTGCGGCTACCTCGGATGAAAAACATCAATATAAGATATTTCGGAAGATGTTATTTATATGTTTCTGGCTTTATTGTTTTTGTGTTACCAGTCTTTGGACATTGTTAAATCCGTTTATGCATATTTGGCAAAGCGGACGACATGTGTTTAGCGGATACATTGTTGCATTGCTTCTTATTGAGTTTTATATCCGTGGGATGCTTAGTCCTGTAACACAGTTCAGAACATCAAACGGACTCTTTGTTCAGGGGAAATACAGACCGGTAATTATGGCTATAATAAATATTGTAACATCAATAGTATTGGCAAAATGGATTGGAATTGCAGGGATTTTTCTGGGAACAATTATTTCGCGAGTCACAACACAGCTTTGGTATGATCCGTGGCTAATATATAAGAAAGTATTTCATATAAATGTTTTGGAATATTTTAAAACATATATTCTATATGGTTCTGTTACTGTCGCATGTTGTATTTTAACAAGCACATTATTAAATGTTATATGTCCACAACAAGGGGTTGTTAAGCTATTAGTTGGTGTTGTATTGTGTGCCCTTATACCCAATATAACAATAATTGGTATATTCCACAAGACTGAATCATTTGCATCAACAGTAAATATATTAAAAGGTATGTTAAAAAATAAATTGTTTTTGAGGGAACGCACATGAAAATTGGGATACTTACTTTTCATAAAAGTACAAATAATGGTGCGGTTATGCAGGCTTATTCGCTGTCAAACAAAATAAAAGATGTTTTTGGCGATTGCAGGGTAGAAATAATTGACTACAGCACCCAGGCTATTTATGACTATTACCACTTTTCTTTTAAAAAAGAGTTAAAAAAGCTGTTTAAAGAATTTTCTGTTTTAAATATTAAAAGAATCATACTCAAAGTATATGAGTACTTGTACTATAAAAGAAAAAGAAACAAGGTTTTTGAAAAAAGTCAGGACAAGCTTATGCTTTCAGACTATTCAATTCTCGATAACTCTTTCCATAAATTGTTCAAAATTATAAATGAGAGGTATGATGTGTTAGTTGTAGGAAGTGACGCAGTCTGGAACTATGTTATACGAGGATTTCCAAACGCATATTTCCCCGACAAAACAGTGAAGTGCATGAAACTGAGCTATGCGGCAAGCTGTTACGGGATGGACTTTTTAAAGTGCCAGGAACAAAACAGAACCAAAATGGGCGAGATTTTTTCTGATTTTAAGTTTATCGGTGTGCGGGACGAGGCAACGGAAGAAATGGTGAAATGGAGTGGTTGCACACTTTCTCCGGTACACACCTGTGACCCGACAGTTTTCCTTGATGTAGACAATTTACCTATTAGCATAAACAGTTTAAAAAAGAGGCTCAAAAAACGGGGGTTCGATTTTGAAAAACCGACGATAGGTGTTATGGGCTCGCCTAAAATGTGCAGGATGATTCGGTCTTTATACGGCAAAGAATATCAGATTGTCGCTCTTTATATTAGGCTGAAAGATGCAGATGTTAATTTGTATGATTTGGAGCCGTTTGAATGGGCATATGTGTTCAGATATTTTAAGATAACGTTCACAACTTTTTTCCATGGAACGCTGCTTTCCATGAAAAACGGCACACCGGTTATTTGTATTTCTCACGGGATGGAATTTGAAAAGGTGCATACACCAAAAACACTGGATGTCTTAAACAGACTGGGCTACAGCGACTGGTATTTTAAGACCGACTATAAAGGGGAAAATTTTGGCTCTATCAAACAAAAAGCAGATGAATTGATGGGGAAAGATATGAAACGGGAAATTCTTGGCAGAATGGACAAAGAGGCAGAAAGTTTTAAACCTTTCTGCGATAAACTTGAGGAACTCTTAAGATAAAAATCCGAAAGGAAAGATAGATATGATAAAATCAAAGCTTTTTAAAGGGAAAACACTTATGATAACGGGAGGAACAGGGTCTTTTGGTTCGACAGTGCTCAAACACTTTTTAGATTCCGACCTTGCAGAAATAAGAATTTTCTCGCGCGACGAGAAAAAACAGGACGATATGCGCCACGAGCTTTTGAGAAAACATCCTGACCTTGCAGAAAAAGTGTCTTTTTATTTAGGTGACGTCAGAAATATAAGGTCTGTTGAAGATGCAGTTTCGGATGTAGATTATATTTTTCACGCTGCAGCGCTTAAGCAAGTGCCTTCCTGCGAATTTTTCCCGATGGAAGCGGTGAGAACAAATGTTGAGGGAACAGACAATGTGCTTCACGCGGCAGTTGCGGCGGGAGTAAAAAAGGTTGTGTGCCTTTCAACAGACAAAGCGGCATATCCCATAAATGCAATGGGAATATCAAAAGCTATGATGGAAAAAGTTGCGGGAGCAAACGCCCGTGTTGCTGCAGGCAAAACAACAATATGTACCACCAGATACGGAAATGTTATGTGCAGCCGCGGCTCAGTAATTCCGCTGTTTATAGACCAGATAAAAGAGGGTAAACCTATTACAGTTACAAATCCCGATATGACAAGATTTCTTATGAATCTTGATGAAGCGGTGGACCTTGTTATGTTTGCTTTTGAACACGGCGAGCCGGGCGATTTGTTTGTTCAGAAATCGGATGCAAGCACAATCGGCGACCTGGCAAAAGCTGATCAGCTGTTGTTTGGCGATACAGGTATAAAAACCATTGGCACACGCCACGGTGAAAAGCTTTTTGAAACCCTGCTCACAGAGGAAGAAAGTGCCCGCAGCGTAGATATGGGAGATTATTATAA
>JAZNIU010000048.1:0-23862 GCA_045577655.1 Clostridia bacterium
TTGAAATCAAAGATCTCATGAATTGCACTAAAGTGCATTATAAAGGTAATTCAATTCATGGAGCGTTAGCGAGAAATCATGGCGGAACGCCAATTCATGACAACATAGTTGTCAATTCATTTAAAAGCATTGGCATCTAAATTATACAGTCTTTATAGAATGAACTGTGCTGACGCACATTAAAAGGAGAAAAGTATGAAAAAATCAATATCATTTTTATACACTTTAATCGGGGTTGTAATAACAGGGTTTGCAATAGGCTCCTTTTTAACGCCCAACAAAATTGTTGGCGGCGGAGCTTCGGGCATTTCCACCATTTTGTTCCACACTTTTGGGTTGCAACCGGGCGTCAGTTTTTTTCTGATTAATATACTTTTTCTTGCGGTGGGGCTGAAAGTGCTGGGAAAAGAATTTGTGTTAAAAACACTGCTGGGAGTAACGCTTTTGTCCCTTTTCACACAGCTTTTCAGCGTTTTTCCGATATATACCGAAAACCTCATTTTATCAGCAGTTTTTGGTGGTGCACTCTATGGACTTGGTATAGGTCTGGCGTTTGCAGCAGGTGCATCAACAGGAGGTACCGACATTGTCGGCAGAATTATTCAGTCAAAGTTCAGCTCTGTCCCAATAGGAAAGATGCTACTCTTTGTTGATGGAATTATAATTCTTGTATCGCTCATAGTGTTTAAAAACGTTGAGCTTGTACTTTTCGGCATTGCATCCCTTTTTGTTTCCAGCTATTCCATTGATTTTATTATAAGTAAACTAAACGTTTCAAGGATTGCCTTTGTTATAACAGACGAGGGAGAAACAATTTCAAAAATGCTTGTTGAGACCTCTTCCCGCGGGGTTACGCTGATAGATGTTAAAGGAGTATACACAAACAGCGAAAAACAAATGCTTTTCTGCGCTCTGAAAGAAAGTGAAAGCGAAAGCTTCCAGAAAAAAATTCTTTCTGTTGACCCGGGCGCTTTCATCGTTTTTGCCGAGTCACAGCGCATAAAAGGAAACGGATTTTATATTTACAAATAAGCAGTTATTTTACAAACTCAACACCTTTATAATATATTCTCAAAATGTCGCGGTAGTTTTTGCCATCGTCGGCATAAAACTTTGCGCCCCACTGGCTCATGCCTACCCCATGGCCATAGCCTACGACATCAAATATGAAAGTATCATCTTTAAAGGAAAGGCGATAGTTGTGGGAACGGAGTGAAAAAAGTGTGCGGACCTCGGTCCCTTTAAGTGGTATATTGCCGAACTTGCAGGACAGGACGGCTCCGCCGGTGGAACGGGTTTCGTCCGAATACCAGTCGGCAGGGTTTTTGGAAAGTTTTATTTCGGGGAATTTTTCTTTGAGAAGCGACTTAACCTCGGTGAAAGAAAATTCTTTCTTTGAACTGTAGCCGGGGGCATTTTTGTCGTGTATGCTGTTGGCATTCTGGAGGTAGGGAACATCTCCGCCCCAGACATCTACGGCACGTTCGGTCTTGCCGGAGGAAATTGCATAAAACACGGCGGTTATGGGTTCGCCGTCATAAGTCATATACTCGCCTGCAGTAGACTCTACTGCGGCGGTTATTTTTTCCCAGTTTTTTTCCGCATCCTTTTCCGGCCAGCTTTTAAGCCGGGCTTCTTTTGAAATCCAGGCTTTGCAATGCGAACTGTCTGTACAGACGGCAGCGCCTTTATGGCCTTCGATTTTGTCTCCGCCTGAGGCCAGTTTGTCCAGAATGTAGCTGCGGGAAGCAACTGCCTGCGCTTTTAAAGCCTCAAGCGGAAAACTTACCGGCATTTCAGCGGACACAACCCCTAAAAGGTGGTCTTCCAGAGGCACGGTTTTCACTTTGTCCTCTTCTTTGAAATAGACAGAGATTGTCTGCGAGTAAGTGGGCACGGAAGGTGGATCGAGGCTTCTTGCGGGAGAAAGAAAAAATATACAGGGAACAAGATGAAGACTTAAGAAAAAGAGAATATTTTTAAAAAAGCTTATGTTCACATAAATCACCTCGATATATTTATATGAAAAAAACTACATTATAATAATTATGTAGTATTGACAAAATAAATTTATTGTGATAATATAAATATATATATGTATATCCGAAATCAAATATAAAGGTTGGCGGAATTTTTATGAGAAAAAATATTAAATCTTTAGTTCTTGTTTTTGCAATGCTGGCAATGCTTTTGCCAAGCAATGTTTTTGCAATGAGCGGCAATGGTACTGCAGCAAGTCCGTATATTATTTCATCGGCGGCAGACCTTGCTCTTGTAAACAATAATCTGTCGGCTCATTATAAGCTTGGTAAGAGCTTAAACGTTGCTTCGACAGTGGGACCGATAGGACTTGAGTCGGCGCCGTTTACAGGTGTGTTTGACGGAAACGGTTGTTTTATCAGCACTCCTATGGGCTTGTCTGAAGTTTCAGGTCTTTTCGGCGTGAACAAAGGAACAATAAAAAATCTTGAAATTGTTCCGACAGATGATGTGTTTGTTTCTGCAGAAACTGCATACGTTGGTGTTATTGTTGCAGACAATGCAGGTGGTGTTGTGGAAAACTGTAAAGTAACAGCTGATATTACAGTAGCAGCTACTTCCAATCTTGTTGGTTCAAATGTTTATGCAGGTCTTATTGCGGGCAAAAACAGCGGCACAATTTCCGGATGCAGTGCAAACGGTGAAGTTGTTATAACGGCGTCCGCAGCGGCAGGGTCTGCTAAAGATGTTGACAGAATAAGCGTTTATGCCGGCGGTATTGCAGGTTATAATACAGGGAATATTACAAACAGCAAATCGTATGTTGTTGCGAATGCAACTGCAACCTCTGCAAACAATCTTATAAATCCGTATGTTTATGCAGGCGGCGTGGTTGGCGCAAGCAGCGGCACGATTGTTAATTCTCACGCACTTAAAAACATTTCAGCGAAAGCTGTTAACTCTGCGGGCAACGCTGTGGCGTATGCAGGCGGTCTTGCAGGTTACAGCAACGGCTTTATAAGAAAGTCTTTTGCGACGGGTCAGGTAACAGCCACAACAGAATGTGCTAACGGCGAAACCTTTGCCGGCGGTCTTGTAGGATTTGCATCAGGCGAAATTTTGCAAACATATGCTACAGGCAGAACAATCGCGACTGCTACAACAGGAACAAAACTTGCGTATGCAGGCGGTCTTGTAGGACTCAACGGTGCGGAAATTAGCGAAAGCTATGCAACAGGTTATGCAACTGTTACTGCAGGAGAAAAGCTTGACAGAGCAGGCGGACTGGTTGGGGCTACAAGCACCGATTTGTCAGATTGTTATTATAAGAAAGCTACAGGTTATAAGGCTGTTGCCGGAGCAGGAACTTCCAAAACAAATACACAGCTTAAACTTCAGGAAACATATAGTAGCTGGCCAAGCTTCTCAACAAACTGGGCGTTCAGTTCAACTGTTAACGGAGGATTCCCACATCTTAAATCAAACTATGTAACCGGTGAGGATAATGGTCTGATAGAACTTGAAATTTCAGCTAACCTCGGAATTTCAGGTGGTGCGGCGGTTCAGAACCTTGACAGTGTGGTTGGCAAAACTGTTACATTCAGCGTGAACGTTCTTGGAGAAGGTAACGATGAGACTATTGTTATCGGTCTTTATAAAAACAATGAACTTGTTAAATATGCAACTATTGAACACCTGTTTGAGTTGGGTACACAGAAAACAGTTAAAGCTACCTTCAAAATTGAAGAGGGCATGACAGCAAAAGCATATGTTGAGGGTACAGATTCCAGCGTAGTTTTTGGTGAATAAAAAATATTGCGGATTTCCGGAAAATCGGAAATCCGCTTTTTTTAATATATCGGCAGTTTTTTGGTAAAGATAATCATGAGGTGATAAAATTATGATAAATGAAGATACCGTTAAACTGCTGAAAGAATGTAATGCAGGCGTTAAAATGGGAGTGGATTCCATAGACGATGTTATTGACAATGTAGGGAGCGAAGCTTTCAGGAAACTGCTTATTAAAAACAAGGAAGAACATCAGCAAATAGGCAGCGAAATACATGAAATTTTAAATGAGTGTAATGAAAGCGGAAAAGAACCATCGCCAATAGCAAAAGGTATGTCCTGGATTAAAACAAACGTTATGATGACAGTAAATGAAAGTGATTCCACCATTGCAGACCTTATGACAGACGGATGCAACATGGGAGTAAAATCGCTTAACCGTTATCTAAACAAATATGACGGAGCAGATGACAAGTCCAAAGACATTTGCCGACGTCTTATAAATCTGGAACACGATCTGACGGTGGATATAAGAGAATATTTATAAATTTAAAAGCCCGCTAACGGCGGGCTTTTATTATTTTGCGTGATACAATTTTTTGGTCTGATATTGCGGTTCGTAGGTGAGGTTAACACCAAGCTTTTTAAACACGTTTTCGTCAACTCGTGACAAAATAACTGACGAATGCGCTTCGCACCCTTTCAGCTTGGGAAGCTGGTCTAACGCAAGTGCGGCAGTTTTGTCGGTTGAAGCACAAATTGCAAGTGCAATTAAAATTTCGTCCGAATGAAGCCTGGGGTTGTGATTACCCATGTGGTTAACCTTAAGCGCCTGTATAGGTTTGATTGCCGAAGCGGAAATGAGTTCAACCTCGTGGTCAATGCCCGCAAGCTCTTTTAATACATTTAATATAAGTGCGGCGGAGGCGCCAAGCAGGGAAGTGGTTTTTCCTGTCACCATTTTTCCATCTTTAAGCTGAAGAGCAACTGCAGGACCACCTGTTTCTTCTGCACGGTTTACTGCTGCAGCAACAACCGGACGGTTGTCTTTTGAAATTCCCAGCTGATTCATCAGAAGCTCCACTTTGTAAACTTCCGACTGGTCGGCAAGCCCTTCTCTCTGTGCACAACAAATATTGCAGTACCGTCTTATAATTTCCTGTTTTGAAGCTTCTATTACAGCCTCATCGTCCGAAATACAAAAGCCTGCCATATTAACACCCATATCAGTAGGACTTTTGTAGGGCGACTCACCAAGTATTTTCTCAAACATTGTGCTGAGTACCGGGAAAATTTCAACATCGCGGTTATAGTTAACGGTCGTTTCGCCATACGCTTCCAGATGATAGGGGTCAATCATATTAAGGTCATCCAGGTCAGCGGTAGCTGCTTCATACGCCAGGTTTACCGGATGTTTGAGAGGCAGATTCCATACAGGGAAGGTTTCATATTTTGCATAACCGGATTTCACACCGTTTTTATAATCGTGATAAAGCTGGGACAGACAGGTGGCAATTTTGCCGCTGCCCGGTCCGGGAGCAGTTACGACTACAAGCGAACGGCTTGTTTTTATATAATCGTTTTTACCGTAACCATTGTCGCTGACAATAAGAGGAATGTCTGCAGGGTAGTTTGGAATTACATAATGTTTGTAAACATCAATTCCAAGCCCTTTCAGCCTTTTTTCAAAAGCATCGGCAGCCGGCTGGGAATGATAGTGAGTTATAACAACACTGCCCACAAAAAGGTCTATTCCGCGAAAAGCATCTATAAGACGCAGGGCTTCCAGATCGTAAGTAATGCCAAGGTCGCCGCGCCGTTTGTTTTTTTCGATAGCGTCGGCACTGATAACAATGATAATTTCTGCCTGGTCTTTAAGCTGCAACAGCATTTTAACCTTGCTGTCCGGTTCAAACCCCGGCAAAACCCGTGAAGCATGAAAATCGTCAAAAAGCTTGCCGCCAAACTCAAGATAGAGTTTGCCGCCAAAGTGGTCTATTCGCTCCAGTATTTTTTGCGATTGCATATGCAAATATTTATCATTGTCAAAAGGCTTAGTCATAATGTCCTCCTATATATTAAAAAAAGGCATCTCCCCGGAGACGCCTTTTTGTTGTGCCCTATTCATTATATCATTATAATATATATAAAATCAAGCCCATTCTTTGAAAAAAATGACAAAATATAGTTTCTTCTATTGTTATTTTGCACAAGGATAGCATAATTATACATAAAATTAAATAAATTTTGCATAAAATTTAAAAAAACTATTGACAAGTGAAAAAAAGATGATATAATAGGAGCATAAATTAAATTTTTGGAGGTAAAAGGAAATGAAAAAAGTATTAGCAATTATTATGGTAGCAATTCTTGCACTTGCAGTATTTGCAGGTTGCGGAGAAAAAACAGATGACAACGTTCTTACAATGGCAACAAGCGCAGACTTCCCGCCGTACGAATTCTATGAAAATGATGAAATCGTTGGTATTGACGTTGAAATCATGAATGCTGTTTGTGAAAAAATCGGTATGACACTTGACATTCAGGATATGAGTTTTGACTCAGTTATCGGTGCTGCACAGACAGGTAAAGCTGACATCGCTATGAGCGGTATCACAATTACTGAAGACAGAAAGAATATGATTAACTTCACAATTCCTTACACATCAACAGCTCAGTCTATCATTGTTGTTTCCGGCGGTGCTATCGCAGCAAAAGCTGACCTTGAAGGCAAAAAAATCGGTGTTCAGATCAACACAACAGGCGACACTCAGGTTACTGAAGAATTCGGCGATGATGCTGTAGAACGTTTCCAGAACGGCGCTCTTGCAGTTGAAAGTCTTAAAAACGGCAAAATTGACTGCGTAGTTATCGACGGCGAAGTTGCAAAAGCTCTCGTGGCTGCAAACGAAGGTCTTGAAATTATTGCAGATGCTTATTCATTGGAAGAATATGCCATTGCTGTATCAAAAGAAAATACAGAGCTTCTTGAAAAAATCAACGGTGCACTTGAAGAAATCATTGCTGACGGCACAGTTGAAGCTATAATGGACAAATATATTGAAGAATAATTTTTGATATTACATAGTTTAGAAAAGAGGCAGGTAAAACTACCTCTTTTCTAATTCTGTTTTTGGGACACTGTTATTTGAAAGGATAGTAAAATGACATTTAGTGAAAGATTTTATCTTAATTTTATAAAAGACAACAGATGGCACTATCTGACAGACGGTCTTCTTGTAACCCTTGAGATTACATTTTTTTCTGTTCTTTTAGGTATTGCTATCGGTGTTATTATTGCAGGTATTCGCTCAACCCACGATAAAATTATCGGGGATACAAAATCGCCATTTAAAAGATTTTTACTTAAATTCTTTAATGCTATTGCAAACATTTATCTTACTGTTATAAGGGGTACACCGGTTGTGCTGCAGCTTATGATAGCTTACTATGTAATTTTTGTAACTTCCAACAATAAGGTGCTTGTTGCAGTTCTTGCGTTTGGCATAAATTCGGGCGCATATGTTGCAGAGATTGTTCGTTCGGGTATTATGAGCATTGACCAGGGGCAGACAGAAGCAGGTCGTTCGCTTGGATTTAACTATATGCAGACAATGTTTACCATTGTGCTTCCCCAGGCGTTTAAAAACATTCTTCCGGCTCTTGCAAACGAGTTTATAGTATTGCTCAAAGAAACATCTGTGTGCGGATATGTTGCCCTTCAGGATTTGACGCGTGGCGGCGATATTATCCGTGGCAGAACCTACGATGCATTCTTCCCGCTGCTTGCCGTTGCGGCAATTTATCTTGTGCTGGTAGTTGTATTTACAAAGTTTGTTGACATCCTTGAGAGGAGGCTGCGTAAGAGTGAAAGATAATTTTCTTATTAAAACAGAAAATCTTTGCAAACACTATTATGGCGGAGAAATAAAAGCTCTTGACAATGTGTCGGCAAATATATCAAAAGGCGAAGTTGTTGTTATCATAGGCCCCTCGGGAAGTGGCAAATCAACATTTTTAAGGTCTCTCAACCTGCTTGAAACACCTACTTCCGGTACAATTCTTTTTGAAGATATTGACATAACAGATGTAAAAGTGAATATAAACCTTCATCGCAGAAGAATGGGTATGGTGTTTCAGCATTTCAACTTGTTCCCGCATATGACTGTACTTAAAAATCTCACTACAGCTCCTATGAAACTTCTTAAAATGAGTAAAGAAGATGCGGAAAAGAAAGCAATGGAACTTCTTGAAAGAGTTGGACTTGCTGACAGGGCGGAAGCATATCCCTCCCAGCTTTCGGGCGGACAGAAACAGAGGGTAGCTATCGTTCGTGCTCTTTGTATGAACCCCGATGTTATGCTTTTTGACGAACCCACAAGTGCGCTTGACCCTGAAATGGTCGGAGAAGTTCTGACGGTTATGAAAGGGCTAGCAAAAGAGGGGATGACAATGGTTGTTGTTACTCACGAAATGGGGTTTGCCCGTGAGGTTGCAGACAGAGTAATTTTCATGTCTGACGGCCAGATTGTTGAAGAGGGCACGCCTCAAGAGATTTTTGAATCTCCCATAGATGAAAGAACAAAACAATTTCTTCAGAATGTACTATAAAAATATTAAAGACGAACATTTGAAATGTTCGTCTTTTTTTCATAAAATCCTGTTGCAAAGACAAAAAAATGATGATATAATATATATGTATATAAAGTCAGTCGCGATAACCTGACTTAAAACAAAACAAGAAAGAGATGATAGTATGAAAATTTCCAAAACAAGAGGGCTTGTTTTTGCAGGAGTTATAGCGGCAATTTATGCCGGAATATCTTTTCTTCCCGGGATATCTATGATAAGTTTCGGGCCGCTGCAGCTTAGACTTTCTGAAGCGCTCTGCTCGCTTGCACTGCTTTCGCCATGGGCAATTCCCGGACTTGCTATAGGTTGTTTTATAACAAATCTTGCAAGCCCTATGATGATGGTTGATTTGCCGTTCGGCACACTGGCAACGCTTATTGCGGCAATTTTTACATACCTGCTGAGAAAAAAACCTTTTATCGCACTTCTCATGCCGGTCGTTGCAAACGGAATTATTGTTGGAACCATAATAACCTTTTTTGTTCCCGGAAGTGCAGCAATCTGGCTTAATATGCTGACTGTTGCAGCGGGGGAAGCGGTGGTTTGTTATCTTTTTGGATATCCGCTGTATAAAGCGGTGGACAAAACAATCAAGATTCGCTAAGAAGTAATTTGAAATTTATTATATAAAGAAAAACAACAGAGGTGAAAAGTGTGAATTTCATTCAACCGCTTAAAAATTTTGTGTATATAGGATGGATTGATATTATTGATATAATAATCGTTTCCTATATATTTTACAAGGTGGGAAGTCTTGTAAAAGAAACGCGTGCTCAGCAGGTTATGAAAGGTATTATAATTCTGCTAGTTGCAACTCAGCTGAGTGAATGGCTGCAGCTTAACGCGCTCAACTACATACTTGTCAACCTCATGCAATTTGGTATTCTTGCGCTTATCATAGTTTTCCAGCCCGAGCTCAGAAGGGTTCTTGAAAAAATGGGCAGGTTCAATGTTGGTGCTATATTTAAAGCAGACCCCAGTGCAGGAAGTTATAATATGGGAGAGACCATCAACAGTATTGCTCTTGCGGCAGGCAATTTGTCTCTCACAAAAACAGGAGCGCTTATTGTTATTGAACGTGAAACAAGACTTGGCGAAATAGCCGGAACAGGCACAAGCCTTGATGCAGAGGTTTCCAATCAGCTTCTTGAAAACGTGTTCTTCCACAATTCTCCTCTTCATGACGGAGCGCTTATTGTCAGAAGAAACAGAATTGTTGCAGCCGGCTGTTATCTGCCGCTTACTGAGGACAGAACACTGAGCAAAAGTCTTGGAACAAGACATCGAGCAGGCATCGGAATAACCGAAACTGCCGACTGCGTTGTTGTAATTGTTTCGGAAGAAACAGGCAACATTTCAGTAGCTATGGGAGGAGCACTTGAAACACAGTTCACTCCGGACACACTGAAAAAGAAACTTACCAACGTGCTTGTTCCACCAAAAATCCAGGTATCTGAAAGCAGTAAGACCATTGTAAAGAAGGTGAAGGATAAATGGAAAAAATAGAACCGGTAAAAGAAGAACGCAAAAATCTGATGGAAAACAGAACTTTTTTAAAAGTTCTTTCCATTGTCCTGGCAATTTTTCTCTGGCTTTATGTTGTTGTAACACAAGACCCCACAAGAACAAGCAAGGTTGACAATGTTGAAGTTATATGCGGACTCAACCAGTATCAGATAAACGAAGGACTCAACATAATTTCCAAATCGGATGACAAAGTTTCCTTTTCCGCAACGGGAAAAAGAAGTCTTGTTACAGGTGTTAAAGGCAGCTACTATGCAAAGCTCGACCTGCAGAACATTTCCGAACCCGGAAAATATAACATCGACCCGCAGATTTCCAAACCGGAAGGGGTTTATGTTTCGGGCGTTTCACCATCGGTCATTGAAGTGTATGTAGACAAATATGTTTCTTCAACTGTTCCGCTGATAACCGAAACAAGAGGGACATTAAGCAAAGACCTCATCATAACGGGGATGACCACAGATGTTTCCCAGGCATCTCTCCAGCTGCCGTCACTTGCTCTCGGTCAGATTGCATATGTCGGGGCTGTGGTTGATTTGTCAAGCATCAAATCGTCCGAGGTTATAAACTGCACGCCCGTCCTTTTTGATGCCGAGAAAAAAGTAATTGACATTAAAAATGTTGTTATGGACATAAAAAACATTGTGGTAACAATAACAGTTGAAAAGGTGAAAAATGTCAAAATTGTTCCCGCTATAGAAGGACTTGAAAAGTTTGGCGGCGGACTTACCGTGAATGTTCTGCCCAAAAGCATAGACATCTGCGGCGACAAAGAAATTCTGGACGCGGTAGAATCGGTTTCGACAAAACCCATAAAACTTAAGAAAAATGTGACCGTCGGTGAGGAGTTGCAGGTTGCCCTGCAGCTGCCGGCAGGAACCAAACTTAAAGACAGCAGCCTTGGCAGCGTCAAAATTGTATTTTCTGAAAGGTAGGATATAATATGAAAGCGATTATACTTGCAGCCGGTTATGCAACAAGACTTTACCCGCTTACAATAGACAAACCAAAAGCACTTCTTCCAATAGCAGACAAACCGATACTTGATTATATCGTGGACGAAATTGAAACAATAGATGCGGTGGACAGTCTGACTGTTGTTAGCAACGACAAGTTCTTTCCCAACTTCAGCGCGTGGAAAGAGTCGCGCAAGTCAAGACTTGATATAACAATTTTAAATGACAACACAACTGATGACACCAACAAGCTCGGTGCAGTGGGAGATATTGAGTTTGCAATAGAAACTCTCGGAATTGACGACGACATACTTGTTATGGCGGGAGACAATATCTTCACATTCAGACTCAAAGACTATGCGACATTTTATGAAGAAAAAAATACCGACTGTATTCTTGCTAAAAGAATAGACAACATAAACGATCTTAAACGTATGGGCAACGCGGTGATAGATGAAACCGGCAAAGTGACCGACATGGTTGAAAAACCGGAAAACCCGCCCTCAAACCTTGCGGTTTATGCAGCTTATTTTTATAAGAAGGAAACACTTCCTATGATAAAGAAATATTTGAGCGAGGGAGGCAACCCCGACGCACCCGGATTTTTCCCATCCTGGCTGCACAAACAAAAGGATGTTTTTGCTTATGTTTTTGAAGGTGAGTGTTATGATATAGGAACGCCCGAGTCGTATAAAAGCGTTAATGAAATCTTTTTAAACAAGAAATAAAAAAGGCATCGGACCTATGAAAATGGGTCCGATATCTTTTTTTGAGAAAGTTTAACAAAAGTGTTGACAAGCATAAAAAAGTGTGATACAATGGAGTATACCTTGGCGTAGGTTCTTTTTTTTTCGAAAAATAATACAAAAGAACCCGAAACTTTTACTAGGAGGATGTAGCAATGAGAGTAAAAATAACTTTTGCTTGCAGTGAATGTAAACAGAGAAATTACAACACTATGAAAAATAAGAAGAACGATCCGGACAGACTCGAACTTAAAAAGTATTGCAGATTCTGCAAAAAACATACCCTGCACAAGGAAACAAAGTAAGTTGGTCTAAAAACCGGTTGAAAGGACGGATTGTGTTATGGCAGAGAAAAAAGAGGGTAAAGGCGCCGCAATCAAAAATTGGTTTAAAGGCGTTAAATCCGAATTAAAGAAAATAGTTTGGCCTACTGGTAATAAGATTATAAAGGATTCTGTCATAGTTATTGTTTCGGTAGCTATTGTCAGTGCCTTTTTGTCCGTGATTAACTGGGTGTTCCATCTGGGACTTGAAAAGTTATTGGGCTAATAATCTTATAGGGAAGGAGAAAGGCGGCACTGCTGCTTTTTCGAAAGTATGGCTGGAATTGCAAAATGGTATGTTATTCACACCTATTCGGGCTATGAGAAAAAGGTTGAAACCAATATCACCAAACTCATAGAAAACCGTGGGCTTGAAGAACAGATTGTAGACATAAGAGTTCCTGAGGAAACGGTGGTGGACCCCGAATCCAAAAAGGAATCAAAAAGAAAACTCTTTCCGGGTTATGTGTTCATAAAAATGGTTATGTCAGACGATGCATGGCACGACATAAAGAACATTCGTGGTGTTACAGGGTTTGTAGGTCCTGAATCCAAACCTGTTGCACTCACCGAAGAAGAACTGGAAAGTATGAAACTTGAAGTAAAACCCATTAAAGTTGATTTTGTCGAAGGAGACACTGTCAAGATTATTGACGGTCCTCTTGCGGGATATATGGGTAAAGTTATTGAGCTTAAAGCTGATAAGAGCAAGGTTAAAGTGTCTGTTGATTTGTTTATGGGCAGAGAAACAGAAGTTGATCTTGAAATTTATCAGGTTGAAGCACTTGATTAGTATAGCGTTCGCATCTTGCGATTTGTTATAAGTGGGAGGATGTAAATATAAATGCATCTGCCATTACCACATTGTTTATAAGGAGGCGTAAAACATGGCTCAGAAAATTGCAGGTTTTATTAAATTACAAATCCCTGCGGGCAAAGCTACTCCGGCACCCCCGGTTGGTCCTGCCCTGGGTCAGCATGGTGTTAACATCATGCAATTCTGTAAGGAATTCAACGAAAAAACCGCTAAAGACGCAGGTCTTATCATTCCGGTAGTTATTACCGTGTATGCCGACAGATCTTTCAGTTTCATCACAAAGACTCCGCCGGCAGCAGTTCTGCTCAAAAAAGCATGTAAAATTGAAAGCGGTAGCGGCGTACCTAACAAGACCAAAGTTGCAAAAATATCCAAAGAAGATGTTAAAGCAATTGCGGAAACAAAAATGGCTGACCTTAATGCAGCTACAATTGAGACAGCAATGAGCATGATTGCGGGCACAGCACGCAGCATGGGTATCGTTGTTGAAGACTAAAAGGTACGGGAATTAGGTTAATTCCTTGAAAAACGTGGGAGAAAGACAAGGTTCTTTCGTAAAACCACTGAGGAGGTAAAAAAGTGTTTAGAGGAAAAAATTATCTTAACAGCGTTGAGATGTATGACAAAACTCAGCAGTATGACCCTGCAGAAGCAGTTGAGCTTGCTGTTAAAATGTCAAAAGCTAAATTTGACGAAACAGTAGAAGCGCACATCAAATTGGGTGTTGACTCAAGACATGCTGACCAGCAGGTTCGTGGTGCGGTAGTTCTTCCGCACGGAACAGGTAAAAAAATCAGAGTATTGGTATTCGCAAAAGGCGACAAACTTGCAGAAGCTGAAGCAGCAGGTGCAGATTTTGTTGGCGGCGAAGAGCTGGTTCCGAAAATCCAGAATGATAACTGGTTTGACTACGATATTATCGTTGCTACACCTGACATGATGGGTGTTGTTGGTAGACTTGGTAAAGTTCTCGGTCCTAAAGGTCTTATGCCAAACCCAAAAGCAGGCACAGTTACAATGGATGTTGTGAAAGCAATAAAAGAAATTAAAGCAGGTAAAATTGAGTACAGACTCGATAAAACCAACATTATCCACTGCCCGATAGGCAAAGTTTCTTTCGGCAAGGATAAACTATATGAAAACTTTGCAACTCTTATGGGTGCTATTGTAAAGGCAAAACCTGCCGCTGCAAAAGGTCAGTACTTAAAGAGTGTAACAGTTGCATCAACAATGGGCCCCGGTGTTAAAGTTAACTCCGCTAAGCTCATGGGTTAAGATATTTTAAATAATTTAAAATATATTCCAAAGACAGCAGGCGAAAAGGTAAGTCCTGCCCAGGAGTACACTGCTAACAAATTTCATTTGAAATTGTGGAAGGGCTTTCTGTTTTTGGACGGGAAGTCCTTTTCTTGATAGAATGTACTCATCACTTAATTTTCAGGAGGTGAAATACATGCCAAGCGCAAAAGTTTTAGAAGAAAAGAAACAAATAGTTGCCGAGCTTGCCGACAGACTTAAAAATTCTGCAGCAGGTGTATTGGTAGACTACAAAGGTATCAACGTTGAACAGGACACAAAACTTCGTAGATCTTTCAGAGAAGCAGGCGTTAAATATGAAGTTGTTAAAAACACACTGTTAAAGCTTGCAGTAAGAGAAGCAGGTCTTGATGAACTTGAAGCTGTTCTCGAAGGTACAACAGCAATTGCAACAAGCGAAAATGACGCGGTTGCACCTGCAAAAGTTTTCAAAGATTTCGTAAAAGAAAACTCAACTCTTGAAGTTTCTTTCAAATCAGGTTTCGCAGATGGAAAAGTTCTCACTTTAGACGAAATCAACGCTCTCGCAGACCTTCCGTCAAGAGAAGCACTCCTTACAATGCTTGCTTCTGCTTTACTTGGAACAGTACGTGGTCTTGCAGTTGCTCTTAATGCAGTTGCAGAGAAAAAAGGCGATGGTGAACCTGTAGCAGAGGAAGCTCCGGCAGAAGAAGCAGCACCTGCTGCAACTGAAGAAGCTTCCGCAGAAGAAACACCCGCTGCTGAACCTGTAGCGGAAGAACCCGCAGCTGAAGAAGCTGCACCCGAAACAGCAGAAGAAACTCCTGCTGAATAATAACAAAAAAATAATTAAATATGGAGGTATATTTAAAATGGCTAAAATAGAAACATTTATCGAAGAAATTAAATCTATGACAGTTCTCGAACTTTCTGAACTTGTTAAAGCAATTGAAGAAGAATTTGGCGTATCTGCTGCTGCTCCTGTTATGGTAGCAGGCGTTGCTGGTGGTGCTGCTGCAGGCGGTGCTGCTGAAGAAAAGAGCGAATTTGACGTTGTTCTTGCAGATGCAGGCGCAAGCAAACTCGGCGTTGTTAAAGTTGTTAAAGAACTTACAGGTCTTGGCCTGAAAGAAGCAAAAGACTTAGTTGACGGCGCTCCCAAAACAATCAAAGAAGGCGTTTCTAAAGACGAAGCTGAATCCATGAAAGCTAAACTTGAAGAAGCTGGCGCAAAAGTTGAACTTAAGTAATTTAAGAAAAACTCTTATAAACCACCCGAGACAAAGTCCCGGGTGGTTTTTTTGTAGAATATTGTGCATAATAAATATGGAATAATTTAACAAAGGTGAAGATATAATGTATAATTAAATCTTTTCTTGGAAAAGGACTGACATTATGAGAAAAAGAACAACAAAAAGTCTTAAAAAAATAGCAGAACTTGAAATGACCGAAACGCAGAAAAAGAAGTTTTCGGGTGCATTTGGCAGTGCTGTCGGAATGATTATGTGCGTAGCGTTTCTTCTTTGTTTTTTTACTCCTGCATATGAGGTCTATATGGACGGGAAAAAAGTAGCTGTTGTGGCGGACAAACAGGATTTTGAAGAAAGTTACGAGGTGGTCAATCAAACTATCGAGTCGGCTCTCGGCAAGGGATATATCCTGACAAAAATGCCAACCTATGTGGTAACAGTCGCACCCAAATCAGATATAAGTAACAGACAGGAAATGAGCAAAAAAATAATTTCTCTGTCAGATGCGGTTAAATGGTATTTATATGAAAAACCGGCGGAAGAAACAGTAGAGGTTTTTGCAAATGTAACCCTTTCAAATAATATAACAGAGGAAGAAAGCTATGTTGTGCTTAAAGAATCATCTGTCGGAACAGGTGTTTTCTTGCAACCGCACGTCGGAACCATAACATCGCGTTTTGGACCGAGATGGGGCACAAGACACTCGGGAATTGATATTGCAGGCAAAATGGATTCGCCAATAAAAGCGGCGGACAGCGGAATTGTCAAAACCGCCGAATACCAGGAGAACGGATACGGCAATATTGTAATTTTAGACCACGGGAACGGAACGGAAACGTGGTATGCACATTTAAATTCCATAGATGTTTCGGCAGGAGATGTGATACAAAAGGGAGATGTTGTAGGAAAACTTGGGGAAACAGGCAAAACAACAGGTCCGCATCTGCATTTTGAAGTGAGAAAAGAGGGTAGGGCAGTTGACCCGTCTGACTATATTGACAGTCTTAAATGATACAATATATAGTGTAAAAAACAAAACAAAAACACTATATATTGTATTTTTTTGTGAAAAACTATTGACAAGCTAAAGAATGCTGTGTTACAATAGTAAATACTCGAGAAGGAAAGGAGCCAAGATATGAATATTATAAAAAGAAACGGGTCACAGGCGGTATATGACGGTGAAAAGATAATAAACGCCCTTATAAAAGCCAATGGTAGTGTTAATGAAGAGGATAGAATTCATATAAAACATATAGAAAAAATTGAAGAGCATGTCAGAAAAATTGGCGAAAGCAGAGCACGTGCTCTCGAGGTTGAGGAAATTCAGGATATTGTGGAGCAGGAAATTATGCGCCACGGTGCCTTTAATGTTGCGAGAAACTATATCAAATACAGATATATCCGTTCTCTTGCGAGAAAAGCAAATACCACAGACGACCGTATTTTGTCGCTGATAGACTGCAACAACGAAGAGGTTAAACAGGAAAATTCCAATAAAAACCCAACTGTTAACAGCGTTCAGCGAGATTATATGGCAGGCGAGGTGAGCAGAGACATAACAGACAGGGTTCTGCTTCCTGAGGATATTGTAAAAGCTCACAAAGATGGTATAATCCATTTCCACGACACCGACTATTTTGCTCAGCGGATGCACAACTGCGACCTTGTGAATCTGGAGGATATGCTGCAGAACGGTACTGTTATTTCAGACACAAAAATAGAAAAACCGCACAGCTTTTCAACGGCGTGCAACATAGCAACACAGATAATTGCACAGGTTGCCAGCAGCCAGTATGGCGGACAGAGCATAAGCCTTGCGCATCTTGCTCCTTTTGTTCAGGTTTCGAGAGAAAAAATCAGAAAAACGGTGCTTGAAGAAGCAAAGGCACTTGGTGTTGCACCCGCAGAGGAACAAATTAACAAAATTGTTGAAGACCGCGTTTTAGAGGAAATACGCCGTGGCGTTCAAACTATACAGTACCAGGTTGTTACGCTTATGACAACTAACGGCCAGGCCCCATTTGTAACGGTGTTTATGTATCTTGGCGAGGCGAAAAACGAACAGGAAAAACGCGACCTGGCGCTTGTTATAGAACAGACTCTCATTCAGCGCCATCAGGGTGTTAAAAATGAAGATGGTGTATGGGTGACACCTGCTTTCCCAAAACTGATTTATGTTCTTGAAGAAGATAACATAAGAGAAGACAGCGAATATTATTATCTCACTCAACTTGCAGCGAAATGTACGGCTAAGCGAATGGTTCCCGATTATATTTCCGAAAAAATTATGAAAGAGCTTAAAGAGGGAAGCTGTTTTCCTGTTATGGGCTGCAGAAGTGCACTCAGCCCGTGGAAAGACAGCGAGGGAAACTATAAATATTATGGCAGATTCAACCAGGGAGTTGTAACGCTTAACCTGGTGGACATTGCACTTTCATCAAATGGCGACATGGAAAAGTTCTGGGAAATTTTTGATGAGCGACTTGACCTTTGTTACCGTGCGCTTATGTGCAGACACAACCGGTTAAAAGGCACTTTGTCGGATGCGGCGCCTATTTTGTGGCAGCACGGTGCAATTGCCCGCCTTGAAAAAGGACAGCCCATAGACCAGCTCCTTTATAACGGCTATTCAACCATATCTCTCGGATATGCGGGTCTTTGCGAATGTGTGAAATATATGACAGGAAAATCCCACACAGACCCTGAAGCAACACCCTTTGCTCTTGAGGTTATGAAATATATGAACAGGGCGTGCGAAAAATGGAAAAAGGAAACAACCATTGGGTTTGGTATTTACGGAACGCCGCTTGAAAGTACAACATATAAATTTGCAAAATGTCTGCAGAAGAGGTTCGGTGTTATAAAAGACGTTACCGACAAAAATTATATAACAAACAGCTATCATGTTCATGTAACAGAAGAAATTGACGCATTTGACAAGCTGAAATTTGAATCAAAATTCCAGGCGCTTTCCACCGGCGGAGCAATTTCCTATGTTGAAGTGCCCAATATGCAGAATAATATCGAAGCTGTACTGTCCGTTATGAAATATATATATGACAATATAATGTATGCAGAGCTCAACACAAAGAGCGACTATTGTCAGGAATGCGGATATGAGGGAGAAATAGAGATTGTGACCGATGAGGAGGGTAAACTTGTGTGGAAATGTCCAAAATGCGGCAACACCGACCAGGATAAAATGAATGTTGCCCGCCGCACTTGCGGATATATAGGAACACAGTTCTGGAATCAGGGCAGAACACAGGAAATAAAAGAAAGGGTATTACATCTCTAATGTATTACGGTGAAATAAAAAAAACAGATATTGCAAACGGCCGTGGGGTGAGAGTAAGTCTTTTTGTTTCGGGCTGCAGACACCATTGCAAAGGTTGTTTTAATCCGGAAACATGGAATTTTTGTTTCGGGAAAGAATATACAAAAAAGACAGAAGAAGAAATTATATCTGCTTTAAGACCCGATTATATCCACGGAATTTCTCTGCTCGGCGGAGAACCTTTCGAGCCTGAAAATCAGCCTGAACTGCTGAATTTACTTAAAAAAGTGAAAGAAGAATTCCCTCACAAGAACGTATGGTGCTATTCGGGCTATCTGTTTGAAGAGCTTGCGGGCGAAAAACCGTCGCCTGCGCATATTGATATCACTGTGGAGATGCTCTCGCTTATTGACGTGCTTGTGGACGGCAAATTCTGCGAGGACAAAAAAGATGTTTCGCTGAAATTCCGCGGGTCCTCCAACCAGAGAATAATAGATGTTAAAAAGTCGCTTGCCTGCGGCAGCATAGTTTTGACGGAAGACAATTAAAAATATCACTTTTTACTTGACAAAAGGGGTTAACTGTGATATAATTCTGTATTAGCCGCATGGGACGGGTTTTAAATCCGGTTTTCGGTACCCGGTTGTCCGGCGAGTATGGAGGATGGAGGTAAAAAAGCATGTATGCAGTAATCGAAACAGGCGGAAAGCAGTACAAAGTTGAAAAAGGCGATGTTATATACGTTGAAAAACTTGGTATTGCAGAAGGCAAAAAGGTTAAATTTGATGTTCTTGCAGTAGTTGACGGTGAAAACACAAAAATCGGCACACCTACAGTTAAAGGTGTTACGGTTGAAGCAACTCTTCTTGAAAGCGTTAAAGGCAAGAAAGTAAGAATTTTCAAATATAAACCTAAAAAAGGTTATCACAAACGTCAGGGTCACAGACAGCCGCTCGACAAAATAGAGATTAAGGCAATCAAGACCGCTAAGCCAAAGGCAGCTAAAGAAGAAACAGCTACCGAGGAAAAATAAGCTATGACAACCGTGAAATTCGTTCTGGACAAGGAAGATAACATCAAAGCATTCAAAGTGTCCGGCCATTCGGGATTTGCTCCTGCAGGCAGTGACATTGTATGTGCAGCAGCTTCGTCCTGCGTTCAGATGCTTGAAATGTGCATAGCACAGGTTATAGGAGAAGAAAAAGCATCTTTTTCTTGCGATGAAAAGGGAACGGTTATTTCTTATAATCTGCCGGAAAATCTAAAAGCTGAAGATATTGCAGAATGCAGAAAAATGCTTAAAGGGTTTTATCGGTATATGCAGGTTTTGAGTGCACACTACAAACAACATTTGACTTTTGAAACGGAGGTAAAAACATGTTAAGAATTGATTTACAGTTTTTTGCTCATAAAAAGGGTGTTGGTAGCACAAAAAACGGTCGTGACAGCGAATCCAAAAGACTTGGTGTAAAAAGAGCTGACGGTCAGACTGTTCTGGCAGGCAACATTCTTGTTAAACAGAGAGGAACAAAAATTCATCCCGGCACAAACGTTGGTAAAGGCAGCGATGATACATTGTTTGCTCTTGTAACGGGCAAAGTAAAATTTGAACGTATGGGTAAAGACAAGAAAAAAGTTAGTGTATATCCTAACGCGTAAATTTGATTTTAATCAGCGAAGCTCATGGCGGTTTCGCTGATTTTTATTTAAAAAGAAAAGGATGATTAAAATGAAAAAAATCGGGGCAGTTGCCATTATTCTGGCAGTAACACTTTTGCTTGGTTCCTGCAGCATTTTTAATCTCTTTGAGGGGAAAGGGATTACCGAACGATTTGACAACTACATAATGGCAGATTTTGCGGAAGACTTTGCTGCACTTGTTGCAGAATATGAAATTGCAAAGGAAAACAAGGACAGAAGAGGCGTGAAAGACGCTCTTGAAAAGCTGGAAGATTTTGAGGAAATGGTGGAAGAAGAAAATAAGTGGCTTATAGAAACCATCATTTCGGATATGGAGTCGGCAGACACTTCCTCCCTTGCAGGAAAAGAGAAAAAAGAGCTTGAAAAAGCCATAAAAAAGGCGCGCGAGCTTAAAGAAAAGGAAAAATATAAAGAGGCTTATTTTCTTTTCACAGATTTTGCCTACCTTGCGCCCGGCAATTTTAAAGCAGAAAACACACTTGATATCACAGTAAATCAGGTTGACTGCAGTGACTATCCGACAGTTCGTCTTTTCCTCAGGGTAACAGATGAAAACGGAGAAACGCCTAAAAAACTTGATAAAAAATATTTTACGGTTTTAGACGGAAGAAACCCTGTGAGAAGACAAATTACATCTGTTATGCAGCTGGACAAAAACGAGGGCTTAAGCATCAATATGGTTGCCGATTCAAGCGGAAGTATGCAAGGCTCTTCAATGGACCGTGCAAAATCAACCATGAGAAGTTTTCTGGGCGAGGTACAGTACGAATATGGTGACACTGTTGCACTGACAGTGTTTGCAAACACTGTGGAAAAGCAGACTGCTTTTACCTCTGACTATTCTTCTATAAAAAAGGATATCGGTACAATAGAGGCACACGGCGGCACTGCGCTTTATGACACTCTTTATACTGCGGTGCAGTATACTGCCCGCCAGAATGGTGCAAGATGTGTAATTGCTTTCACGGACGGACACGATGAGCACAGCGAAGAAGCGGATGAGGATGACGTTATAAGAATTGCAAACGACTATAAAATTCCTATTTTTATTATAGGGATAGGAAGCGAAGGCAGATATGCCGAGGTGGAAAAAATTGCAGAAAGAACAGGCGGTTTTTACACAAGCGTTGCAAGTTCGGAAAACCTGAAGGAAATATACAATGCCATCTACCGTCAGCAGAAAGAAATGTATGTGATAGAATATACTGCCGAGGAAGATGAAAAATATGTTGAGCATACTCCTACGGTAGAATTTTTCAGCGGCACCTACGGCGGTGCTTCCTCATACTATGCGTTCACTCCGTCCTATACAAACCCATCGACATACAGTGAGGGGGGAAGTGACATTGAAACTGCCATAAAGAACTATCTGGAAAGCTATGTGCGCGCGATGAACGAAAGTGACAGTACACATATGCTGCCCTATGTTATAGCAGATTCTCCCATATACAATATGCAGAAAAACTATATCAAAAACAAATATCGTGAAGAGCTTTTGTCCTTCTATATAACAGGAGAAATTAAGATGGAAGGGGAAAATTCCTGTGTTGTTTCGGTTCACGAGGTTTATAATGTTGAAACTCCCGAAAGGCCATTCAGCCATCACGAGCAGGAAGCAACCTACCGTATAAAAAAAGATTCTGATGGCAAATGGAAAATGTATGAATTTGTCGGAGCGGTAAAAAATCATCTTTAAAAATATTGATTGTTTTAAAAAAATGTGCTATACTTATTTTAAGTATAGCACATTTTGTTTTGGAGGGCTTGAAAATGGATTTATTTACCGAATGTTTACTTAAAAGAAAAAAACACTTTAAAGAATATGCAATTATTTTTCCGCTTATAACACTTGGGTTTGCGGTAACACTTTTTTCACTTGCTTTTTTAGCAGGAACAATTTTGTCGGGTGTTGCTATGGCGCTTGTTATCATGACCTGGTGGGGAATATATATCGGCATAACAAACCAGAACCTTGAATTTGAATATATTGTTACAAATAAAGACATTGATATTGACGTTATAATGTCACAGCGAAAAAGAAAAAGACTTGCAAGCTTCAGCGCTCGTGACATTGAACTTATGGCGCCGATAGAACAACTTAAAGAAGAACAGTTTGAAAAAGTGATAGATGCTTCGGCACATAACCCCAAATTTGATGTTTATTTTATAATTGCCACAGTTAAAGGGGTAAGAACAAAAATTCTGGTTAACCCTTCTGCAAAAATGCTGGAAATTATAAAATCCTTTAACCCGGAAAATATAATAATTGGTGAAGATGTATGATAAAACTTATTTCTCCGGAAAAAATGAGAGAACTTGAAAAGAAAACTTTTGACCTTGGAATTGACAGCTTTGCTGTTATGGAAAAGGCGGCGTCAAGGGTTTTCGACTATATTAAAGAAAATTTTGGACCGGTCAAAAAGGTGCTTGTTGTGTGCGGCAAAGGAAACAACGGCGGAGACGGGCTTGCAGTTGCAAGAATGCTCTTTTTATCGGGCTATGATGTTGCGGTTTGTGCTCAGTTTGAAAAGCCGTCAACGCCCGATGCGGCAAAAAATTTTGATATAGTAAAAAAACTTAATATAAAATTTGTCTCAGAAGAGGGTAGCTTTGAGCAATATGATGTAATAGTTGACGCTCTTTTCGGGACCGGTCTTTCGGGAGAAATCTCTTCTGCTCTGCCCGAAAAAATAAACGCTTCCGGTGCACACGTTATTGCGGTGGATATCCCAAGCGGCATATCGGCAAAGACGGGCGAAGTTTGCGGCAGTGCAGTAAAAGCCGATAGAACGATTACTTTTGAATATAAAAAATACGGCCATTCAGTCTACCCTGGAAAACAGTATTGCGGCGAAACCACCGTCTGCGGCATTGGGCTTGTGCCCTATGCGGAGGCTGACACCCTTGAAACAGATGGACCATTAGTGAAACAAATTCTTCCGCAAACAAGTATTACTGCTCATAAGTCAGAACAGGGCAAACTTTGTGTGATAGCGGGAAGCGCCGGTATGACAGGCGCGGCAACACTCTGCTGCGAGGGAGCGCTTAAAAGCGGCTGCGGACTTGTTACTCTTTTCACGCCTGAAAACTTAAATGAGATATATGAGGTTAAGCTGACAGAAGCTATGACAAAACCTCTTCCGGGCGAAGATTTTATAAGAGCGGACAAGCTGCTTGAACACAAACAGATGCTACTTTCGTCAAGTGCCGTTGTGATAGGTCCCGGACTTGGCCAAAAGTGCGATGCGGCTGAAATTATAGGCTTTTTGTTTGAAAATGAAATCCCTGCTATCATTGATGCAGATGGAATAAACGCGGTTGCAGCGAATATAAATATATTAAACAAAAAAAAGGGGCAGGTTGTTCTGACTCCTCATCTTGGCGAGTTTGCAAGACTCACCGGACGTACAACAGAGGAGATAAAGAAAAACAAGCTTGAGCTTGCCAGAAACTTTGCATCCCGGTATGGCGTGGTTCTTGTTTTAAAAGGAGCCGGAACGATTGTTGCGACACCATCGGGGAAATGTTATGTAAACCACACGGGCAACTGCGGAATGGCTACCGGCGGCAGCGGAGATGTTCTTGCA
>JAZNIU010000049.1:0-8437 GCA_045577655.1 Clostridia bacterium
ATTTATCATTTTGCGATAATTTTTTAAAAATTAAAAAAACACCGTTGAACAGAAAATTTTTTAATGATACCAGGTATGTCAACAAAATTTCTATTCAACGACAAAATATCTGTTTTTACAGTAAATTGCATAATTTCCGGTTGGTTAACTATTTCATAAAACTAACAAATAAAAAATGTTTTTCAATTACATAAACAAACGCTTTGATTGAAAATTTATCTTCTCTCCTCAATTTTATTTAATTTTAACAGTTCAATAAATTTGAACTGAACATATAGAATAAATTTATAAATTTAAATTACTTGACTTTGTTTTTTTATAGATGTAGAATATATTATAAACTAAAGTTATGGAGGGAAAATTTCATGTCAAAAGGAAACATATCAGTTAATACAGAAAATATTCTGCCTGTTATAAAAAAATGGCTTTATTCTGATAAAGACATATTTATTCGAGAACTTGTATCAAATGGTTGTGATGCGATTGCAAAATTAAAACATCTGGGAAAAACTGATGATTTTTCGGTTAAAGTTACTGTTGATAAGAAAAACAAAATACTCACTTTTTCTGACAACGGTATAGGTATGACTGCTGAAGAAATTGAAAAATATATTGCACAGGTTGCTTTTTCCGGTGCTGAAGAATTTCTGCAGAAGTATAAAGGCGATTCAGACAGCACAATAATTGGTCATTTTGGGCTGGGATTTTATTCTGCATTTATGGTTGCAGACAAGGTTGAAATTGAAAGCTTGTCTTATGAAGATGGTGCAAAAGCTGCACATTGGAGCTGCGACGGCGGAACGGAATATGACATAGAAGAAGGAACAAAATCTACACGCGGAACAGATATTATTCTTCATGTAAACGAAGAAAGTAGCGATTTTCTTGATTTTGCAAAAGTATCTGAAATTTTACGCAAATACTGCTATTTTCTTCCTACAGACATATATATTATAAACGAAGATGAGCCAAAAGAAGATTTAAAACCTTTTAATGACAAGATGCCACTATGGCTTAAAAATCCTTCAGAATGCACAGATGAAGAATATATAAATTTTTATCATACATTATTTATGGATTTTGAACCACCTCTTTTCTGGATTCATTTAAACGTTGATTATCCTTTCAATCTTAAAGGAATATTATATTTCCCAAAATTAAAACACGAAGCAAGCAGTCTTGAAGGACAGATTAAACTTTATAATAACCAGGTTTTTGTTGCCGACAATATCAAAGAGGTTATTCCTGAATATTTAATGCTATTAAAGGGCTGTCTGGACTGTCCCGACCTTCCGCTCAACGTTTCAAGAAGCTTCTTGCAGAATGATGGATATGTTAACAAGGTTTCGTCTCATATAACAAAAAAAGTTTCTGACAAGCTTTCGGGAATGTTTAATACCGACCGTGAAAATCTTGAAAAATACTGGGACGATATTTCTCCGTTTGTTAAATATGGTTGCATGAGAGATGAAAACTTTTATGAAAAAATAAACAGTATTGTTTTGTATAGAACAACAGACGAAAAGTTTGTTACGCTTTCAGAATATCTTGATGGTAGAGAAAATAAAACTGTTTATTATACTTCAAACCCACAGGCACAGGCGCAGTATATTGAAATGTTCAAAAATGACAATATTACCGTGGTCATTCTCCCCTATGCTATTGATACGCATTTTATTAGTTTTGCGGAATTTAAAAACAGAGACATAAAATTCAAAAGGATTGACTCTTCGGTCGGAGAAACGGAAAAAACAACTGAAAATAATGCACTGATTACAAAATTTAAAGAAAAAATCGGTGATGAAAGTTTGAAAGTTGAATGTGCTCATCTTAAAAATACAAAACTTCCTGCTGTTATGATGTTGTCGGAAGAATCGCGTCGAATGCAGGAAATGAGCGCTCTTATTACCGGCAAAATCGGAGAACTTCCGGAAGACATTACTCTTGTTTTAAACCTTGAAAGCCCGATTATATCAAAGCTTTCAAAAAGCAACGATAACGAATTTAACACGATAGTAGCAAACTATATATATGATATAGCAACTCTGGCAAATCGTCCGCTTTCAGGAGAACGTATGAGTATATTTATTGACAGATCCAACGAAATTTTATCAAAGTTGTGTGATTGAAAATGGAGTTTATTTTAAAGAAAAAAGATGATATTTCTTATTTTTGCAACAGAAAGATTGATGAAACAGACAAAGTAAGTCATATTTTTTCAACCAGACTTGGCGGCGTCAGCGGTGGCGATTTGTTTTCAATGAACTTAAGCCCGTCAAGAGGAAATTTTGCCGATACGGTTGAAAATTATAAAAGACTTTGTTCCTGCGAAGATATTCCTTATGAAAGATGTGTTCTGGCGCAGCAGACCCACACAACAAACATCCGTGTAGTAACTGAAGCCGATGCAGGAAAACCCATGTTCTCCCCTTCAGATATCAAAGATACTGACGGACTTGTTACTAACATAAAAAGACTGCCCATTGCTATCTTTTTTGCGGATTGTGTACCAATTTTGCTTTTTGATGCAAAAAAAGAAGTTATAGGTGCGGTACATGCAGGCTGGCGCGGAACTGTTGGAAAAATTCTGGCAAATGCCATTAATGTTATGAAAGAAAACTTCTCATCAGATTCAGATGATATTTTTGCAGCAATAGGTCCGTCGATAGGATCTTGTTGTTTCAATGTCAGTCAGGATACAATAAAAGAATTCGAAAAAGCAAACTTAAGTGAATGTATTAAACAAACAAAAGGTTCTACGTATATCGATTTACCGAATGCAAACAAAATAATTCTCGAAAGATGCGGAGTAAAACCGGAAAATATTTCAACACTTAAAATGTGCACAAAGTGCAACACAGACATTTTCTTTTCGCACAGAGGATGCGGTGCAGACACCGGCAGAATGGCACTTATTGCAATGTTAAAATAAAAAAGCTCACTTCGGCGATTAGTCTTAGGGATAAATCGGTTTTTAAACTACATTTTTAGTTTATACTACATCAAAAAACACCGAAATACGAAAGTATTCCGGTGTTTTTATTCTTTGTATAATTCTAAAAATATTCGGTTTAAAAACTGCCTGCACCATAAAAATCAATAATTTTTGTTACTAAACAAGGAAAAACTACGATGTCATTCTGGCGGATTTCAAGTGGTTTTGACGCAGTTTAGTGCTAAAATTATGATTTTTTGGCGAATAATCCCTAAGACTAACCGCCGTTATGCAAGCTCTTTTTTTGTATAGGAAACAAATTTCTGGTAAAAATATATTTATTATAATTTTTCCGGAGGTAAAATATGGACAGAAGAAAAAAGAAAAGGGTTAATCTGCTTTACTTTTTTTCATTGGCTCTTGGTATGACAATAATTGTTTTGGGATTTTCGGTTACAAAGGATGCAAAAACAAAAATGCAGCAGCAGGCGGCAGAAAATCAGAAGATGCAGGAACAGTTTAAACAGGAAAGCTATAAACCGACGGCTGGCAACGCACAAAATATTCCTAAAAACAGTAGCGTGGAAGTAGTGGAAACTGTAGAAACGGAAGAGGAGGAAAACTTTAGTCCAAATCTTGATGAGGTTGTGCTTTTGATGCCTGCAGAGGGGGAAATATCTGTTCCTTTTACAGGAAAATCTCTTATCTACTCAAACTATTTTGATGACTGGCGTGTTCATAAAGGCATTGACATTGGTGCGGAAGTCTCTGGGCAGGTCCGTGCTGTTGCAAACGGTACAGTTTCGGAAAAGTACAAAGATGTTTCTCTTGGAAATGTAATTAAAATAAAACATGGAGATTTTGAAACAGTTTACGGCAACTTGTCCACACACGAACTGGTTAATGTTGGAGACAAAGTTCGTGCCGGTGATATAATAAGCGGAATTGGAACCTCTTCGCCGGCAGAAATGAAAAATCCGCATCTTCATTTTGAGGTTATTTTTAACGGAGAAGACGTCGATCCTGAGCCACTTCTTATACGTTAAAAAATGGCAGCCTAAAATTCATTTTTAGGTTGCCATTTTGTTTAAAATATGATATAATAATAACAATATGTAAAAATTTGGTTATTTGATCAGATAAGGGACAAATTTATTGGAGGAAAAATGAACATATATGACACATTAAAACCCGAAAAAGTGTTTCATTATTTTAAAGAAATATCAGCCATTCCGCATGGCTCGGGGAATATGGAGAAAATTTCGGAATATTGCGCAAAATTTGCGAGAGAAAATAGTTTAAAATATGAAAAAGACCACTTTGGCAATGTTATTATATACAAACCTGCCTCTGATGGATATGAAAAAAAAGAACCGGTAATATTGCAGGGACATCTGGATATGGTTTGCCAGAAAACGGAAGAAAGAGATATAGATTTTAAGCGAGACGGGTTAAAACTTTATGTGGACGGAGACTTCTTAAAAGCCGAGGGGACAACTCTTGGAGCAGATAATGGCATTGCTGTTGCAATGGTGCTCTTCATACTTGAAGATAAAACTTTGTGTCATCCGCCAATTGAGGCAGTTTTCACGGCTGATGAAGAAATTGGGCTGATTGGTGCGGGAAAACTTGGGTTTGACAAGCTATCGGCAAAAAAGATGATAAATATTGATTCTGAAGAACAGGATGTGCTTACTGTATCTTGCGCAGGAGGAAGCGATTTTTGTTTTCATCTGCCAGTTGTGCGTGAAACTGGCGTCGGGAAAAAAGCAACAGTTTTTCTTCGCGGGCTAACAGGTGGACACTCGGGTGTTGAAATTCACAAATGGAGAGTTAACGGCGGAGTTTTAGCGGGAAGGATAATACATGCATTAAACAAGATCAGCCCTGCGCAGCTATTAAGTGTGTCGGGCGGGGACAAAGCCAACGCAATTATACCTTCAGCAAAAATTGAGTTTGTTGTGCAGGATGCCCAGCAGTTCCAAAAAGATTTTCAATCGGTTATCTTTACGGTGACAAATGAAATTGCTGCCCGTGAACCTTCTTTTGCAGCGGACGTTGAAGTCGTGGGAGAAGGAAGATACGAGGTTTTGTCAAAAAAATCTGTGAAAGATATTGTACACTTGCTTTTAACAGTGCCTAACGGTGTGCAGGATATGAGTGCAGATATAGAAGACTTAGTTGAAACATCTTTAAATCTTGGGGTTTTATCTACAGGAGAAACAGAAATATTTGCTCATTATGCACTGCGCAGCAACAAATCATCTTCTCTTGAATTTCTCGAAGAAAAGCTTATAAACATTGCTAAATATAATAATTGGGAATATGATACTTTCGGTCATTATCCGCCATGGGAGTACAGGGACAACTCTTCTTTGCAGAAAATATATACCGACACTTTCAAAGAAGAGTTTGGATATGAGCCAACGGTTACTGCGATACATGCCGGCCTTGAATGTGGGGTTTTTGCGGCAAATATAAAAGGGATTGAATGCATTTCTATCGGCCCTGACATATTCGACGTACACACTGTAAATGAAAAACTGAGTATTTCTTCCACAAAGGCTATACATGAGCTCCTTATAGAAGTACTTAAAAATTTATAAAAATAAAATAGTCACATTGACGGATTGGAGAAAAAATGAGTAATCAAAAAGAATTTAAACCTTATGTACCCGCAGAAAAAATTACTCCTGAAATAACTGTTACATCGGTTATAATGGGAATAATTCTTTCTGTTGTGTTTGGTGCAGCAAATGCCTATCTCGGACTTAGGGTAGGTATGACAGTTTCTGCATCCATTCCTGCAGCGGTAATAGCAATGGGTGTTATACGTGTTTTGATGCGTAAAAATTCCATTCTGGAAAGCAATATTGTGCAGACAGCAGGTTCTGCCGGAGAATCTTTGGCAGCAGGTGCAATTTTCACTCTTCCTGCACTGTTTTTATGGGCGTCCGAAGGTGTAATGAATAAACCTAACTTAATTGAAATCACTTTAATTGCACTTCTCGGCGGTTTGCTTGGCGTATTTTTCATGGTGCCTCTCCGTAATGCTCTTATAGTTAAAGAACACGGCGTTCTGCCTTATCCGGAAGGAAAAGCTTGTGCAGAAGTTCTGCTGGCAGGCGAAGAAGGCGGAGCAAGTGCTTCAACTGTTTTTGCAGGTATGGGACTTTCTGCCATTTTTAAATTTATTATTGATGGCCTTAAAGTTGCCGCAGGTGAAATTTCACACACATTTTCGGGCTTTGCCGGAACAATAGGAACACAGATATATCCGGCGGTACTTAGTGTTGGTTATATTTGCGGCGCAAGAATTTCTTCGTATATGTTTGCCGGCGGCGTATTAAGCTGGCTGGTTTTAATCCCGATTATTATTCTTTTTGGTTCGGAAATAGTGTTATATCCCGGAACAATGCCTATTGGCGAAATTTTTGCTGAAGGCGGAGCAAGTGCAATCTGGGGGTCTTACATTCGTTATATCGGCGCGGGGGCACTGGCTGCTGGCGGTATAATAAGTCTTATAAAATCATTGCCGCTTATTGTAAAAACCTTTGCAGGTGCGGTTAAGAGTATGAGTGGAGAGAGAAATGTTTCGACCCTCCGTACCGAACATGATATGAGTATGAAAACAGTAATTTTTGCGATTATTGTTCTCACACTTCTTGTCTGGCTTGTTCCTGCTGTACCGGTAAGTCTTCTCGGAGCAGTTATCATTGTGGTATTCGGATTTTTCTTTGCAACCGTTTCATCAAGAATGGTTGGTCTTGTAGGAAGCAGTAACAACCCTGTATCGGGTATGGCGATTGCAACACTTCTTATCGCAACAGTAATACTCAAACTTACAGGTGCTGTTGGTGCGCAGGGAATGCACAGTGCAATTGCAATCGGTTCAATTATCTGTATTGTTTCTGCTATTGCAGGCGACACTTCTCAGGACCTTAAAACAGGATATATTCTTGGTGCTACTCCCAAAAAACAGCAGATTTTGGAAATAGTTGGTGTAGTTGCAGCAGCTTTTGCTATTGGGGGTACACTCTATCTGCTTGACAGTGCGTGGGGATTTGGTACTGAACAACTTGCTGCACCTCAGGCAACACTTATGAAGCTTATCATTGAAGGTGTTATGAACAACAGCCTGCCATGGGGACTTGTATTCATTGGCGTGTTTATTGCAGTTGTTGTTGAAATAATAGGTATACCGGTGCTTCCTTTTGCAATCGGTGTATATCTTCCGGTTCAGCTTAATGCTTGTATCATGGTTGGCGGACTTATCAGACTTCTCCTTGATAAAATCAAACGAAATGAAGAAGAGAAAAAAGAAATTGTTAACGATGGTATTCTTTTCTGTTCCGGTATGATTGCCGGAGAAGGACTTGTTGGTATACTGCTCGCAGTATTCGCAATTTTTGGCTGGGATAAAGTGATAGACCTGGCAGCAATGTTCGGACTTTCTTCTACTGTAACAAACATTGCGGCGGTTGTACTCTTTATAGTAATAATCGGCTCGGTGCTCAAATTCTCTCTCTGGAAAAAACGTAAACAGTCATGAAAAACAGAGAGTCGGAAAATTATTTAGAACGTATACCTGTCCGAAAAGCTGAAATAGCCTGGTCGGTGGATGAAATTGGAAATGTTGTTCTTGAAATGGAGAACAAGGGGATAGTAAACCGAATTGCACAAAAACTGCTGGGTAAACCCAAAATCAGCTATATTCACCTTGACAGGATGGGAAGCTTTATCTGGCCACTTTTAGATGGACAAACCAATATCATTCAAATTGGCGACAAGGTTAAAGAAGAGTTTGGTGATGAGAGCAATCCTCTCTATGAGCGACTTATAAAGTTTATTTTAATTCTGGAAAACAACCGTTTTATTGATTGGCAAAAATAAAAAGTGGTAAAAACAAAAAGGAGATGAAATTATGGAAATACAACTCCAGGAACTGATTGATCAGATAAAAAAGGAAGGCGTGCAGGCGGCAGAAACAGAAGCAGATGCGCTTTTAAATGCTGCAAAAGCTGAGGCAGAAAAAATTGTTGCTGATGCTAAAATGCAGGCAGATAAAATTTTGGCAGATGCTAAAAGCGAAAATGAACGAATGGTGAAATCAAGTGAAGATGCAATAAAACAAGCCGGACGTAATCTGCTTATATCCTTCAGAGAAAGCATTGCAAGAGAACTTGATGCTATCTTAAGTAAAGATGTAACAGCCGTATATTCTTCCGAGAAAATGGCAGGACTCATTGTAAACGTAGTGGAAAACTGGGCAAAAAAACCCGACACAGACGATGTTTCGGTTATTTTAAACAGCGAAGATTTAAAATCGCTTGAAGAAACCGTACTTGCCGGAGTAAAAGAAAAGCTGCAGGGCGGTGTTATGCTTAAGGCAAACGATAACTTCGACGGCGGTTTCCGCATTTCTGTAAACGGTGGAAATGCATATTACGATTATTCTGCAGAATCTGTGGTTGAAATGCTTTCAAAATATCTTAGCTTAAA
>JAZNIU010000050.1:0-27690 GCA_045577655.1 Clostridia bacterium
CCGTTTTTCTTTTTTTTCTCAAGCACAATTTCTGCCGCCCAGGTATCAACACCCTGCGCCATCCCCGAAATGAAATGGCAAAAACCTGCAGAAATTGCCGAATCAATCTTCTTTTCAAGTTCTTTTTTTAAAGCAGTGCAGCGTGGGTCATTTTCGTTATATCCCCACGGCAGACCGGTAGGCCGCCTGCCCGTAAAACAAACAGTTTTCATATCATCACCAAAAACATTTTACCACAAAACAAAAAAACAATCAATAGATGTAAATATATGTTAAATCCCAAGTTGACAAAATGCCCCTTTATATTATATAATGTATTTATCTATATATAAACTAAAAAGAGGAAAACTATGGATATATCGACCCCCCTTACAAAAGAGGTTATAAAAACTCTCCGCGCGGGAGACAGAGTGAAAATCTCCGGAACAATATATGCGGCAAGAGATGCGGCTCATAAAAAGATGACTCAGGCGCTGGCTGCAGGGAAAAAGCTGCCCGTTGACCTTGAAAACCAGATAATCTATTATGTTGGGCCATGTCCCGCAAAACCGGGCGAAATAATCGGCTCCTGCGGTCCCACCACAAGCGGCAGAATGGATGCCTATGCTCCGACGCTCATAAAAATGGGGCTTGGGGGAATGATTGGTAAAGGGGAGAGAAGCAAAGAAGTATATGACGCCATGCAGCAGTATGGCTCGGTATATTTCGGAGCAACGGGAGGTCTTGGTGCGCTTCTTGCAGAGTGTGTGACCGAAGTGGAAGAGATTGCCTACCCCGAGCTTATGAGCGAATCACTCAAAAAACTGACAGTGAAAGATTTTCCTGCGGTTGTTATAGCAGATGTCTGCGGCGGGAATTTATACAAGAGGAAATAGACTATGAAAGCTTTGATAACAGGTGCAAGCTCGGGTCTTGGCAGAGAGTTTGCGCTTCAGCTTGACAAAATGAATATAGAAACGGTGCTTGTGGCGCGCAGAGAGGACAGGCTGAAAGAGCTGGCGGCCCAGCTTAAAAACAGGGCGGAAATCTTTGCCATAGACCTGTCGCAAGAAGATGCACCAAAAAAGGTGTTTGAAAAGTTCCCTGATGTTGACATTGTCATAAACAATGCGGGGTTTGGCGTTTTCGGCGGGTTTACGGAAGCTTCTGCGGAAAAAGAAGCAGAAATGATAAAGGTGAATATCACGGCACTTCATATGCTCACAAAGCTTTATCTTACAAAGCTGAAAAAGAAAAACCGGGGATATATTTTAAACGTTGCGTCAACTGCAGCCTTTTTCCCGGGACCGCTTTTTTCTTCCTACTATGCTTCAAAGGCCTATGTTCTGCGGTTGACAACGGCAATATGGCAGGAGCTTAAAAGCGAAAAGTCCAAAGTGAAAATAAGTGTTTTGTGTCCCGGTCCGGTTGACACAGAATTTAACGAGGTTGCGGGCGTGCGGTTTGGAATTGGCGCACTTTCCGCACAAAAGGTTGTTAAAATTGCAATAAAAGGTATGCTTCGCGGCAAACGGGTGATAGTTCCGGGCGCTATGATAAAATGTACCAGGGTTTTGTCAAAGCTTATGCCTGAAAGGGTGTCGGCAAAATTTGTACGCCGCATCCAAAAGAGTAAAGAAATATAAACCGGTAAAAACACAGGAGAAAAAAAGATGTTTGTAGACAGTGCAAAAATATATATAGAAGCGGGTAATGGCGGCAATGGCCATGTTTCTTTCCACAGAGAAAAATATGTTGCGTCGGGCGGACCGGACGGTGGCGACGGCGGTAACGGCGGCAATGTCATTTTCCGTGCAGATGGTCACCTTGCAACGCTTATGGATTTCAGATACAAAAAGAAATATAAAGCAAAAAACGGCGAGGACGGCAGAGCTGCAAAGTGCAGCGGCAGAAACGGCGAAAATATTGTGATAGATGTGCCCTGCGGAACAATAATAAAAAATGCGGCAACCGGTGCAGTTGTAGCGGATCTTACGGACGACGGAGACGAGTTTGTTGCGGTACGCGGCGGCAGGGGCGGTTTTGGCAATGTGCATTTTGCAACACCCACACGCCAGGCGCCAAAGTTTGCAAAACCGGGACAAAAAGGACAGCAGATGGAAGTTATATTAGAGCTTAAGCTTCTGGCAGATATTGGACTTCTCGGCTTCCCCAACGTGGGCAAATCAACATTTTTGTCGCAGGTGAGCGATGCTCAGCCAAAAATTGCCGACTATCATTTCACAACTCTTATCCCCAATTTAGGTGTTGTGAGAATGGGCGAGGGAGAAAGCTTTGTAATTGCCGACATCCCCGGGCTCATCGAAGGGGCGAGCGAGGGCGTTGGTCTTGGCCATGCATTTTTGAAACATGTTGAAAGAACAAGACTTCTGCTTCATTTTGTGGATGCCTGCTCTGTTGAGGGCAGAGACCCCATAAGCGATTTTGATATTATAAATAACGAGCTTTTAAAGCATAGTGAAAAGCTTGCCCAAAGACCGCAGATTGTTGTTGCCAACAAAACCGACCTTGGCATGAACACCGAAATTAAAGACGGGTTTGTGCAGGAAATGGAAAACCGCGGATACAAGGTGTTTGAAATTTCGGCGGCTACCGGCAAAGGTGTTAAAGAGCTTATAAGCTATGCTTACGAAACTCTTAAAACCATTCCGAAAGAACCGTTGCACGAGATCACCCCTGTTGAAATTATTCCGCAGGAGGCAGAAACCGACTTTGAAATTAAAAAGGAAAACGGCGTGTTTGTGGTTGAGGGAGGATATATTGACTATCTTATAAATTCCACCAATTTTGACGATAACGAGTCAATTCAGTTTTTCCAGAATTCGCTTAAACGCAAAGGAATTATTGAAGCGCTTGAAAAAGAGGGAATCAAAGAGGGCGATACAGTCAGAATGTATGAGCTCGAATTTGATTTTGTTTACTGATGAAACGGGGCATTTTCGGAGGCAGTTTTGACCCGCCTCATACAGGACATATAAAAATTGCCCTTGCGGCAAAAGAGCAACTTGGGCTTGACAGCGTGGTTTTTCTTCCCACGGGAGAAAGAGCGCCTCATAAGAAGGATATAAATGCGTCGGCGAAAGACCGTGCCCTGATGTGCAGGGATGTTTGCGAAAAATTTGGGTTTGAGCTTTCTCTTTACGAAACGGAAAAAGAGGATAGCTGTTACACAGCGGATATGCTGAAGCATTTTTCAGAGCTTTATAAAGACGACCAGCTTTTTCTCATAGTGGGCGGCGACAGTCTTGATTATATGGAAAAATGGTATATGCCCGAAAAAATCTTTCCTCTTTGCACCGTGGTGGTTGCAGGCAGAGGAAAAAATGTTATGGGGAAAGCAGAGCTTTTAAAAAAAGAGTTTTCTGCAAAAATAGTTTTTCTGGATTTTGAGTTTATGGACATCTCGTCAACCAAAATAAGAGAAGCTGTAAGTCAGGGGAAAAGTGTTTCGGGACTTGTGCTTCCCGAGACGGAAGAATTTATCATAAAAAATAAACTATACAGGTGAAAAAAGTGGATATAAACTTTTTAAAAGAGCATATAAAAGGTCTGCTTGACGAGGAGAGGTTTTGCCACAGCATTGGTGTTATGGAGCTTGCAGAAGAGCTTGCCCGGATATACGGAGCAGACACCGAAAAAGCGCGGCTTGCGGGGCTTGTGCATGATGCGGCAAAAAATTTCCCGAAAGACGAGCAGTTTTTGCTGGTGAAAAAAGCATACGAGGGGCGCGATGCTGACGCCATAGTTTTTGAAAACAAGGCTTTATGGCACGGGCCTGCCGGAGCAGAATATCTTAAAGAAAAATTTGATATTGAAGATGAAATATACAGTGCAGTTTTTTACCATACTATTGGTAAAGAGGATATGACCCTGCTTGAAAAAATTGTATATCTTGCAGATTGTATAGAAGAAAACCGCGACAAAGAGTTTGACTGGGCAAAAGATGCCCGCGACCTTGCAAGAGACGATCTGGACCGGGCTATTATAGAGGTGACCGACAGGTCGCTTAAATCAATAATAGACCGTGGACTTATAATTCATCCCGGGGCGGTCCTTCTGAGAAACAAAATTTTAGGGAGAAAAAAATGATGGAAGAAAAAAATGATGGCATTTTCGACGACATGGACAAAACCATGGAAATTGCCGCTGTAAATAAAGAAAAAAGTGAGCCGCCGCAGCCAGAAATTGAAGATTCCTGGAATATGGCACCGCCGGAAACGGAAAGTCCTCCGCCTGTCCAAAATGTTCCGGAAGAAAAGGCACGGGAAAGAGAGGAAGAAACGGGAGGCAGAGTGTGGTTTCCTGTTCTGACAAGCTCGGTTATTATGATTGTTGCCTGTGTGGTAACGCTTATAGTGAGCATTTACCCAATACTGTCGCAGTTCGGTGTTGCCGGCGGCGTGACACATATTATATCGCCCGTTATAAATGCGGGAGAACCCAAAGCCATGACAAATGTGCTTGTTGTGGGGGTTGACAAAGACGGGTACAGAACAGATACCATGATGATAGCAACCTACGACAACGAGCTTGACAAGGTTTATGTTATGCAGCTGCCCAGAGACACCTATGTGGAAAACAACGGCAGAAGCAGTAAAAAGCTTAATTCCGCTTTTTATTCGGGAGTGGACCAGATAAAAAGGGAAATTCTCATTGCATACGGAATAAAAGTTGACAAGTATGTTAAGGTAGAACTTGACGGCTTTAAAGAAATGATAGATGCAATCGGCGGAGTGGAGATGGATGTTCCCATCAATATGTTCTACAACGACCCGGAACAGGATTTTCACATCTGGCTGAGAAAAGGCGTTCAGATTTTAGATGGTGACAAAGCGGAACAGTTTGTCAGGTTCCGTAAAAACGACGACGGTAGCGGTTATCCTATGGGCGACCTTCAGAGAATGCAGGCACAGAGAGATTTTTTAAAAGCCACAATGAGACAGCTTGTGAGCGTGGACGCTCTTAAAAATGTGGAAGAGCTTGTAAAAATTGGTCAGGAAAACATAGAAACCGATTTGACTTATGAAGAAATATATGATTATGCGGTGTCGGTAATTACGGTAGGGCAGACGGGGATAGAGTTTATAGATGCCCCGGGTGAACCAACCGACTGGCCGACAGGGTCATATTTTGTGGTGGATTATATAAAAGCCGAGGATATTGCAAGGACAAAATTTTATGCAACAGACAGAGAAATAGCAAAATTGCAGAAAATTGACCCGGGCAAATATTATGTTGCTCCGACCGAAGAGGAAGAGGAGGACGAGGAAGAAGAGGACGAGGAAGAAGAGGAAACGTCCACAACTACCCGTCCGCAGCAAAGCACAACCACAAGACCTGCGCAAAGACCGTCTTCAAACAGCGGAGAGGGCGGCAGCATTTCGCGCGGTGAGGAAGAAGAGGAATCTTCGTCCGCCGGTGGTGCTATGAGAAGATAGAGGAGGAAACAAAAATCAATGACATCTAAAGAACTTGCACTTTGTGCGGCAAAAATACTAAGCGACAAAAAAGCAACCGACATAAAGGTGCTTGAAATAAAAGAGCTTACCGGAATCGCTGACTATTTTGTAATTTGCTCGGCAACTTCCGGCAGGCATGTAAAAGCCTTGTGTGACGAGGTGGAAGAAAAAATGAAAGAGCACACTAGCGTTCCGGTGAGAAGCGAAGGATATGTGGCGGCAAACTGGCTGCTGATGGATTATGGGAATGTTATAATCCACATATTCGACAAAGAAACTCTTGAATTTTACGACCTTGAACGGCTTTGGGCAGACGCCCCTAAATTAGATTTATCATTTTTGGAGGAGAATACACAGATATGAGTTACGATTACAGCAGAATTGAAGAAAAATGGCAGAAAATCTGGGAAAGTGAAAACACTTTTGCGGCAGGCCAGGACAAAGAAAAACCCAAGTTTTTTGCACTTGTTGAGTTCCCCTATCCGTCAGGTCAGGGACTTCACGTAGGACATCCCAGAAGCTATACCGCAATGGACATCCTTGCAAGAAAAAGAAGAATGGACGGATACAACGTTTTATATCCTATGGGTTGGGACGCGTTTGGTCTGCCCACAGAGAACTTTGCTATAAAAAACAAAATTCATCCAAGAATTGTTACAGAAAAAAATGTTGACAATTTTAAAAGACAGCTTAAAAGTCTGGGATTCTCTTTTGACTGGACAAGAGAAATAAACACAACCGACCCCGACTATTACAAATGGACACAGTGGATTTTCTTAAAGCTTTTTGAAAAAGGCCTTGCATACAAACAGGAAATGCCTATAAACTGGTGTACCGGATGTAAGGTTGGTCTGGCAAACGAAGAGGTTGTTGGCGGCGTTTGCGAACGTTGCGGCAGTGAGGTAGTTCAGAAACAAAAAAGCCAGTGGATGCTTAAGATAACAGATTATGCAGAGCGTCTTGCAGAAGACGTAGAAGCAACCGAGTTTCTTGAAAAAATAAAAACCCAGCAGAAAAACTGGATAGGTCGCAGCGAGGGTGCAGAAGTTAAATTTTCTGTTGACGGAAGCGACGACACCATCCTTGTTTACACTACCCGCCCCGACACACTGTTTGGTGCGACATACGTGGTTCTCTCTCCCGAGCATGCGCTTGTACTTAAACTTAAAGACAAAATAGAAAATTATGACGAGGTTTGCGCTTATGCGCAGGAAGCGGCAAAGAAAACCGAGTTTGAAAGAACAGAGCTTGTAAAAGACAAAACAGGCGTTGAGCTTAAAGGCATAAAAGCGGTTAACCCGGTAAACGGTGAAAAAGTGCCGGTATGGATTTCCGACTATGTTCTCACAACCTACGGTACCGGTGCTATTATGGCGGTTCCTGCTCACGACACCAGAGACCACGAGTTTGCAAAAAAATTCGGGCTTCCAATAATTGAAGTTGTTGCAGGCGGCAAGGATGTTCAGCAGGAAGCGTTTACCGACGTTTCAAAAGGAAACCTCATAAATTCCGGATTTTTGACAGGCAAAAGTGTTGGCGAAGCAATACCTGCAATGATAGACTGGCTTGAAGAAAAAGGCCTGGGCAATCGCAAAGTTAACTTTAAACTGCGTGACTGGGTATTTTCAAGACAAAGATACTGGGGAGAACCCATTCCGCTTGTATGGTGTGAAAAATGCGGTTGGGTGTCCATAGGCGAAGAAAATCTGCCGCTCACACTTCCCGACACTGAAAACTTTGAACCGGGCGAAGGCGGAGAATCGCCTCTTTCCAAAATGACAGACTGGGTAAACACAACCTGCCCGAAATGCGGCGGCAAAGCTACAAGAGAAACTGATACCATGCCTCAGTGGGCAGGCTCATCCTGGTATTTCTTAAGATATACCGATGCAAATAACAGCCAGGCTCTTGCATCAAAAGAAAACCTGGACTACTGGTTGCCGGTAGACTGGTATAACGGCGGTATGGAGCATACAACACTCCACCTGCTCTATTCAAGATTCTGGCACAAGTTCCTCTATGATATCGGCGTAGTTCCCACAAGCGAGCCCTACCACAAGAGAACTTCTCACGGTATGATTCTGGGTGAAAATGGCGAAAAAATGTCCAAATCAAGAGGTAACGTAATAAATCCTGACGATATTGTAAACGAATATGGCGCAGACACCTTCAGAACATACGAAATGTTCATCGGCGCTTTTGACCAGGCAACACCATGGTCAATGCAGGGCGTTAAAGGCTGCTACAGATTTATGGAAAGAGTGTGGGCATTGCAGTTTATGCTGACAGAGGAAGAAGGCTATTCGCCCGAACTTGAAAGTGCAATGCACAAAGCTATCAAAAAGGTGGGCGAAGACATTGAAAGAATGAAATTCAACACCGCAATAGCAACTCTTATGGCTCTTGTTAACGACTTTAACAAACAGGGTAAAATTACAAGAGGCGAGTTTAAAACATTCCTGCAGCTGCTCAACCCGACAGCTCCGCATATTACCGAAGAGCTTTGGGAAATGGCAGGTTTTGAAGGCACAATTGCCTACAGAAAATGGCCGGAATATGACAGTGCAAAAACAGTAGACGATGAGATAGAAATTGTTCTTCAGGTTAACGGAAAAATTGCTCAGAAAATGAACATTCCGTCCGGACTTGACAGAGCTGCTATGGAAGAGCTTATTGTTTCTTCCGGCAAAGCAGCCGAGCTTGCCGCAGGCAAAACAGTTGTAAAAATCATCTGTGTTCCAGGCAAACTTGTTAATCTTGTTGTAAAATAAAAAGAAGGATGTGTAACATCTATGTTTAAAAACAAAGCGGCAATGATAACGGTTGCCGTTTTGCTTGTGTTTGTTATGGTTGCAGTGGCAAGCCTGTTCCGTAAAAGCCGGACCGGCGTTGAAGCAACAGTGGACTATCCTGACATAAAAGTTTATATTCGCGGAGAGGTCAAAAACCCCGGCCTTTATGAAATTGACGCAGACCTAAGACTTATTGAACTGATTGAGCTTGCCGGCGGACCGACAGAAAATGCCGACCTTGACCGACTTAACCTTGCGGCAATCCTTTCGGACGGGAAAACGGTGAAAATTCCGGCAGTTGGAGAAGAGGAAGAAAGTCCCGAGGTTATAGAAGCTATGGCTCAGACCGATTATGAGGAACACTTTTCATCCGGCAGCGATAAGATAGCATCGGGTACTGTGAACATAAACAGTGCCGGCAAAGAAGAGCTTATGAGACTGCCCGGAGTAGGGGAAGCCACTGCGGTCAAAATAATAAACTACAGAGAAACGGCCGGCGGATTTAATGCAATAGAAGAAATAATGAACGTTTCGGGGATAGGCGAAAGCAAGTTTTTGTCAATGAAACCTTTCCTGAGCGTTGAATGAGTAAGTGGTGCAGATATGAAACAAAACACAATAGCGGCGCTGGCAACTGTTCCCGGCACAAGCGGAATAGCGGTAATACGAATAAGCGGCGATGAGGCTGTAAACGTTGCAGCCTCGGTGTGCGGCAAAAAAATAGTGTCGGCAGACACCCACACGGCACACTTTGTTAAATTAAAAAGAGAAGACGGCAGCATAATTGACCATGCAGTTGCAACGGTTATGCGTGCCCCCAACTCTTATACAGGCGAAGACGTTGTGGAAATAAGCTGCCACGGAAGCATGACATCGGTTAAAGAAATTTTAACCCTTTTGACTGAAAATGGTGCAAGATATGCCGAGGCAGGCGAGTTTACCAAACGTGCCTTTTTAAACGGAAAAATGGACCTCTCACAAGCGGAAGCGGTTTTAGACGTTATAAACTCCAAAACAGAGCTTGCTCTTGCGGTGGGCGTCAATGCGCTCGAAGGCGGGCTTTCAAGAAAAATAAACGCTCTGCGGGATGACATAGTCTATCTTGCGGCAATGCTCGGTGCAGAAGCAGATTTTCCGGACGAAGGCGTTTCGGGCTTGTCGGGCGAGATAGTGGAAGAGAAGATAACAGGCGTTATAAAATCGCTTGACGAACTTCTTTTAAACTCCCGTGCGGGAGAGCTGGTACGTGATGGGATAAAAACTGTTATAGCAGGCACACCAAACACAGGAAAATCTTCGGTGCTGAATGCACTAATCGGCAGAAACCGTGCAATTGTCACAAACATTCCCGGAACAACAAGAGACAGCATTGAAGAATATTTGCAGCTTGGACATGCTACCATAAAGCTTATAGACACCGCAGGAATTCACGACACCGACAATGCGGTGGAAAAAATAGGTGTGGACAGGGCAAACGAGTCGCTTCATAATGCTGACCTTGTGCTTTTTGCCGTTGATATGAGCAGAAGTATAAGCGAGGAAGACCAAAAGGTTTTTGACCTTGTTAAAGACAAAAAAATGATTGTTTTAATGAACAAAACAGATATAACAAACCCAAATGCCGAAAAAGAGTATGACAGAATTTTTGCAGAATATGATAAAATCAAAATTTCTGCAAAAACAGGGGACGGAATAGAAGCTTTAAAAACCCGTATATCTGAAATGTTTGATTTAAGCGAGATTGCCAGTGGCGAAAGCATGGTTATTTCAAATGTCAGACATATAGCCGCAATAAAAGAGGCGAAAGAGCTTGTTGAAACAGCTTACAACGACTATATGGCAGGAATGCCGGTGGATTTTATGGCGGTTAATTTGGGTCTTGCAATAGAATCGCTGGGTGAAATTACCGGACTTACAGTTTCGGAAGAGGTAGTGGACAGAATTTTCAGCGAATTTTGTGTTGGAAAGTAAGCAGAAAGGGCAAAAAGTATGGAACCGATAATTCTTGGGATAGAAAGCTCGTGTGACGAAACCTCGGTTGCAATAAGCCGGGGAGGGAGAGAAATTCTCTCCAATGTGATAGCCACACAAATAGACATTCATAAAGAATATGGTGGAGTTGTGCCGGAAATTGCGTCCCGTCAGCACGTCAACAACATAGACAAGGTGGCAAACGCGGCGCTTAAAGAAAGCGGACTTGCCTTTTCGGATATCGACGCTGTTGCGGTGACGGCAGGGCCGGGGCTTGTGGGCGCACTTCTTGTTGGAGTGGCCTACGCAAAAGCACTTGCACTTGCGCTTGGCGCTCCGCTGATACCGGTACATCATATAGAAGGGCACATTTCGGCAAACTACATAGCAGAGCCGGGGCTTGAGCCACCTTTTGTGTGTCTTGTGGCGTCGGGCGGACACAGCCATATTGTGCATGTAACAGATTATAATACATTTGAAATTATGGGCAGAACAAGAGACGATGCTGCCGGCGAAGCGTTTGACAAGGTTGCCCGTGTTATCGGACTTGGATACCCGGGCGGTCCTTTGGTGGAAAAAGCGGCAAAAAGCGGCGACAAGGATAAAATAAAATTCCCCAGAGTGAAATTTGAAAATGGGTTGGATTTCAGCTTCAGCGGCGTAAAAACCGCAGTTATGAACTATATTCATAATGCGGAGCAAAGGAACGAAAAAATAAATGTAAATGATATAGCGGCATCTTTTCAGGAAGCGGTGACCGACGTTCTGGCAACAAACACCGTTTTTGCTGCAAAACAAAAGAAGGTTAAAACAATTTGCCTTGCCGGAGGGGTTGCTTCAAACGGATATTTAAGAGAAAAGATGACAGCTCTTGCAAAGAAATACGACATAGCGGTTTTATTCCCGCCACCAGTTTTATGCACCGACAATGCGGCAATGATTTGCTGTGCGGGATATTATGAATATAAAAAAGGTGTTCGGGCGGAGGAAAGACTCAACGCATACCCCTCGCTCGAGCTTGGAGATAAAATCGTTATGTAAACATATAATCTGTGGAAAAAGAAGCAGTTTTGGTCACTTTCCCTGTGGAAAACTCACAGAAACATAGCCTAAACACCACTTTTCCTGTGGAAAACTATGTTGATAATGTGTAAAACTGCAACAACTTATGTAAACAAAGGAGAGAAGAAAATTATGAAACCTGATATAGAAATTGCAGAAAGCTGCAGTATGCTTCCAATAGCAGAAATTGCCGGAGAACTTGGTTTTTCGGAAGAGGAAATTGAGCTGTACGGAAGATATAAAGCCAAAATAAGTCTGGAAGCAATAGAAAAAAGAAAAGATTTAAAAAACGGCAAACTCATTTTGGTTACCGCAATAAATCCCACTCCCGCAGGAGAGGGGAAAACAACCACTTCGGTTGGACTTGGACAAGCTTTTGCTAAAATTGGCAAAAAAGCTATTATTGCATTAAGAGAACCGTCGCTTGGACCCGTTTTCGGCATAAAAGGCGGTGCGGCAGGCGGCGGATATTCGCAGGTTGTTCCGATGGAAGATATAAACCTTCATTTCACGGGCGATATTCACGCAATAACTGCAGCCAACAATTTGTTGTCGGCACTTATAGACAATCATATTCATCAGGGCAATGAACTTGGTATTGACCCGCGCAAAGTTGTGTGGAAAAGGGTTCTGGATATGAACGATCGTGCGCTTAGAAATGTTGTGGTAGGACTTGGCAGGGATGTTGACGGTGTGCCCAGACAGGACGGGTTTATGATAACCGTTGCATCTGAAATAATGGCAATTATCTGCCTTGCCGACGGTATGGACGATTTAAAGGAACGTCTTGGCAAAATAATTGTTGGCTACACATACGACGGCCGTCCTGTAACGGCAAAAGATGTAAAAGCTGTTGGGGCTGTGGCGGCACTTTTAAAGGATGCCATAAAACCAAATCTGGTGCAGACATTAGAAAACACCCCATGCCTTATGCATGGTGGTCCTTTTGCAAACATTGCTCATGGCTGCAACAGTCTCATCGCAACAAAGCTGGGGCTCAAGCTTGCTGACTATTGTATAACAGAAGCGGGCTTTGGTGCAGACCTCGGCGGAGAAAAGTTCCTGGACATAAAATGCAGAAAAGCAGGCATCTCGCCTGATGCGGTGGTTATTGTTGCAACAGTTCGTGCACTTAAATATAACGGCGGAGTCAAAAAAGAAGAGCTTGGAAAAGAAAATGTTGAAGCTCTTGTAACAGGGCTTTCCAACCTTGGAAAACATATAGAAAACATAAAGGCGTGCGGAATCACGCCGGTTGTTGCAATAAACGAATTTGCAAGCGACACGGAAGAAGAGAAACAGGCGGTTATAAAATACTGTAAGCAGTATGGCGTAGCGTGTGTTATGAGCCAGGTTTTCGCAAAAGGCGGCGAGGGCGGAATTGCTCTTGCGGAAAAACTTGTGGAAATAACAGAAAAAAGCAGCGGAAGCTACACACCGTTTTACCAGCTTTCTCTGTCCATTAAAGACAAAATAAACCAAATTGCGACTCGTGTTTACGGGGGGAAAGGTGTAAAATATACACCTGCTGCAGAGTCGCAGATTGACAGAATAGAAAAAATGGGATATGGTGATTTGCCTGTTTGTATTGCAAAAACGCAGTACTCTCTCTCGGACGACCCCACAAAACTGGGCAGACCGGAAAACTTTGAAGTTGCAGTGTCTGAAGTAAGAGTTTCTGCAGGGGCAGGGTTTGTGGTTGTTTTAACAGGCAGCATTATGACCATGCCCGGTCTTCCCAAAATACCGGCGGCAAACAGCATCGACATAGACAGCAAAGGAAAAATAACAGGACTGTTTTAAAAAAGTGCAGCCCGGACAGGCTGCACTGAAAATTAAAACTGCTGGTTTTCACGAAGCTTTCGAAACTCGCGTCTTTTGATAGCGGCTTCAAAAAAAGCTTTTTCCTCGTCGGTTTCAGGAATAAGCTGTGGAACGGTTGCGGGAGTCCCCCTCTCGTCAACAGCCACCATCACCAGATAGGCGGTGTTTATAAGCTCTTTGTTTCCGTTTAGTGCTTCAACATAGGTCCGCACACAAATTTCCATGGAAGTTTTGCCGGCGTGGGTGATAAACCCTTCCAGAACAAGTATATCGTTGGCATAAGCCGGTTTTTTGAAAACAAGAGAATCCACGGCGGCGGTGGTTACGTTGCAATTACTGTGACGGCGTGCCACAACGGCAGCCACAACGTCTATCCATTCCATAAGCTTTCCGCCGAAAAGACGTTTATTTCCGTTAAGGACCGACTGTGCGAGAAGCTGAACCTGATAGGTTTTGGAGTCGGACACTTTTTTTGGTGATAACATAAAATTCACTCCTTTTAATATATTTTAGCCCAAAAAACATTTAAGGTCAACCAAAAAATTTATTTTGGAGAAAAAAACCATGAAAAACATTTTTGACATTCTCATAATAGGCGGTGGAGCGTCGGGTATTATGGCGGCAATTTCAGCTGCCCAATCGGCGCCCGTGTCGGTTGCGCTGGTTGAAAAAAATGGCCGCATCGGGAAAAAACTTCTCGCAACAGGCAACGGCAGATGCAACTTCACAAATGCAGACAATTCTCTTTCAAGATATCACGGGGAAAATGTTAAATTTGCCATGAGTGCTTTCGGTAAAATGGACATGGATGCAACACTTGGTTTTTTTGAAAAGCTCGGAATCCTTCCCCGCGAGGAAGAAAACGGCAAAATCTTCCCGTTCAGCGGTCAGGCATCTTCCGTTTTAGACCTTTTAAGACTTAAACTTGAAACACTTGGTGTTAAAGAAATTGTAGATTTTGACGTTGTCGATATCAGCGAAAAAGATGGTTTGTTTGAGCTTGTGTCCTTTGACGGCAAAATGCTTAAAGGACGAAAAGTTATAGTCTGCACCGGAGGAAAAGCGGGACCGCAGTTTGGCACCGACGGGAGCGGATATAAACTTATGGAAAAATTCGGTCACACAAAAACTCCTATTCTGCCTGCAATTGACAAGGTTAAAAGCACCTCCCCGCATGCAAAAGCACTTAAAGGTATTAAAGCTACCGGTAACGCTACTCTTTTTGTCTCCGGCAAAAAAGAACGAGTGGAGCAGGGCGAGGTTTTGTTTACCGATTACGGACTTTCAGGACCGCCGATACTCCAGCTTTCAGGACAGGCGGCAAAGGCAATTTTTGAGGGGAAAAGTGCAGAAATTGCACTTGACATTCTTCCTGAATTTTCCGAAGATGAGCTTTTCTGCCTGCTGAAAGAAAGAAAAAGCACAAACGGTCATTACCCGCTTGAACAGTTTCTGGCAGGGCTTGTTAACAAACAGATTGGCAAAGAAATTATAAAGGCGTCGGAGTGCGGCAAATTGAGCTTGCCTGCGTCTGCCCTTTCAGATAAACATTTAAAAAAGCTCTCCGCCCTTTTAAAAGACTGGCGGTTTGAAATAACCGGTTCTATGGGGTTTAAAGATGCCCAGACAACGTCCGGCGGCATAAAAACTTCCGAATTTATTCCGCAAACAATGGAATCTCGGCTGAAAAAAGGACTTTTTGCCGCAGGGGAAATACTTGATATATACGGGGATTGCGGCGGATTTAATCTTCAGTGGGCGTGGAGCAGCGGCTATCTTGCGGGACTTTCTGCTGCAAAGGAGACAATGTGAAAAAATTTGTAGAAATAAAAGAAATAAAAATGCCGCCCGGTCACACGTTTTTGGACCTTGAAAAAAAGGTGGCAAAAATGTGCGGGAAAAAACCTGGGTTTATTATTATAACCAAAAAATCGGTTGATGCCCGCAAAAAAAACGACATTCATTTTGTATATAACGTCCGGGCATGCTTCGGGCAGTCTGAAGAGCTGCAGCGGATAGAAATTCCCAAAACGGCGACCGACCACCCGCCTGTTGTTGTGGGCAGCGGGCCGGCGGGTTATTTTGCGGCGTATGTACTTGCCTCGGCAGGACTTTGCCCCATAGTTCTTGAAAGAGGGAAAGAAGTTTCCTTGCGGAAAAATGATGTGGACACCTTCTTTCAGACAGGGAAGCTTGCGGCAGACTCAAACGTTCAGTTTGGCGAGGGAGGAGCAGGCACATTTTCTGACGGGAAGCTTAATTCGGGCGTATCAAATGCATTTTGCCGGGAAGCTTTTGAAATTTTTATAGAATGCGGAGCTCCGGAAGAAATTCGCTATCTTTCCAAACCGCATATTGGCACCGACAACCTCTTTTATGTAGTCCAGAATCTTCGCAAACGCATAACAGAGATGGGCGGCAGGGTGGTTTTTAATTCAAAAGTTACCGATATTATTGTTAAAAACGGGAAAATAACACATGTTATTGCCGATAAAAAATACAGAACTGACCATGCAATTTTTGCAATAGGCCACAGTGCGAGAGATACATTTAAAATGCTTTATGAAAAGGGAGCCAAAATGGAACAAAAACCCTTTTCGGTGGGTGTGCGCATTGAACACCCCCAAAGCATGATAAACTTTTCGCAGTATGGACAGGAAATGCCGGAAAATCTTCCTGTTGCCGACTATAAGCTATGGACAAAAGGAACAACTACCAGAGGAGCGTACACATTTTGTATGTGCCCGGGAGGATATGTTGTTGCGGCAGCGTCGGAGGAGGGCGGAGTTGTGACAAACGGTATGAGCAGATTTGCCCGCGACGGTGAAAATGCCAACAGTGCACTTCTTGTAAACATCGGACCTCAGGATTTTGGCAGCGACCACTCTCTTGCGGGAATAGATTTTCAGAGAAAACTTGAAAAAGCGGCGTTTTTTGCAGGCGGAGAAGACTATAAAGCCCCCGTTCAGCTACTGGGAGATTTTTTAAGAGGGCAAAAGTCGGTTTGTTTTGGCGAAATCCTGCCTACGTATATGCCGGGAGTGAAGCTGTCCGAGCTTAAAAGCATTCTGCCCGGCTATGTGGGCGAATCTCTTTCCGAAGCAGTGGTGGAAATGGGTAAAAAGCTTAAAGGGTTTGACCGACCGGATGCAATTTTAACGGGTGTTGAAACAAGAAGCTCGTCTCCTGTGAGAATTTTAAGAGACGAGAATATGATGAGTAGTATTAAAGGACTTTTCCCGGCGGGAGAAGGTGCCGGATATGCGGGAGGCATTACCTCCGCTGCTGCAGACGGCATAAAATGTGCACTTAAAATTATAAGTTTATGCAAAGGGAGATAAAACATGAGATGCGAAAAATGTGACAACCAGCTTCACTACGGTGCAAAATATTGTACTTCTTGCGGCGAAAAGACGGTTGACGGAGCATACGCCGAGGATTATAAAAAAACAATCTGGGCAAAGCTTGATAAGGCGTATAATATATATAGCATGGTGACTCTTAAAAAATTCACCGGTCATATTATTTTCAAAATATTGCTTCTTGTTTTAATCGGACTTTTTGTTCTGAACGAGCTTTATGGGGATATGGCAAACATTCGCCTTTTAAACAGTGACAATTATACCATTACATACGCCGAGAAAGAAGATGTTTATCTGCTTGAAACAAGCGAGGATAAGGTCGATTTACAGCTTTATGTGCCCATAACGGCAGAAAAAATAGCTTTTTCCGGATATAAACAGGGGAATGTCAGCACAGATGAGTTTTCGGTGGAAGAATATAAAAAGACGGGATATACTGTGGTGAAAGATGAGTTTGACTATGTAATTGCAACTACAAGCCGCGGCGACAGAGAAATTGACAGTATCAGACTTATTGTGGAAGCGGAGGTAGCAGAATGAACAGTGTAACCGTTAAAGAAACCGTTTATTGCAGCTATTGCGGAAGCGCAAATAAAAAATCTGCCGTAAAATGCGAGCAGTGTGAAAAAGTTATTGCCGGCAAATATCGGCCCTTTTACGATTTTCTGAAAAATCACATTAAAGATGACCTTAAAGACCAGCTTACAGAATCGGTTTTTTCTTATATTAAAAACTTTCTTTTGTCTCAAAGCTATGGCGTTATACTTTCGGTTTTTATAGTTGCGGGCGGCGTGTCTGTAGCATACGGAGCAACACCATACATTGAAAAGATTCCCGAGGTTGTGGTGACAAAGCCGGTTGTGGAGGAAGAACCAAGAACAATAGAGCCGTTTACCGACGACGACTGGCAATACGGGGTAATGCACATTTCCTCCTGCTATGACAGCTTTGCAGACGATGTAAGGACAAGCGAAAGATATTGGGATCCCGGAAACTATTATGACAGTGCAGATGAGCTGTACGCCGAAAACAATATTCCCGGCTACAGTTATTCAGGAACTCATGAAATGCTGTCAAATCCAATATCCATTTCCGGCTGGGATGACAGACATGACCGTGTTGTGGCAAGATATGCAGACAAGGCGTCGCTAAAAACGGGCGGCGGATTTGCAAGTCCTCTTGCACAGACCCTTCATAATGAAAATTACACAGTTTGCGAATTTAATTATGTTTTGCGCAGCGGCAGCGGCGATTACGATTATGAAACGGATACGGGCGGCATAATAGAAGAAGAGCTTGTTTACAGAATGGTTCTTGTTAAATATGATGATAATTGGTATCTTGCAGAGGACACCCTCCTTTCAAGATATGGAATTTAATTTTTGGAGGAAACTATAACTTTGAGTAAATTTGAAAACGATTTGTCACAGGGAAATGTTGCAAAACAGATGATACGCTTTTCCCTGCCATTTTTGATATCCAATCTTATACAGTCCCTTTACAACGTTGTTGATATGATTGTTGTGGGGCAGTTTGCCGGCACAGCAAGTATGTCGGGTGTTAATATAGGCAGCCAGATAACCTTTATACTGACCAATGCGGTGCTGGGGCTGACGGTTGGTGCAACTGTTTTGATTGCGCAGTATCTTGGTGCAAAAGACAAACAGTCGATAAAAGAAACAATAGGGACGCTGTTTACCACACTTCTTTTGGCGTCGGTGGTTTTAACAATAGTTATGGTGGTTGTCAGAAGACCACTGCTTAACCTGATAAAAACTCCTGCCGAATCCTATTCGGAAGCGGAAAATTATTTTTATGTTACCTCGTTTGGCACAATATTCATATTTGGATACAATGCCTTAAGTGCTATAATGCGCGGAATGGGGGACAGCAAAAATCCGCTTATTTTTGTCACCGTTTCCTGTGTGTGCAATATAATGTTAGATATTGTGCTTGTGGCAGGATTTAATATGGGCGCAACAGGTGCTGCGGTTGCAACGGTGGTTTCCCAGGCAATCAGCATGATTTTGTGTATAATATATTTAAAAAAGAATAAATTTATTTTTGATTTTAAATTAAGCTCTTTCGGTTTCCACAGAGAAAGACTTAAAATGCTCCTTAAAATAGGAGTGCCCACAATGATACAAAATGTTGCAACGGGCTGTTCCTTTCTGTTTTTAACAACTCTTGTAAATCTTATAGGATATACAGCGTCGGCAGCGGTGGGAGCTGTGGGCAAAATAAACGGTTTTGCAATTCTGCCTGCCGTTGCGATGAGCTCTTCCGTTTCCGCTATGAGCGCGCAGAACATTGGTGCAAACAAAGAAAAAAGAGCCGTTGAAACAATGAAAATAGGCATTTACATTTCAATGGCAATAAGTCTTGTTATTTTTGTGTTTTTGTTCCTCTTTCCCGAAGTTTGTATGAGAGTTTTCGGGAACGATGCGGAAATGATAGAAAACGGTGTATTGTATATCAAAACATTTACGCTTGACTATCTTATTGTTCCGGTGCTTTTCTGTCTTAACGGACTTTTCATCGGTTCGGGGCACACCACATTCTCGCTTATAAACAGCATACTTTCTTCGCTGCTTATAAGAATTCCGGCGTCCTACCTTTTCGGTATGGTGCTTGATATGGGGCTTCCCGGTGTGGGACTTGGCGCCCCGGCAGCAAGCGGAGCCGCACTTATCCTCGCGCTAATCTTTTACAAAAGCGGAAAGTGGAAAAAACGAACAATCATCAAAGAACCAAGCTAATAAAAAATCCCCCGGACAAAATGTCCGGGGGAATAAAATTTTAAGATTAGTCAGCTGAGAAGGGCAGGAGTGCGATCATTCTTGCTCTTTTAATAGCTGTAGTAACCTGGCGCTGATGTTTTGCACAGCAACCGTTTATTCTTCTGGGAAGAATTTTACCTCTTTCAGAAACATATTTTCTGAGTTTGGCAACATCTTTATAGTCGATGGATTCAACTTTGTCCGCACAGAAAGCACAAACTTTTTTCTTCATGCGTCTTGCATGCGGCTTATCCATTTTTTCTCTTTCGGCCATAATACAAACCTCCTTATGATATTAAGTCAAAAATTAAAATGGCAGCTGGTCGTCATCTACCACGGCAGAAAAGCCTGACGGAGCAGACGAAGTTTCCTGGTTTGCAGGAGCAAACGTGTCGTTTCCTGCAGCTGCGCCATTGTCACGCTTGGGTTCAGCGAAATGCACCTCGTCCGCAACAACGTCGGTAGCATATCTTTTCTGACCTGTCTGAGCATCGTCCCAGCTTCTTGTCTGAATTCTTCCGCAAACAGCAACAAGCTGTCCTTTACGGAAATAGCGGGAAACAAACTCAGCTCTTGTTCCAAAAGTAACAATGTTGATAAAGTCGGTCTGCCTTTCTTCTCCCTGACGGACAAAATCCCTGTCAACAGCGAGAGAAAAATTGCAGACGTAGGCGCCGGATGGAGTCGCTTTAAATTCGGGGTCACGGGTCAGGCGACCCATTAAGATAACCTTATTAAGCATGGGTTTCTCCTCCTGATTATTCTTTTACAATTACGATTGAACGAAGAACGCCGTCTGTAATTCTGTATACTCTCTCAAGTTCACGCGGGAAATCGGGTGCGCTTGTAAAGTTTACAAGAACATAGTAGCCTTCTGTTTTATCATTGATCTCGTAAGCAAGTCTTTTTTTGCCCCAAACATCAACGCTGTCGATTGTAGCGTTTTTTTCGATCAATGACTTAAACTTTGCAACAAGACCTTCGATAGCCTCATCGCCGATGGAAGCATCGAGAACAAAAATTGTCTCATAAGCTCTTTTGATTTCAGTCATTTTTTCACCTCCTCATGGACTCTGACCATAGCTATTGCTATAGTAAGGAATATTAGCCTAATCATTATATCGCAAACACAGGGGCTTGTCAAGTGTTTTTTAAAGGGAAAATGCAAAAATGTGGAAAATATATCTTGCATATTTACATAATATATGGTAGAATATATCCCGAAAGGAAAAAACTATGTTTGGATATGTAAATGTTTGCGCGGACGAGCTTAAAGTTCGTGAATTTAAGATGTTTAAAGCCTACTATTGCGGTCTCTGCAAAAGACAGGGGAAACTGTGCGGAGCTGCAAGCAGACTTCTTTTAAGCTATGATTTCACAGTGCTTGCCCTGCTGCTTGATGCAACCGGGGATAAATCTCCCGAAATCCGCGCTGGCAGATGTGCGCTTCATCCCTTTAAAAAAAGGCCCGTGGTGAAAAAGAGCTCTGCGCTTGACTATTGCGCTTATATGAGCACTGCTCTTGCGATTTATAAAGCGATGGACGATTTAAAGGACGAGGGCGTGGGAATAAAAAGTGCGCCGGTTCTCTTAAAACCGCTGCTTAAAAAGATAAAAAAGAAATATCCGGACAAGCTTTCTAAAATTGAAAAGTGCCTTGAAAGAATTTCCGATGCCGAAAAGAAAAATGAGAAAAACATTGACATTCCCGCCGGAGAGTTTGGAAATATAATGGCAGAGCTTTTTGCCTTTGATGAAAAGCAGGAGAGAGTTTTGCGGGAACTTGGATATAATATCGGCAGATGGATATATGTGGTTGATGCTATAGACGATTATGAAAAAGATGTGGAAAAGGGAAGATACTCGCCTTTTTCAAATGACCGGGAGATAAAAGAGAGCGAGGACGCCCTGTGGTACAACCTTTCTGCAGCGGCTGCCGCGTATGAACTTCTGGAAATTAAAAGAAACAAAGGGGTACTTGACAACATAATATATATTGGACTTAAAAAAGCGACAGAGAAAGTCCTGGAAAAGAGGAAAAATGGATAGTTACAGTGTTCTTGGTATAAACAGAAATGCAAGCCGCGCAGATGTTGATGCGGCCTACCGCAGTCTGATGGAAAAATACAGCGAAGAAAAATATCAGTCGGGACCGCTTGCCGACCTGGCACAGAAAAAACGCGAAGAAATTAAGCTTGCGTATGATGCGGTTATAAAAGAGCTTGCGGCAAAGGACAAAGCGGCTGCAGAAAATGCAAAAACATATTCGGGTTCTACCGACCCTGAATTTGAAAAAGTGAGAAGCTATATAAACGCAGGCAATTTTGCAGAAGCAGAAAGACTGCTTCTTGAAACAAAAAACCACAACGCCGAATGGTATTATCTCATGGGTTGCGTGGACCTTCGCCGCGGAAACTACAACGGCGCTTATGCAAATTTTAAAACGGCAACCAACAAAGACCCTATGAACATGGAATATAAAAATGCTTTTTTAAGCATGCAAAACAGTGCGGGAGCATACAGAAATATGCCTATGGGAGATATGTCCCAGCCGGATATGTGCAACTGTTGTTCAAACCTTATCTGTGCAGACTGTCTTTGTGAATGTATGGGCGGCGACCTTGTTCCCTGCTGTTAAAACAAAAAAGAAAGTGCGGTGAAAATTATGAAACCGGAGTTTAACAAAAAATATACAACAATTGCGATATATGCTTTTCTGGTTGTTGCGGCAGTTGTTGTCTTCTGGGCAATGGTCAGCCATATAGGAACAATATGGGGAGTTATAGTTAAAATATCCAAGGTGCTTGTTCCTTTCCTCAACGGGTTTATAATTGCATATTTGATAAATCCCGTGATGAAAATATGCGAAAAGTGGTTTTCCCGCATTATTAAAAAGAAAGACCGTCCAAAACTCAAACGGATTTTGGCAATCATCTCGTCCTATATAATAATTCTTGGCGTTATAACACTATTTTTCATACTTATAGTGCCGCAAATAGGCAAAAGCATTGCCCAGTTTGCGCTTCAGGTGCAGGAATGGGCGCCGAAAGCGTATGCAACCATTGAAAATTTCATAAACAACACAGATTATGAAAGATATATTGCCGAAAACCTTGAAAAGCTTGTAAAAAGTGTCGGCAACCTTGCACTCAGCTATTCGGGCGACTCACTTGCAGCAGTTTATTTTGGTGTTAAAAACGTTGCACTTGCAATAATCAACCTGGTTCTCGGATTTATCATTTCCATTTACATGCTTTACGACAAAGAGAAATTCATCCGTCAGGGCAAGCTTCTGACAAAAGCATTTTTCAAAGAAGAAAGAGCCCACAGAATTATTGACGTTTCGGGCGAGGCGCACAAGATTTTCTCAGGGTTTATCGGAGCGAAAATTATTGACTCTTTAATAGTCGGAATAATCTGTATGATAGGCATGTGGATACTTCGTCTGCCTTTTGCGGAGCTAATAGGCTTTATTGTGGGTGTTTCAAACCTCATACCCTATTTTGGTTCGTGGATTGGCGGAGCAATATCGGCGCTTATGATTATGGTTGTAAGTCCTGTTCAGGCGCTTTGGTTTATAGTTCTTGTTCTTGTGCTCCAGCAGATAGACAACAGCATCATATCGCCCAAAATTCTTGGTGATTCAACAGGAATTTCACCTTTCTGGACAATGTTTGCCATTATTGCAGGCGGCGGATTTTTCGGAATAGTCGGCATGCTCATCGGCGTTCCTCTGTTTGCGCTTATCTATTCGCTTTTTTCTGCTTATGTCAAAAGAAAAGCAAATTAGTACTTGCAAATAAAACAAAATGGTGTTATAATGTATAAATGTTAAAAGCGATGATTGAGAAAAGTACCCTGAAGGGCGCCTATAAGAGAGATGTCGTCATGGGCTGAAAGCGGCATTGGGAAAGTCGTCGGGGGAAGTTCGCTCAGGAGCTGCAGCTTTGAAAAGTTCAGTAGGGGTTGCCGGGTCAGAACCGTTACATTCTGCAAAAAGTGCCGAATTTTTCGGAATTTGGGTGGTACCGCGTAAGGAATTTGTGCCTTTCGTCCCATTGTTGGACGAAAGGCTTTTTTATTATTGCTTAAAAAGGAGAGATTGGCATGAAAGAAATGCTGGCAAAAATCAAAGAATCGGCTCAGCAGGAGATTAGTGCGGCCTGCACTGCCGAAAATGCTCTTTTAGAGCTTGAAAATTTAAGGATAAAATATCTTGGTAAAAAAGGCGAACTCACCGCTGTTTTAAGAGGTATGGGCTCTTTGTCTGCCGAAGAAAGACCGGTTATTGGCGGTCTGGCAAACGAGGTGAGAGCATTCATTGAAAGTGCGCTTGAAAGTGCAAAAAAAGAAATGGAAGCAGGCCTTGCAGAGAAAAAGCTTAAACAAGAGGTTATAGATGTTACCATGCCCGGCAAAAAGGAAATGGGCGGCAGACTTCATCCTACAGCTCAGATTCTGGAAGAAATCAAAGATATTTTCATAGGTCTCGGATTTGAAATTGCAGAAGGACCGGACGTTGAGCTTGACTATTACAACTTTGAAGCACTCAATATCCCAAAAGACCATCCCGCAAGAGACACTCAGGACACTTTTTATATAAACGAAAACACAGTGCTCAGAACACAGACCTCGCCGATGCAGGTTCGTGTTATGGAACAGAAAAAACCGCCTATCAGAATTCTTGCACCGGGCAGAGTTTACCGCAGCGACGCGGTTGATGCAACACACAGCCCTGTTTTCCACCAGATTGAAGGACTTGTTGTGGACAAAGGTGTAACAATGGCAGACCTTAAAGGAACACTCGACCTTTTTGCAAAAAAACTTTACGGGGAAGACACAGTAGTAAGATTCAGACCCCACCATTTCCCGTTCACCGAACCTTCTGCAGAAATGGATATTCGTTGTTTCAACTGCGGAGGCAAAGGTTGCCGTCTTTGTAAAAACGAGGGCTGGATAGAAATTTTAGGTGCCGGTATGGTTCACCCCAAAGTTCTTGAAACCTGCGGTATTGACCCGGAAGTGTACAGCGGTTTTGCTTTCGGTCTCGGACTTGAAAGAATAGTTATGAGAAGATTTGACATAAAAGACCTGCGACTGTTTTTTGAAAATGATGTCAGGTTCTTAAAACAGTTTTGATAGGAGGGTAGGAAAATGAAAACATCTATAAAATGGCTTAACGATTATACTCCGGTAGAAGATATCGAGTCAAGAGAATTTGCCGAAAAAATGACAATGTCCGGCTCCAAGGTTGAAGAGATTGTTCAGCAGGGCGAAGAGATAAAAAATGTTGTTGTAGGCAAAATCCTGACTAAAGAAAAACACCCCGATGCAGACAAGCTCTGGGTTTGCAGCGTTGACGTGGGAGAAGATGCCCGCCAGATTGTTACAGGAGCACAGAACATTGAGGTTGGTCAGCTGGTGCCCGTTGCGCTTCACAAATCAACTCTTCCGGGTGGAGTGAAAATAACAAAAGGCAAACTTCGCGGCGTGGAATCCTGTGGTATGATGTGTTCGCATGAAGAGCTCGGAATGAGCCTTGGCGACTATGCAGGTGCTTGCGAAAACGGTATACTTATTATTCAGGAAGACATCCCGGCGGGAACAGACATAAAAGACGCTCTTTCGCTCAACGAAAGAATTGTTGAGTTTGAAATAACCTCCAACAGAGCAGACTGCTTCAGCGTTACAGGTCTTGCAAGAGAAGCGGCGGTTACTTTTGGAAGAGAATTAAACATTCCGACGCCTAAAGTTCGTGGCGGCGCAGATGCTGACGGCGCAGATATTAAACTTACCGTTGAAAACAAAGAGCTTTGCCCGCGATATGCTTACAGAATTGTTAAAAACATAAAAATAGGTCCGTCGCCCGCATGGATGAAAGAACGACTCAGCTCTGCAGGAGTAAGACCCATCAACAATATTGTTGATATAACAAACTTTGTTATGCTTGAATTCGGCCAGCCCATGCATGCCTTTGATTTAAGCAATCTTAAAGGCGCCGAAATTGTTGTAAGAAATGCACGTGAGGGTGAAAAAATCACCACACTTGACGGCGAAGAAAGAAATCTTGAAACTTCAATGCTTGTTATAGCCGACAGCGAAAAACCTGTAGCTGTGGCAGGCGTTATGGGCGGCGAAAATTCTGAAATAAAAGAAGATACAAAAACAATTCTTTTTGAATCGGCAAACTTTAACGGTCCGTCCGTCAGAATAACAGGCAAAAAACTTGGTCTTCGTACAGAAGCAAGCAGCCGTTATGAAAAAGGGCTTGACCCCAACCTTGTCCCCCTTGCGCTTGACAGAGCGTGCGAGCTTGTGGAGCTGCTTGGCGCCGGCGAGGTAACGGATGTTATAAAAGATGTTCAGGGTGCACCTCGCGTTATGAACAAAATTCCGTTTGATGCGGAAAAGATAAACAGATTCCTTGGAATAGAGCTTGCAGAAAGCGAAATGGTGAAAATTCTGAAAGACCTTGGCTGCCTGGTAGAAAACGGAGTTGTAACTCCGCCCACCTACAGAGCCGACCTTGAAGGTTTTGCAGACATTGCGGAAGAAGTTTTAAGAATTCACGGGTATGACACACTTCCGACAACTCTTCTCCGCGGCGATGCAACAGCGGGCGGCAGAAACTATAAGCAGACACAGTCGCTCAAAATGAAAAATGTTCTGGTAGGTGCAGGCGGATTTGAAATTCTCACCTATTCTTTCACATCTCCCAAAACATTCGACCTTTTAAAGATTGCCGAAAATGACGAAAAACGAAATGTTGTTAAAATTATTAACCCGTTGGGCGAAGAAAACTCTGTTATGAGAACCACAACACTGGGTTCTATGATGGAAATCTTAGCAAATAACTACAACAACAGGAACGCTCAGGTAAAACTTTTTGAAATAGGCAAAATCTTTATTCCGCGCGAGGGAGAGCTTCCCTTTGAACCGGAAAAACTGACAATCGGTATGTATGGCGGCGTGGACTATTTTGACCTTAAAGGCATGGTGGAAATTCTGGCTGATGCAATGGGAATAAAAACCATGAAATTTTCAAGAGAAACAGAAAACCCAAGCTTCCACCCGGGCAGATGCGCCAAGGTTATGATTGGCGGCATTGATGCAGGCGTTATGGGCGAAATTCATCCTGAAGTTGCAAAGAACTACGGTGTTTCGGAAAGATGTTATATTGCAGAGATAGACCTTGAAGCTATGCTTGGCGCTATCGACTCTGAAAAAAGGTTTGTTCCAACACCGAAATTCCCGGCAGTTTCAAGAGACATCGCAATGCTTGTTGACGATGCTCTTCCGGTAGCCGATATTGAAGACACAATCCGCGACGCAGCGGGCAGTCTGCTTGAAGAGGTGAAACTCTTTGACGTGTATAAAGGCAGCCAGATTGCCGAAGACAAAAAGAGTGTTGCCTACGCTCTTTCTTTCAGAAGCGCAGAAAAAACTTTAAGCGAAGAAGAGGTTTCTTCGGTTATGGCAAAAGTTCTTAAAATGCTGAGCGAAAAGCTTGGTGCAGAACTCAGATAATAAGCAAAGCGGTGTGTTAGAGAACACGCCGCTTTTTATATCACAAATTTTAAAAAAATATAGACATTTATTCTGCTTTAATGTATAATATATAGTTAGGGTGATATAAGTTGAATACAGTTATAGACAAACTTAATATAAACTACGAAACATACGGCGACGGGAAAGATGTGCTTGTTCTTCACGGCTGGGGAGCAAACATAGCAGCAATAAAACCCATTGCCGACGCACTTTCGCAAAACTTCCGTGTCTGGCTACTGGACCTGCCCGGGTTTGGGGGCAGCGACACCCCCTCTGCCGACTGGGATGTTTACTCTTATGCCCGGTTTGTAAAAGAATTTGCCGATGCCATGGGCATAACCTCACCCATACTGATTGGCCATTCTTTCGGCGGCAGACTGTCTATAATTCTTGCGGCAAAAAAAATGCTTTCCTGCCCTAAAATAATTCTTGTTGACAGTGCGGGGATAAAACCCAAACGCGGCGCAGACTATTATATCAAAGTCTACACATATAAAGCAGCGAAAAAGGTCGCGAAACTTGCCGGGGCTTTCAGCAAAACCCTTGAAAACCGCATAAAACAAAGCTTTGGAAGCGCAGACTACAAAAATGCAAACCCCACAATGCGAAACATAATGGTGAAAGTTGTTAATGAAGATTTAACCTACCTTTTAAAAGACATTTCCTGTCCAACACTTCTCATCTGGGGCGAAAAGGACGATGCCACCCCTCTTTCCGACGCGAAAAAGATGGAACAGCTCATCCCTGATGCAGGCATAGTTTCTTTCCCAAATGCGGGCCACTTTTCCTATCTGGACAATTTCCCGCAGTTCAGCTTGGTAGTTAACAAATTTCTTGAAAAGGACGTTTGACATATATGATACTTAAAATAATTGCGGCATTTTCCTGTCTG
>JAZNIU010000051.1:0-23655 GCA_045577655.1 Clostridia bacterium
GCACCAGAAAAATCAATAATTTTTGTTACTAAACAAGGAAAAACTACGATGTCATCCTGGCGGATTTCAAGTGGTTTTGACGCAGTTTAGTGCTAAAATTATGATTTTTTGGCGAATAATCCCTAAGACTAACCGCCGTTATGTGAGCTTTTTGTTATTGTAACGGGTTGATTGTATAGCTACAGATAAAAGAGTCGTCCTTTTCGAGTCTGATAATATCTTTTTTAAGCTTAAGCTCTGTTCCCTCGCCCGCTCTTTTGCCCATACCGTTCCAGGGTTCAAGACAAATAAAAGGAGATTCTTCAGGGTATTGCGACCACATTGCAAAAGCAGTAAAGTTTTCAAAAAGAAATTCTACTCCTTTTCCGCTTTTTCTGCTGCAAACTTTCAGTCTATCAAAAGGAGGATTTTCAATTATCATAGCATCTTTTGAAAAAAGTTTTCTTTCAAGCGGAAGAATTTTTCCTACTGTCGGAATTTTTTCTGACGAAGTAGGTATAATCATAACTTCTTCGTTGCAAATAAGCGTATGAAGTTGATATTCTTGGTCAAATTCAATAAAATAATCCTCAAATTTCTCGCCCGTAACAAGCGGACAGGTTATTCCAGGGTGACCGCCTATACCAAAAAATATGTCTTTTTCATCGGTGTTTTTGACAACCATCTCAGTTTTAACGCCTGTATCATCAAGATAGAAATTAACAAAAAGCTTGAAACTGTATGGATAGCTTATCTTTGTTTCTTCGTTATCTGAAATGTAAAGCGAAAGCATATTGTCTGTCTGCTTTGCAAGAGCAAAATCATATTTTGTTGTAAAACCATGCAATTCCATCGGATAATCTTTTCCGTCGACCGTTATTACCTCATTAAGCGGTCTACCGACAACAGGAAAAAGCACAGGTGTGCAGTTTTGCCAGAAAGGGGCCATTCTTTGCCAGATATACTCAATATTTTCACTGTCTTTGAGTGAAATAAGTTGTGCTCCTACAGAGTCGATTTCACACGAAAATTTACTGTTTTTCAATTTGTAAATCAATCTATTTCCTCCTTGTTTTCAAAGAAAATCACCGGGCTTTTCAGTATGCCCATAGGTTTAAAATTATATTCATAGCTGCATTTCTCGCCTATTTGGTTAACTTCATTTTTCTGATGTCCATACCAATAAACTTTAAAATTTCAAATTCGGTAAGTCTTGAAAAAATTCTGTCAGAATATGCAGTCTGCAAATCTTTCGCAGCAAGATTTGTGTTAATAATAATACTTTTTCCGTTAAGCATACGAGTATTTATAACATCAAACAAAGACGCTGCCGACTGAGCAGTTTGCTGTTCCGAACCCAAATCGTCAATTATAAGCAAATCAGAATTATATGCAAGGTCATAATTTTCTCTTTTTTCAGGAATTCTGCCAAAATCATAATCGGTAATCATTGAAAGAAGCTGTTTTGCGCTATAATATACAACGCAAAAACCTTTATCTAAAATCTCTCTTGCGATGGCAGAAGACAGAAAAGTTTTGCCAAGACCTGGATTGCCAATAAATAACAGATTTTTGTTGCCTGATTCGCCAAAATTTTCTATAAAATCATTGCATTTTTCAAGAATATAAAGCATCTGTGTCCGCGGAATATTACCATCCTTGTCTTTTTGGTCAGAATAGAAGTTAATATCAAAATCATTAAGACTGATTTTCATAAGAGCAGGCGCAATATTCGAATCAGAGATAGACTGTTTACGAAGTTCTTTTTTCATACAATCGCACATTATGCCGTCTGTATACCCCGTATCCTTACAAATGTTACATTCATAAACATCGGACATATAATCTACAGAAAAACCATGTTTGATAAGAAGAGAGTCTCTCTTCTCGGCGAGTGTTTTTATTTTATCTTCAAGGCCGCCGTCCATCCCTTTAAGTGAATTTATGGCAAGTTTAACGCCTTCGGAAGCGATTTCTTTTTCAAGCTCCTTAATTTCCGGAATTTCTGTATAAACCTTTTCTCTTTTAGCATTTAAAAGAAAACGAGCTTTTGCCTGTTTTCTGTCAAATATTTCTTTAACAACATTTTCAGCGTTTTTACTGTAAATCATTTTATATCACTTCCGCGTTATTTAATTAAATTTTTTTCAAAACTATCAAAATCAAAGTCAGGTTGGTCGAAATTTGTAAATTTTGTCGGAGCAACGTTGCTTTTAACAGACTCTGTGCCACCATTTTGTTGATGTGCCATTGCTTGTTTTAAATTATTCACGCCTGATTTATGCCAGTTTAAAAGAAGTTTATTCATGGAAGAAAATATGTATTTTTCGCCCATATTAAAACAAATTTTATATGCATAAGCAACTAAATCAAACGAAAAACTCAAATCACAAACCCAACTGTTGATATATTTTTTTTCGGCAACAGAAAGAGTCTTGTTTTCAAGACCCATAATTTTTTTCAGTCTGTCTATTGAAGCTATGTATTCTTCTGATTTGGCAATATACTTTTCGGCCGTTTCAACCGTTGTAATTTCTTTTTCAACCCAAAGCGATGCAGTTTTTTCGATTTGTTTCATGCTCTTCTTACCCATTCTGACAGAATGACTTATAAGCATCGGGATAACATCAACGGGCAGCCCATAATAGTCATAAAAAGAATATACAACCATTAAATCTGTAGAACTTAAGGGTTTTGACAGAATTTTTTCAACAACTCCGAAAAGCTCGGAAAGCTGTTTGTTTTTTGAAGCGCAATAGTATATTTCTTCTGCCGAATATACCGGTTTTGTCTGGAGGTTTATATCATTGCCTTTTTGACAGTTTAAATCAAAAAATTCAATATTTTCACCGTCAAAACTCAAAACCCCTTTTTCGTCCCAGTATTTCCAGGCATCAAAAATATTTTTTTCTGTAAGTCCCAGAGCAGATGCCATTTGTGAAAGACTAAGAGGTTTTTCGCAGGAGCACTGGTTAATTCCCAGAAGATAGACTTTGACAAAATCGCCGTCAGCTTCCGGCATATATTTTTCTATAAACACGTTTGAAACAGCTGTTTCGGTCTTTTTGCTTTCAATCGATTTTTTATACGCCATAGTCCCCTCCTGCAATTAAAATTTTGATACAAATATAATATCATATCCTATATTTTCAGTCAATAGTTATACAGTTTATTTTTAAAAAAGTATTGACGAAAAAAGTATATTATATTAAAATTATATATATAATAGAAATTTGTGTCTCCCGCTACCGGCAGATACATAAAAAGAAAGGTAGAAATATTATGAATTGTCCATATTGTGAGCATAACGACAGCAAAGTAATTGATACCCGTCCGGCAGAAGAAGGAAACTCTATAAGACGCAGACGCGAATGCCTTAAATGCGAAAAAAGGTTTACAACCTACGAAGTGGTTGAAACCATGCCTATTATTGTTATTAAAAAAGACGGTGGTCGTCAGTGTTTTGACAGAGAAAAAATCCGCAGCGGTCTTTTCCGTGCTTGCGTTAAACGTCCTGTTTCCAGTGAAACAATCGAATCGATTGTTGATTCTGTTGAACAAAAACTTGCAAATTCCCTCCAGAGAGAGTTTGATACTGACTATATCGGCCATCTTGTAATGGAGCACTTAAAAGACGTGGACCTCGTTGCGTATGTACGTTTTGCTTCCGTTTACCGTGATTTTAAAGACCTTGATTCCTTTATGACCATACTCAATAATCTTTCAGAGGAAAACTAAAATGAAAAAACTGTTTTTAATTTTTACGCTTTTGTTTTCTTTTTCTTTAAATATTTTTGCTTATGATAATATACCGGTATTGATGTATCACAATACCGATTATATTTTTTCTGAAGAACAGGCTCTTTCAAGTATTTCTCCCGAAATGTTTGAGTCCCATCTTTCTGCATTTAAAGAAAAGGGTTACAATGCCATAAGCGTCAGTGATTATGTTACATATTTCACAACAGGGAAACGTTTACCTGAAAAGCCGTTTATTATTACCTTTGATGACGGATACCGCAGTAATTATACTTATGCATTCCCGCTTTTGAAAAAATATGATATGAAAGCAGCCATTTTTGTTGTTACTGGCATGATGGGAGTTACAGAAACGGCTTTCCCCCATTTTGACTGGGATTTAGCCGGGGAAATGCAAAAAAGCGGATATATTGAAATATACAGCCATACAAACAGTCATAATGACTTATCAACTTTAACTGATGCACAAGCTCAGTTTGAACTTAGACGTTCTAAACTTGAAATTGAACGCAACCTTGGCATAAACTGCAATGTTTTTGCTGCTCCCTACGGAATGTATAGCCAACAGACTGTCAGCATTGCTGATGATCTTGGATTTAGGCTTATGATGCGCGTGGGAACAATCGCAAGCGAAAATAGCGCGAATGGGCTTATTTCTTTAAGACGTCACACAGTTACCGGTGACATGACACCGGAAGATGTATTATACCTGATGGAAAATGAATAGGAAGTGAACTTTTTGAGATCGAAATTAGCTTGGATATTTCTTATAGTTTTAATATTCTCGGGTTGTTCTGCAACAAAAAATCCAGGCAGTTCTTCCTCCGGCTCCAATGTTGTCGTTGAATATAATCCGGAAAATTCGTCCTATTTTTCAATGTATGCTCTCTTGGAAAACACATTGAATCCTCTTCTTTTGTCGGATGACTCAGGAAAACTTGTTATGTCCCTTCTATACAGACCGCTTGTTGTTGTAAATCAGGATTTTGATTTTACCACAGACCTTGCGGAAAGTATTTCTCCGACAAATGGGTGTATGTCCTATAATATAACATTAAAAAAAGATATTACCTGGTCTGACGGTTCTGAATTTACATCAGCGGATGTAAAATATACTTTTGATAAAATTTTTGAATATTCGAAAGATTCTCAATATCACCAGAATCTATACAACGTGAAAAACTATTCTGTTTCAGGAAAATATGGGTTTAATATTTCGCTTACCTATGCAGATGCATCGTTTCCATGCATGCTTAATTTTCCCATCATTAAAAACGGGTCAGCTAAAGATGATTTTGTTCCTGTAGGCACAGGAGATTATATTTTTGACGACTACAAAAAATATTCTTCTTTTACGCTTAAATTAAAATCTCCGCAGGAAGACAATCCTTTCAACATCATTAAAGTCAGCCTATTGAACGATATCAATGCCGTTTATAGCAGTTATAAGCTCGGAAGTCTTGATGTTGCAAAAGTTGCTGCACATGAAAATTCGGGCTATTCAAAAGAACAGGGAGATTCTTTTGTTCAGACCAATACTAATAAATACACATTTTTGTCGGTTAACCTAGGCAGTCCTGTTCTTTCTCAACCTTCAGTACGCAGACTTCTTGAAAAGATTGTGTCTTCTGACTCGGTTGTTAAAGACCTCGCACCCGAATTTGCTGTTGATGCTGACAGTTTTGTTAACCCGAACGCATATTTTGCAATAAAAAATGAGATTTCATACGGAGATATAAAACAAGCGTTTGATTCGCTCGGATATATTTCTGATGATCGCGGTATTCGCACAAAACAGTCAGGCGAAAAGGAATATGTACTTTCATTTGATATGATTGTTAATTCGGACAATCCGCAAAAAGTAATTATATCCGAATACCTTGCAAATCTTTTTTCTTCATATGGCATAAACTGCATTGTAAAAAAACTTTCATTTGATGAATATAACGAGGCTCTTGCTACACAAGCTTTTGACCTTGCACTTTGCGAAACAAAAATCTCTTTAAACAACAACTATTCCTATCTTATCGGCAGCGGCGGCCATGCAAACTTTGGTCAATACTCTTCCGCTCGTGCAGATAGTCTTATGCAAAACATTTTGTGCACAGAAAACAAGGAGGAAAGAAAAAAGTTGTTGACAGATTTACAAAAACTTTTCTATGAAGATATGCCTCATATTCCCCTTTGGTTTTCATACGAAAAAATTCTTTACAATTCGGACAAACTTGACAACTTTAAAATCGGCGGACTTGATGACGAGTACAAATTTCCCGAAATTTCAGTTGAGTGAAAGGTAAAAAATGATAAACGAATATAACAGTTTAAAACACAAACTGATAAAAAATGAATTTAAAAATTTAAACAGTGCCCAACTTGATGCCGTTCTGACATCAAAGGGGGCACTTCTTATCCTTGCGGGAGCAGGCAGCGGCAAAACAACAACTGTTGTGAATAAAATCGCCTATTTGTTAAAATATGGCGATTGTTTTGATAGTTTGGCACCCCTTCCTGCTGCAGTTAACGAAAGTTTCATTACATACATGAAAACTTTTGCTGATGGCGGGTTTGCGCCGGACGAATATATTACAGATGTAATAAAAAACAATCCCGTGTCACCATATAACATTCTTGCTTTCACGTTTACAAACAAAGCTGCAAACGAAATGAAAGAAAGAATTTCAAATATTGTTGGTGACACAGCTTTGGATATGTGGATTGGAACCTTCCATTCAATTTGCGTAAAAATACTGCGCAGAAATATTGACAAAATTGATGGTTATTCGTCAAATTTTGTTATTTACGATGCTGCCGACCAGATTACACTGATAAAAATGTGTTTAAGCAGACTTGGATTTGCAGAAAAGGAATTTCCTCCAAAAGAAGTTCTGGGCTATATAGGCAGAGCAAAAGATAATCTTATTGAACCGGAAGAGTTCTGTGATACTGCCGACACAAAGAAGGAACAGGACATTGGCTCAATTTACAAAATATATCAAAAATATTTAAAAGAAAATAATGCTGTTGACTTTGACGATATAATCAATCTGACGGTCAATCTTTTAAAAAAACATCCCGAAGTTAAAAAGTCTTATTCAGAAAAATTTCAGCATGTTCTGGTTGACGAATATCAGGATACTAACCGTGCTCAGTACGAACTGATAGAGCTACTCTCCTCCCATCACAAAAACCTTTGTGTCGTTGGCGATGATGACCAGTCCATTTATGGCTGGAGAGGCGCAGATATCCGCAATATAATCAACTTTGAAGATACTTTCAGCGGTTGTAAAGTTATCCGTCTTGAACAGAACTATCGTTCTACAGGAAATATTTTAAATGCTGCAAACAGCATTATTTCAAACAACTTAAACCGTAAAGGGAAAACTCTCTGGACAACCGGTGAAGACGGTGAAAAAATTTCCTGTTTTGTTGCTTCAGATGACAGAGATGAAGCATATAATGTCGTTAACAAAATCGATATGTTGATGCGAGAGGAAGACGCTTCCTACTCCGATTTTGCAGTACTTTACAGAACACATTCCCAGTCCCGTGTTATTGAAGACAGTTTTATCAGAAATGGTCTTCCATATAACATCATTGGTGGGCTCAGGTTCTATGAACGAAAAGAAATCAAAGATATCCTTGCATATCTTAAGCTTGTAGTAAATCCGTCTGATAACGTAAGTTTTAAACGAATAATCAATTTCCCTAAACGCGGAATCGGAAACAAAACTATTGAACACCTGGAAACTCTCTCTGCAGACAATGAAATAAGTATGTTTAACCTTGCATCTAACCCGGATTTCCCGGAACTAAGCAAAAGCAGGGCATCTTTGCTTGAATTTTCGAAAGTTTTAAAAGAACTTGCAGAATTTTCAAAGGATAATTCCGCCGACGAGGTAATAAAACATTTACTAAGCCGTGTGCCATTAATTGAAGAATATGAAAAAGAGGGCGAAGTTGACGCCAAAACAAGAATTGACAATATTGAAGAGCTTGTTTCTATGGCGGTGGAACTCAAAGAAAAAGAAAACATAACTTCTGTTGAGGAATTTTTGGAATATTCTTCCCTCATAACAGATACAGATATTTCTGACGAAAATGGCAGCAATCAAATTACACTTATGACGGTGCATGCTGCAAAAGGTCTTGAATATCCTTATGTTTTCATTGTGGGACTTGAAGAAGGGCTTTTCCCTAAAACAGATTTTTTCACAGAAGATGCTTCCAAAATCGAAGAGGAACGACGCCTTTGCTATGTTGCAGTTACAAGAGCGAAAAAAAGGCTGTTTATCTCCCGTGCGACCCGCAGACTGTCTTTTGGACGTATTGTCCAGAACGACCCTTCACGCTTTATTTCAGAGTTCCCTGAAAATCTTATATCTGTAGAAGGTTTTGAATTTAAGCCCCCTGCAGATTTTGTTTCGTCCGATTATGATTATAAGCCCACCTATACAAAATACACTCCTCCGGCGAGCAAAGTGGATACTTTTGTTGACACAAAGAAATATACTGCAGGAACAAAAGTATTTCACAAAAAGTTCGGAACGGGAACAATCGCCAAAGTTGATGTTTCGGAAAAAATGACCATACTGCAGATTGATTTTGAAAAATTTGGCAGAAAATATATAATTTCAACGGTTGTGGAAATTATTTAGAGAGGAAAAGCAATGAGTTTTTTAACAATAACCTATATGTTTTTTTGCATAGCATTTACTTTTTTTGCTGCCGCTTCAGTAAGCGGTATGTTGCCCTGTATTATGCTTGCTACAGCTTTTTTAACTGCGGCATCAATTAAAAGTAAATATATTCCGGCAATTATGTGTACAGTAATTTCAGCTCTTCTGATTACATACTTTTTTGGTTTATCAAATGTTGCAGCGACATCACTTCTTGTCCTTGCATCGTCACTTGGTCTTGTAATTCCCATTTACAAAAAGTGTTCACTGAAAACAATCCTTTTGTCCGGATGTATCGGATATATCATTCTGATTGTCGGTTTTTATTTTGTTTATGGCGGCAATTATATTGTTGATATGATTGAGATTGCAAAAGAAAGTATTATTTCTCAGTTTGACAGTATAACGGGCTCTCCACTTGTTGAGTTTGACCCTCAGAATATTCGGCAGATAAAAGATGTATACCTGCAGCTCTTTTCAATTATGAAAACGATTGCGCCATCAATGCTTCTTGCAGTAATCGGACTTATGTCTTTGTTTTCTTTGCAAATAGGAAAACTTTTAACCATCAAAGAGTCAGTTTGGACAGAAATAAGACCATTTTCACAAATCCGTGCAAATACTTTCTTTTTGGTTTTGAACGGATTTGCTTACATGGGCTCTACGGCTGAAACCCCTTTTGTTTCAGGACTTATGACAAATCTCTTGTTTTTGTCACTGATATTTTTCACCTTGTGCGGATACAGTCTGTTTGATTTTCTTTTGCGTAAGAAGGTTAAAAAAACAGGTGTCAGAATTTGTATAATCATTGTAATCACCGCAGTTTTGTACCTGTTTTCATCCATCATCCCATATGCAAATCCATTTATTTTGGCAATGATTACAGGAATTATGGACTCCTTCTTTAATTATCGCATGAGGTGGGCATTACGCGCAGGGAAATAATGCTTGACTACATATATGTTTTTGTAGTATAATAATATTTTACAAAGGAAGAAAAAATAGATAAAAAACGGAGCATTTTATTATGAATAATAAAACTTTTTCCAGAATGTTCGCATCAAACACAGCACTCTTTCTAAGTGTGCTTTTCATACTTGCGCTTCTTCCGCTGATAATAAGCAATTATATTGTTGTATCTGCAATAGGTTTTATCGTTTGGCTTGCAATGACAATATACAGCTTTATCCACGAGTCAAAGCGGGAAAAAGATATTCTGGATTATATCAAAACTCTATCTTTCCATACAGACTCTACAAGCAAAGACTCTCTTTTGCATTTCCCACTCCCCCTTTCTCTCGTAGAAGCAGATGGTTCTATCATCTGGTATAACGAAATGTTTGCAACTCTTTTTGATATAAAAGATATTTTTGACGTTAATTTAAAAAGAATTGTCGGAGAAGATGTTGATATTGAAAAACTGATTGAATCGTCATCTTCAGGCGTTATGATAAATGTCGGAGAAAAAAACTACCGTGTTCTTGTCAACACTATAGTTTCAAAAAACTTTGACGACAACACAGCAATTTTATACTGGATTGACGAAACCGCAAATGTTAAAATGAAAAATGCTTTTGCCGATTCCCGTCCTGTTGTTGCAAGTGTTATCATAGATAACTATGAAGAGGTTATGAAAAATACTCCCGACAATATGAAAACCGTTTTAGCCGGTGATATGGAAAGGATAATTTCCGACTGGGCACGGTCAGCAAACGGAATTATAAATCGTATTGAACGCGATAAGTTCTTCATACTTTTTGACAATAAACACTTAAATGAATTTAAAGCAAAAAAATTTGATGTAACTGAAAATATCAAATCGCTCAGCAGAGGAAATCAGATTGCCCCCACCGTGAGTATAGGCATTGGTGTTCAGGGAGAAAGCTTTGCTGAAAACGAAGTTTTTGCCAGAAAAGCTATTGATATGGCTCTTGGCAGAGGTGGAGACCAGGTTGTTATTAAAGATGCATCGAAATTCACTTATTTTGGCGGTAACAGCAAAGAGGTTGAAAAATATACCCGTGTTAAAACAAGAGTTATGGCAGGCGCCCTCAAGCACCTTATAAGTCAGGCGGACAAGATAATTATAATGGGTCACAAAAATGCAGACCTTGACTGTTTTGGCGCTGCTCTTGCAATGCATTCTGTTGCAGCCGGATTTGGTAAACCTGCATATATTCTTGCAGAAACTCTTGTAGCAAACACTCAAAAGCTTTTTGACAGATGCAAAGCGTCCGGTCTTTACCAGTCTTTTATCTCAAAAGAACAGGCTCTTGAAATGACAACACCGGGCACACTTCTTATTATTGTTGACGTTTACAGAAATTCTCTTACAGAGCTTCCAGAGCTTATAGATGTTACAGATAATATTGTTGTAATTGACCATCACAGAAAAAGTTCAGAATTTATTGAAAAAGCGTCCCTTACCTATCACGAGCCTGCAGCTTCTTCAACCTGTGAAATGGTTACAGAACTTTTGCAGTATATAAACGACGGAACAACAATAACTCCGTTTATTGCGGAAGCACTTTATTCAGGTATCGAGCTTGATACAAAAAGTTTCACTTTTAAATCAGGTATCAGAACATTTGAAGCGGCAGCATATTTACGTAAAAAAGGTGTTAATCCATCCAATGTAAAAATGCTTTTCCAGAACAACAAAGAAGTATACGAACTCAGAACCGAAATTGTTCGCGACTGCGAAATTTACAGTTCACAGATTGCAATTTCTGTTGCCAAAAAATCTCACAAAGATATCCAGGCAATTTCGGCTGCTGCAACTGATGAACTCCTTGAGCTTGAAGGAATTACAGCTTCTTTTGTTCTTTGCAAAATTGAAGATACTGTATATATCAGCGGCAGGTCTTTCGGCAATATAAACGTGCAGTTTATTTTGGAAAAACTTGGTGGTGGCGGCCATGGTGTTATGGCAGGCGCTCAGCTCAACTGCCCAATTTCTGAAGCGATGGCTATGCTGAAAGATGCAATTGATAAATATTTTGAAGACATACGAAAGGAATAACAGATATGAAAGTTATATTATTGGAAGACGTTAAAGGTAAAGGCAAAAAAGGTGATATTATCAATATCAGTGACGGATATGCCCGCAATTTCCTTTTCCCAAGAAAACTTGCTGTTGAATCTACTAAAACAGCTTTAAACGAGCTTAAAGGTCAGCAGGATGCAAAAAGCTACAGAGAACAAAAAGAATTTGATGAAGCAAGTGTGCTTGCAGAAAAAATTTCTGCAGTAACAGTTAACGTATCTGCAAAATGCGGCGAAAACGGCAAACTTTTTGGCGCTGTAACCACTTCTGAAATAGCAAATATTCTTAAGATGGAACATCACATTGTTGTTGACAAGAAAAAACTTGTGTTGGCCGATCCTATCAAAACAACTGGCGTGTATGAGCTTCCGGTTAAACTCCATCCGAAAGTTTCTGTTAAACTTAAAGTTTCTGTTAATGCAGAATAAAAATATTTCTTAGTGAGGTGAAGGTTGTGGAAGAAAATATAAATCTTAAAACTCTCCCATATAACAACGAGGCGGAGCAGTCTGTTCTTGGCTGTGTTTTTGTTGAGCCTAACAGTCTTATAACCATAGCCGAAAGCTTAACTCCTGAGGATTTTTATATCCCACAGAACAAAATTATTTTTACTGCAATGCTCGATTTATGGAATCGTGGTGAAGCAGTTGACAGTATTACTCTTACAAAAGAGCTTGGAAAAAATCTTGATGTAATAGGCGGTTATGATTATCTTGCAAAGCTTGCCCTTATTACTCCTACAACTCAGAATTTAAAAGCTTACATAAAAATTGTCGAAGACAAGTCTGCTCTGCGCAGACTTATTCACGCTGCAAACAAAATATCACAAATGGGTTATGACAGCAGCGAGGATGTAAGTGTTATTATGGACACATCCGAAAAATACATATATGATGTGCTTCAAAACCGCAATTTAAACGGTTTTACACACATTAAAGATGTTCTCATAAGCAGCTTTGAACAGATTGAAAAAATGAGTGTTAATAAAGGCAAAATCAACGGAGTTCCGTCCGGTTTTACCGATCTTGACGCCGTAACAAATGGGTTTCACCCTTCTGAGCTTATAATAATTGCAGCCCGTCCCGGTATGGGCAAAACAAGTTTTGCAATGAATATAGCTCAGCATGCGGCTTTAAATGAAAATGTTCCAACTGCTGTTTTCAACCTTGAAATGTCAAAAGAACAGCTCGGAAACAGAATTATCTGGTCCGAATCGCTCGTTCCGGGTGAAAAAATAAGAACAGGGAATTTAAGTGAATCTGATTGGCCAATTCTTGCAAATGCAGTGGGAAAACTTTCGAAAGCTCCCCTCTATATTGACGACACATCAAGTCTTACAATAACCGATATCAGAGCAAAGGCCCGCAAGCTCCAGCTTGAACACGGGCTTGGCCTTATTATCATTGACTATCTGCAGCTTATGCAGGGCAGTAAAAGAAATGAAAACAGGCAGCAGGAAATTTCGGAAATTTCTCGTTCACTTAAAATTCTTGCAAAAGAACTTGATGTTCCGATAATTGCTCTTTCTCAGCTCTCCCGTGCAACTGAAAAGCGTGAAGATAAAAAACCTATGCTCAGCGACCTTCGTGAATCGGGTGCTATTGAGCAGGATGCTGATATTGTTATGTTTTTACATAGTGATGCAAAGGATAAAAATGAAGAAACCGAAAATTCAAACATAGCAAAATGTACCATAGCAAAACACAGAAACGGTGCAACATGTACCATTGATCTTCTCTGGAATCCTGAATTCACAAGGTTTATGTCTATCAACAGAAAATTTGAAGGATAAAATTATGCTGACTGAAAAGGTTAAAAATTTTATACACAAAAACAATCTACTCTCCCCTGACGACAAAATTCTTGTTGCTTTTTCAGGCGGAGCAGATTCGATGTGTTTATTACACCTTTTTAAAAGTATGTCCTACAATGTTTCTGCCGCACATCTTAATCATATGTTACGAGGAGAAAACGCTGACAAAGACGAAGAATGTGCAAAAAATTTCTGTAAAAAATATGATATTCCCTTTTACTCAAAACAGGTTGACATTGCAGAATTGTCCAAAAAAAGCGGAATTTCAGAAGAAACTGCAGGAAGAAACGAAAGATACAAATTTTTTTCCTTTTTAAAAAAAGAACATCATTTTGACAAAATTGCAACTGCGCATAACAAAAATGATAATGCTGAAACAATCCTTATGCATTTTCTAAGGGGTTCCGGACAAGCAGGGCTTTCGGGAATTCCGGTGAAAAGAAATGATATTATCAGACCCATTTTATCCTGCACAAGAAAAGAGATTGAAGAATATTGCGAAATGCACAATCTGCAATATGTTACCGATTCAACAAACTTTGAGCTTATTTGCACAAGAAACAAAATCCGGCTCGACCTTTTGCCCTATCTTGAAAAAGAATTCAATTCAAACATCATAAACACAATATGTAACCTTGGCGATATTTTATCTGAGGAAAATGCTTTCTTAAAAAAGCTTGCAGAAGAAAAGCTTTGTGGAGATACCGATGTTTTCATTGACATTTTAAACTCGTGCGACAAAGCTGTTGCAAGACATATTGTAATGATGATTGGAAAAAATGCTGGAATTTCTCCCGAATATAAGCATATTGATGAGATTCTTGCTCTTGCGGAAAAAGAGTACACCGGGAAGTCCGTTTGTGTGCCCGGCGGTAGCTACGAAGTTTCTTACAAAAAACTTGTAGCAAAAAAAAGCGAACCACTTTCCGCCTTTTGTTTTAAAGTAGATGAAAATACAAATCTGTCGGTTAACGGTTACACTTTTATGGCATCAACAAATGCTCAGTCGCCTGAATATTTTGTTTTGCCACAAAAAGCAAACATCGTTTTACGAAACAAACTTCCCGGAGATAAAATCTTGCTCCGTGGTATGACAAAAAAAATAAGTGACATTTTTACAGATAAAAAGATACCCAGATACGATAGATGCAAAATTCCTATTTTGCTGATTGACGGTGAAATTGCTGCAATAATCGGAGTTGAAACCGGCGATCTTTTAGCTAAACCGGAAAAAATAAACAACAGCTTTGTTTTAAATATATCAAATAAGGAGTATAATAATGAATAGCGACGTTAAAACCATCCTGCTTACCAAAGAACAGATTTCAAAAAGAGTTAAAGAACTGGCAAAAGAAATTTCTGAAGACTACAGAGATAAAGAATGTATATTAATTTCGGTTTTAAAAGGTTCTTTCATGTTTTATGCTGACCTTGTACGTGAACTTGACTTTAACACAAGCATAAACTTTATTCGTGTTTCAAGCTATGGTTCAGGCTCAAAATCCACAAATGAAATTACATTTAAATATCCTATGGATTTTGATACAAACGGAAAGCACGTTCTTGTGGTTGAAGATATTATAGATTCGGGGAACACCTATGTTTACCTGAAAAAATATTTTACTGAAAAAGGTGCACTTTCAGTTAAAATGTGTTCTCTTCTCGACAAACCGGAAAGACGTGAAGTCCAAATTGATGCAGAATATGTTGGGTTTAAAGTTCCAAACGAATTTGTCGTTGGATATGGACTTGATTACAATGAAAAATATCGTAATCTCCCCTATGTAGGAGTTTTAAAACCTGAAGTATATAAATAGAATGTTGCTAAATACTCAAAAGGAGAGTGATTTAATTGAAAAAGAACTTAAAAAATATAAGTTTTTATCTTATTCTTTTTGCAATACTTATACTTGTTTATTCATTAATCGGAAATGAAGCGGTTATTGAAGAACATACAATGAGCGATTTATTAAATAATCTGGAAAAAGAAAATGTAACAGAACTTGTTATTGAAGATACCAGAGCAATTGCTTCTCTTGTAAATGGCGAGGAAATTGTTGTTGAAATTCCATCGCCCGACCTGTTTATGGTTTTTGCTTCTGAAGAAATCAAACAATCAATTGCAAAAAATCCTAATTTTAAATTAACAACCCCCACTCCCGCAACAGCACCATGGTGGATATCAATGATTCCATATGCAGTTTTTGCCGTGCTTATAATTTTGTTCTGGGTATTCTTTATGCGCCAGATGCAAGGCGGCGGTGGTGGCGGAAAAGTTATGAATTTCGGTAAAAGCAGAGCCAAAACAGCTGCAAACCTCGGCAAAAAAGTAACTTTTAACGACGTTGCCGGTGCCGATGAAGAAAAAGCCGACCTTGAAGAAATAGTAGACTTTTTAAAATCACCTGAAAAATATACAAAGCTTGGTGCAAGAATTCCTAAAGGTGTTCTTCTTGTTGGCCCTCCGGGAACAGGTAAAACTCTTCTTGCAAAAGCCGTTGCAGGCGAAGCTAATGTTCCCTTTTTCAGCATAAGCGGTTCTGATTTTGTTGAAATGTTTGTCGGTGTTGGTGCCGCGAGAGTACGTGACCTTTTTGAAGAAGCAAAAAAATCCCTTCCGGCAGTTATTTTCATTGACGAAATTGATGCCGTTGGTCGTCACAGAGGTGCAGGTCTTGGCGGCGGTCACGACGAACGTGAACAAACTCTTAACCAGTTGCTAGTTGAAATGGACGGTTTCGGAGTTAACGAAGGTATAATTATTCTGGCAGCAACAAACAGGCCTGACATTCTTGACCCTGCTCTTTTAAGACCGGGCAGATTTGACAGACAAATTGTTGTAAATACTCCCGATGTGGGCGGACGTGAAGATATCTTAAAAGTTCATTCAAGAAACAAAACTCTTGCCCCCAGTGTTGATCTGAAAGTTGTTGCAAAAACAACTGCAGGTTTTACAGGTGCAGACCTTGAAAACCTTTTAAATGAAGCTGCACTTATTGCTGCAGGAAAATCCAAAACTGCAATAGATAATGACGATATACAGATTGCTCTTATGAAAGTTATGATGGGAGCAGAGAAAAAATCGCGTAAAATGAGCGATAAAGAAAAAAATCTTACTGCAGTTCACGAGGCAGGTCATGCTCTTATAACAAGGCTGCTTCCCGACCAGGACCCTGTTCATGAAGTTTCTATCATTCCCAGAGGAATGGCCGGCGGATATACAATGCATCTGCCCACAGAAGACAGATATTATGTTACAAAACAATATATGCTTGATTCCATCCGTATTCTTCTTGGCGGAAGAGCTGCAGAACAAATTACTCTGGGCGACATTTCAACCGGTGCTTCAAACGATATTGAACGTGCATCTGATATAGCACGTAAAATGGTTACAAAATATGGCATGAGTGAAAAAATCGGTCCTATCACTTTTGGTTCTTCCAATGATGAAGTATTTATCGGTAAAGACTGGACCCAGACAAGAAACTACAGTGAAGAGCTTGCCTCTGTAATAGATAAAGAGGTTGCAGATATTATTGATGTATGTTACAACGACACAATAAAACTTCTTAATGATAATAAAGAAAAATTGCTCAGAATTTCTGATGCACTTGTTGAGTTTGAAAAACTTGACGGTGAAACTTTTGAAAAACTTTTCTCTTCTAATGTCGCTATAGCAGAAGAAGAAAAACCCCTCGAAAATGAGAATGGAGAAAACTGATGAAAAAACTTTTTGAAAAGGTTTTTGGCACCTACAGCAGCAGAGAGTTAAAACGTATAATTCCCATTGCTGACAAAGTTGACGCTCTTGAAGAAGAATATAAAAACCTTTCTGACGAAGCGCTCAGGGCAAAAACTGACGAATTTAAAAACAGACTGTCTTCCGGAGAAAGTCTTGACGACATTCTCCCCGAAGCTTTTGCAACCGTACGCGAAGCGTGTGACCGTGTTCTTGGCATGCGCCCATTTAAAGTCCAGGTTATTGGTGGCATAATACTTCACCAGGGAAGAATTTCTGAAATGAAAACAGGCGAAGGAAAAACTCTTGTTGCCACTCTCCCCTCCTACCTCAATGCTCTAACCGGCAAGGGAGTTCATGTTGTCACCGTTAACGACTATCTTGCAAAACGTGACAGTGAATGGATGGGTAAAGTTCACAGATTCTTGGGTCTTTCTGTAGGTCTTGTTCTTGCAGGAATGGATAACGACGACCGCAGAAAAGCATACAACTGCGATATTACCTATGCAACAAACAACGAGCTTGGGTTTGACTATCTCCGTGACAATATGGTTATCTACAAAGAGCTTATGGTTCAACGTGGGCAGCACTATGCAATTGTCGACGAAGTTGACTCAATTCTTATTGACGAAGCTCGTACTCCGCTTATTATCTCGGGCATGGGTGATGAATCTACTCAGCTTTATTCTCTTGCAGATAAATTTGCCAGAACTCTTAAATATATTAAACGCGAGGAGTTTGACTCAAAAGAAGACAACGACAATTTAGATGCAGATTATCTGGTTGACGAAAAAGCACATACCGTAACATTAACAAAAAGAGGTATTGAAAAAGCAGAAAAAGCTTTTAATCTTGAAAACTTTTCGGACATTGAAAACACAACCATTGTTCATCACATAAATCAGGCTATCAGAGCGCACGGAATTATGCGCCGTGACATTGATTATGTTGTTCGTGATGGTGAAGTTATTATTGTTGATGAATTCACCGGTCGTCTTATGATTGGAAGAAGGTACAGTGATGGTCTTCACCAGGCTATTGAAGCCAAAGAAGGCGTAACTGTTGCAAGAGAAAGCAAGACACTTGCAACTATTACCTTCCAGAACTATTTCAGACTGTATGATAAGCTCGCAGGTATGACAGGCACAGCGCTTACAGAGGAGATGGAATTCCAACAAATCTACTCCCTTGATGTTGTTGAAGTTCCGACAAACAAACCTCTTTTAAGAAAAGACTTGTCTGACCACGTATATAAAAATGAGCTTGCAAAGTTTAATGCAGTTATCAAAGCAATTAAAGAACATCACGAAAAAGGACAACCGGTCCTTGTCGGCACAGTTTCAATAGAAAAATCTGAACTTTTAAGCAGTATGCTTAAACGCGTTGGAATAAAACACGAGGTATTAAATGCAAAATACCACGAAAAAGAAGCTCAGATAGTTGCACAGGCAGGTAAACCCGGTGCTGTTACCATTGCCACAAATATGGCGGGCAGAGGTACAGACATCATCCTTGGCGGCAACGCTGAATTTTTGGCAAAAAACGAAATGTCAAAAAAAGGATATACCGACGAGCAGATTGCTGATGCAACAGGCTTTTTTGAAACAAATGACAGTGGAATTTTAGAGGCTCGCGCTACATACCGCGACCTTTTGGAAAAATTTAAAAATGAAATTACTTCTGCTCATGATGAAGTTGTTAAAAATGGCGGACTTTGCATAATCGGCACTGAAAGACACGAATCAAGACGTATCGATAATCAGCTTCGCGGTCGTGCAGGGCGTCAGGGTGACCCGGGCACCACCAGATTTTATATGTCGCTTGACGACGAGCTTATGAGACTGTTTGGTTCTGCCCGTATTAAAAACGTTGTAAATGCATTAAATCTGCCGGATGATGAGCCCATTGAACATTCTATGCTTACGTCAGCTATAGAAAATGCTCAGAAAAATGTTGAAGGCAGAAACTTCTCTGCCCGTAAACATGTTCTTCAGTTTGACGAAGTTATGAACGAGCAGCGTACTATTATATACAACGAAAGAAGAAAAGTTTTAAGCGGCGAAAACCTTAAACCGTATATTGAAAAGATGATTTCTGATGTTTGCAGTAGCGCTGTAGTACGTTTTTCAGCAGGCAGTGACATTCCGGACAACTGGGATATAGACGGTCTTACAAACTATTTCAATTCTTTTGTTTATGACGGAACTCTTGAATTTACAAGAGAAATGATGGAATCTATGAATACTATTTCTTTCACCGAAATGGTAACTGAAAAGGCGCTCGAAAAGTATTCTGTTCAGGAAGAAATTCTCGGTGATGACATCAGGGAAATTGAACGGGTTATCATGCTCAAAAACATTGACCGTCACTGGATGGAACATATTGACCTGATGGAACAACTTAAACGAGGAATTTCACTTCGTGCCTATGCTCAGCGCGACCCGGTAATTGAATTCAAATACGAAGGTATGGATATGTTTGAAGAAATGACCGGTAATATCAAAGAAGATACTGTTAAAATGATATTAAATGTCAGAAAAGGCGCAAGCACCCAGCGTGAAGAAGTCGCAAAACCCATTACAGCTTCTCGCGGAGATGGTTCGCTCGACCGGTCAAAACCCGTTAAAGTTGATAAAAAAGTTGGTCCGAACGACCCCTGCCCCTGCGGATCAGGTAAAAAATATAAAAAATGTTGCAGACAATGATTTGAAAAGCTAAAACTGAAAGGTTGTGAAAAAATGTTAGAGCTTGAAGAATATAAACTGTTTCTGAGAAATCTTGACGACGGCATTAAAGAATTGGGTGATTCACTTTAACTTGCCTGCATTAAAAGCAGAACTTGAAGAATTAGAATCTCTTGCCACTGCTCCTGATTTCTGGGACGATATGGAAAACTCAAGTAAAATTCTAAAATCTACAAAAGCGGTTAAAGAAAAAATTACATCTTTTGAAAATCTTTGCACAGAACGTGAAGATCTTCTTCTGCTTATTGATATGGCAGACGAAGAAAACGACACAAGTATGGTTGAAGAAATTATTGAATCTTTTACATCTTTAAAAAACACCTATGAAAAGATGCGTCTTGACACTCTGCTTACCGGTCCGTATGACAAAAACAACGCTATTTTGTCCCTCCACGCAGGTGCCGGCGGCACTGAGGCGCAGGACTGGGTGCAGATGCTTATGAGGATGTATTTAAGATGGGCTGAGCGCCGTGGGTTCGACACCAAGATTCTTGATATATTAGATGGCGACGATGCCGGTATTAAAAGCGTTACAATGCTTATAAGCGGCGTGAACTGTTATGGTTATGCCAAAACTGAAAAAGGTGTTCACAGACTTGTTCGTATTTCTCCGTTTGATGCTTCAGGAAGAAGACACACATCTTTCGCTTCTCTTGACGTTATGCCGGAATTTGATGACGATATTGAAATAACAATCAGATCAGAAGATCTTAAAGTTGACACCTACCGCTCAAGCGGAGCAGGCGGTCAGCACGTTAATAAAACAGAATCTGCTGTCAGAATAACTCACATTCCAACGGGAATTGTTGTGTCCTGCCAGACAGAACGTTCTCAGATTCAAAACAGAGAAACTTGTATGAAGATGCTCAAATCCAAGCTTCTTGAAATTGCCGAACGTGAAAAAATGGATAAAATTGAAGATATTAAGGGTAATATGAAAGATATCGCCTGGGGCAGCCAGATTCGTTCTTATGTATTTCATCCTTATACAATGGTGAAAGACCACCGAACAAATTTTGAAACAGGAAATATCGGTGCTGTTATGGACGGAGAAATTGACGGTTTTATTAACGAATATTTAAAATGCCAGAGTCTGGGAAACCTTATGGAAAAATAAAAAACACGGAGGAACTTCATCTATGCTGGTTATGATTAAACCTGAATATATATGGCTTTTTGCTGCCATTGTTTTATTCATTATAGAAGCAATTTCTGTTAATCTTATTACAATTTGGCTTGGATTTGGTTCACTCGCTGCCATGGTATCTGCGGTTTTTGGCGCATCTCCCCTGCTACAGATTACTATTTTTGTTTCAGTATTTCTGTTACTTACTGTTTTTGTTCGTCCGTCTGCCCTTCGCAGACTTAAAAAAACAACTGTAAATTTAGCTTCCTGTGTTGGAAAATCTGCAATCGTCGTTGAAAAGATTGACAACATAGAAATGACAGGCAAAATAAAAATTGACGGAAATGTACTTCCTGCACGGTCGGACAGCGGTCTTATAATTAAAGAACGCGAGGTAGTTGATATCAGAAGCGTTTCCGATAATACACTTATTGTTAAAATAAAAGGAATGTAATTTAGGAGGACAACCATGACAAAAATTTCAAAAGTACTTGCATTTGATTTTGGCGCATCCAGCGGAAGAGCTCTTCTTTTTAAATTTGACGGAAAAAAAGTTGAAATGGAAGAAATGCACAGATTTTCAAACGATCCCGTTCTTGTTTCGGGTACATATCGTTGGGACACTCTTCGTCTTTTTCACGAAATTAAACAGGGTATTTTAAATACCATCAACAGCGGCAACGCAGATTTCGAATCTATCGGTATAGATACCTGGGGTGTTGACTTTGGACTTTTTGACAAAAACGGTCAGCTCATTTCCACCCCCTACCACTATCGCGATTCAAGAACTGACGGAATGATTGAAAAAGCCGACGAACTTATAGGAAAAAAATATATTTTTGACCAGACCGGAATTCAGTTTAACTTTTTTAACACAATTTTCCAGCTCCTTTCTTTGTCGCAGTCGGACGACCCGACACTTAAGATAGCAAAAAAACTTTTGTTTACTCCCGATATTTTCAACTATTTCCTTACAGGCGAAATGAAAAATGAATATACCATTTCTTCAACTTCGCAGCTTCTCAATCCATATACAAAACAGTGGAATGAAGAACTTATAAAAAAAATCGGTATTGACAAAAATATTTTCTGTGACATAGTACATCCCGGTAACATAATCGGCTACCTTTCGGACGAGATTTGTGAAGAACTTGGTGCACCAAAAGTTCCTGTTATTGCTGTAGGTTCGCACGATACAGCTTCTGCAGTTGCTTCTGTTCCGGCAGACGGCAGCTACGATTATGCTTACATAAGCAGCGGTACATGGGCTCTTTTAGGCGTTGAAAACGACGAGCCTGTTATCACAGATAAAAGCTATAAATATGATTTTACAAACGAAGGCGGAGTTGAAAATAAAATCCGTTTCTTGAAAAACATAATGGGTCTCTGGATTATTCAGGAAAGCAGACGTCAGTGGAAACGTGAAGGAAAAGATTTCTCGTTTGATGCACTTGAAAAAGCTGCTTGGGAAGCAAAACCCTTTGAAAGTTTTATCGACCCTGACAATGCTGCTTTTGCAGGCCCCGGAAACATGCCCAAGAAAATCCGTGAATATTGCAGAAACACATCGCAGAAAGTTCCGGAAACAGAAGGAGAAGTTATCCGTTGTATTGCACAGAGTCTTGCAATGAAATGCGCATACGCTGTTAAAGGTATGGAAGACACTCTTGATAAAAATCTTGACGTTATCCACATGATTGGTGGCGGTATTAAAGACACTATGGTTTGCAGTTTTATTTCTAGCGCTACAGGTAAAAAAGTTATTGCAGGACCTGTTGAAGCTACCGGCACGGGAAACGCTTTGATGCAGCTTAAAACTCTTGGAAAAATCGGTTCTATAAAAGAAGCAAGACAGGTTGTTAAAAATTCTTTTGATACCAAAGAATACGAACCACAAGACCGCAGCCTTTGGGAAGAAGCTTATAATAAATTCCTTACAGTTACAGGACTTAAATAATTTAAAAGATGCATAACCCTAAGTTATGCATCTTTTTTTAATACCGCAAATTCATATTGTGCTATTTGGTTATTGGTTTTATTATTTCCAAAAATATTGGTTTCGGAATACTCATACAAATTAGTAGTCATATTGACGACAATTTTCAATTTTTTTCTATAGAACACAAGTACGCCATTTTGGTTTTTAAAAATAATTTCTGCACTCTTTAAATCTGCAAGATCTTTTCTTAATTTACATATTTTAAAATAGAACTGCGTTATCTCACCGTTTGTTTTATCCCAACAAAAATATTTTCTGTTAAACGGGTCATTTTCGCCCTCCATGCCAACTTCGTCACCGTAATATATAGTGGGTGCCCCCGGCAGCATAAATTGCAGAAAAACGGCAATTTTATGCAGTTGTGTGTCCCCGTTAAGCAAACTAAATATTCTGGGCGTGTCATGGCTGGAAATGAGGTTCATAGAAGAAAGAAAAATATCTTTTGGATAATTTTCCATAAGAGACAAAAATTCTTTTGAAAAATCATCTGCACTTTTTTCTTTTTTTACAAAACCTATAATTGCGTTTCTGAGCGGATAGTTCATAACTCCGTCCAGTTCATCACCAAACAGATACCCTCTTCTTTCCCCATAGCTTATTTTATTCGATGCATCTTCCCATACTTCACCTATAATAAGTGCATCTTCTTTTATTTCTTTTGCTTTTTTTGCAATTTTTCTGATAAAATCGTCGGTAAGTTCATCTGCAACATCAAGTCTGATTCCGTCTGTACCAAGCCCAAACCAGAAAGGAATTACCTCCTGGGTTATAAAA
>JAZNIU010000052.1:0-10262 GCA_045577655.1 Clostridia bacterium
GGCAGTTTTTAAACCGAATATTTTTAGAATTATACAAAGAATAAAAACACCGGAATACTTTCGTATTTCGGTGTTTTTTGATGTAGTATAAACTAAAAATGTAGTTTAAAAACCGATTTATCCCTAAGACTAACCGCCGAAACTGCGTGCTTTAATTTATATTATCGAATAAAATATTTTTGCGGCTTCTGCTTTTGTCAGTTTTCCAAGCGGACGAATGCTGCCGTCTTCGTACCCCCTGATTGCACCTGTTTCAAACAACGTTTCCATTCCATCTTTTGCCCAGTCGGGAATGTCATCTTTGTCCAAAGAGGATATCTCTGCTTTTCCAAGACCATCCGGCAAAATTCTTGATATTATTGTTGCTGCCTCTGCTCTTGTAATTGTCGTCATAGGGTCGGCAAAAACTTCGCCCTCATCGGTTGCTCTACCTTTAAATATACCCATCTCATACAGTGCAATCATTTTTGCTTTTGCCCAGTTTGGAACACTTTCCGCATCCGCAAAAGGAAGTTCTTTTTCAATATATTTTTCTTCATCAATTTTAAGATAATTTCCGCACATAACAGCAAATTCAGCACGGCTCATCTCTTTTTGAGGTCTAAAAATGAGACCCACTTCTGTGTTTTCACCGTTTATAAGTCCTTGTTTTTGCATATAGCTTAAAATATCTTTTGCCCAGTTTCCGTTTGTATCTGCAAAAGGATTGGTTGTTGAGCCAAGCTCCGTGTTATACAAATATTTTACCGAAGCATGTCCGGAAATGCTTGTTGCGAGAATTGTAATTTTATGACTTTTCTCATCAATCTCTGCAGAAAATTCGCCATTTTTAAAGGAGACTTCTTTTTCTTCTCCGTCAACTTTGACGGAAACATTTTTTATATCAATATTATACCCTGTAGAAATCTTACCTTTTACCTTTCCATCAACTATTTCTGCAGAAATTTCAGGTCTTTGTCCTTCATCTGTTTCTTTACCGTTTGCCACAAGTTCTACCGGAATTTCAACCATTTTTTCTCCTGCAGATATTGTCAGTGTACCTTTTTTACCATAGGTATCAGCAGCAGTAAATTCTCCGTTTTGGGTGATAGTACCAATGTTCTTGCTGACCGACCAGGTAAACAGATTATCTTCCGCAATCAGCTCGTTTTGTCCACCATAGGCAGTTGCGGACAAATCAAGTGTTTCACCGCGTTTAGCTTTTATTTCATATACTGCTGAGCCGCCTTTTTTCAGGCTAACCCGAATATCTGTCGGGGTTTCAAGACAGTTTATTGCAAGATGCGCTTTAAGCTTTCCGCTTTGAGCATATACATTCACCGGTCCCTCTTCGCCTGCAGTAAAAACACCCGATTGTGTCACCTTACTTTTTGAATTTTTATCAACCAAATAGGTCACTTTTTCTTTAATCTCTGCCGGATGATAGTTTTTATCTGCAGCCACTACCTCCAACTGCACCGATGCACCTTTCAGCACATAGGCTGTTTTGGGGTAAATATGCAGAGTATGTGCTACTCCTGTTGGTTTTGTTTTATTTTCAAAATAAAAGAAAGTGGAAACGTTTCTTTCCGAGCCATCAGAAGGCACATTAACAATTTCAATGTCTTTTCCGGGCAGTGCCACCATAAATGTTGTTGACCCGCCGCCATCAAGGTTTATAGCGTCCACACATCCAAGCTCTTTCATTCTTGTCGCAAGAGAATTTAAGTTTATTCCATAACTATGTCCCGTTCTTCTTCCGTCTACCGAATATAAAACAATTTCACCCTTTTCTGTTATACCGAGTGCGGTTCTTGGTGCAACCCCTTTTTCAAGTTCAGGGTTTATTTCTCCCGCTTCTAAGAGCTTGCCGCCAACCGACCCCATACCTAGTTTTGCTTTTTTCCAGCGGTCATCTCCCGTTATATCAAAACTAATCTCAATTTTTTCACCAACCGAAAGTGTCGACAGTGGCAAAACCAAACCCTCAGCAGCATTACTGTCAACAGTGAGCATAATTTTTCCTTCCGGTATTTCTACCGACCCGGTATTTTCTGCAACTGATTCTACCACTGCGGAAATTTTTTCTCCCACTGCCATTTTTCCCTCTTCCACAGAAAGTAAAACGTCTATTCCTTTTGTTGTATTTCTTGTTTCAGTTGAAAATTTGTCTGTCAAAAGATATATCGCGTAGGGTTGTCTGTATTTGTTGATATTTTGTATTTCGGTCTGACTTCCATCCTCTCTTGTCATAACAGAATGAATGACAAAAGGAGCCATAAAAGCCGTCCCATCTTCTAAAAACCCTATTCCGTACTGCTCGCTCAAATCTTTTGTTATAATTTCCCTATCAATTACAAGATTGCTCATAGGAACACCCGTCTGGAAAGAGAAAAAGTCTGCATTTGCTCCAATTACAGGGAATTTCCCTTGCGATATAAGTGTTTCCATCTCCTGTGATGTTTTTGAGCCACCGTAAAGATATTCTCCATAGCTGATAACCGGAACTACTTTTTCGTTTGGTGTGTAAACTGCGTAATTTTCTGTCTGCCTGCCAACGCCGGTCTGGTCACTGTAAAAGGCTTTATGCGTAAAATATGTCCCCTCTGCAACCTGAACCGTATATCCGTCTATTTCCTCACCAAGAACAGACGCCGATGCAATTATAGGGAAAATAAATAAAAAAGCTAAAATGCCGCATAACATTCTCATTTTTCTCATTTTTTGGTCCTCCAATCCTTAATAATGACATTATATCACAACTACGGCGGTTTGTAAAATCCAAAAAAAGTAAACGCTTCAACAGAAACTTTCTGCTGAAGCGTTTTTTACAAAATTTCATACATCCCGGAAGCAGATTCTTTGGTTGCATGTTCGCTGACATTTAAAATCTTTGCTTTTAAAGTTTTGTCACCAAAGCTTATTTCTATTATATCCCCTTCTTTTACTTTGTCTCCCGGTTTTGCAACCTTGCCGTTTATGCTGACTCTGCCGCTTGAACAAGCGTCATTTGCAACAGTTCGGCGTTTAATTATTCTGGAAACTTTCATGAATTTGTCTATTCTCATTTTAAACCTCTTATATAACTATACAGATACTAAATGCGGAGGAAAAACTCCTCCGCATTTAATATACAAACTGAAATTATTTACCTGCTACTTTGTCTTTTAAAGCCTTACTGATTTTGAAAGTAGGAACTTTAGAAGCGGGTATTTTGATTGCAGCTTTTGTTGCAGGGTTGATACCTGTTCTAGCTGCACGCATTTTTGTTTCGAATGTACCGAAACCAACGAGAGAAATTTTTTCACCAGCTACGAGAGCTTCTTCGATAGATGCTAAAACAGCACCTAAAGCGATATCTGCATCTTTCTTGGTGATTGCTGCTTTGTCAGCAATTTTTGCTACTAAATCTGCCTTATTCATGAAAATATCCTCCTTTGTTTGTTTATATATAACATACAATATATTATATTCTTCTTAGAAACTGTAAAATCCTCTTTTTTTTTCTAATTTTTTCAAAATCGTCATTTTAACCTTAAAGAGACTTTTGTTTTATGCATTATGCACAATAAAATGCATATTTTAACGGGGTTATCGTACTTTTTTTACATCCTCCCAAAGCTTGTCAAGTTCCTCGAAAGACATTTCTTCAACCCTTTTGCCCTGTGCATTTGCCAATTCTTCCACTTTTGTAAACCTGTAAACAAACTTTTTCGTGCTGTCGTTCAGTGCAATTTCAGGGTTAACTTTTACAAATCTGCTGACATTTATAACAGAAAAGAGTAAATCTCCAAGTTCTTCGTGAATTTCTATGCTGTCCTCTTTTTCTATTGCTTCTTCAAGTTCTGAAAGTTCTTCTTTCAGTTTCAGGATGACATCTTTTGTTTCTTTCCAGTCAAATCCTACCTTTGCAGCTCTGGACTGCACTTTATGGGCTTTTAAAATGGAAGGAAGTGTTTTCGTTATGTCCATCAGCGAAGCAGACACCGTTTTGTCATTCTTTTCCTCCCGCTTGATTTTGTCCCAATTTATAAGCACCTGTTCGGCGCTATCTGCTTTAACATCGCCAAAAACATGCGGGTGTCTGTGTATCATTTTTTCCGATATACAGTTTATAACATCGTTAATGTTAAAGGAATCTTCTTCCGAGCCGATTTGCGCAAGAAGAACAATTTGCAAAAGCAAATCTCCAAGCTCGTCAGCAAGTTTCATTCCACCCACGTCACAGGCGTCAATTACTTCATAGCTTTCTTCAAGTACCGTGCTCTTCATAGACTCAAAAGTCTGTTGTCTGTCCCAGGGACAACCCCCTTCTCCCCGAAGAGTTGCAATAAGTTTTGTAAAATCTTCAAAAGTGTAATTTTTACTCATTTTCGTCCTATCTTTTCATTAGTTTTATTTTTATAAGAATTTCTGCAATTTTTTCTCCTTTTGGGAGAATCATTATATCCTCTTTTGTAATTCCGCCCATGGATATAAGCGTCAGAAGATATGCCAGAACAGAAATTCCTCCGCTTAAAACAAAGGAAACAATTGTGCCTGTAAATCCGCCGCCAAAAATTCCGGAAAGGAAAATGTAGCACACCCGCGCAATAACTGCCATAACAACCGCCGATGCCACCGGCACAGACCAGAATTTAAACCCGATGTCTGCTTTTGTAATTTTTCTTATATAGACAAGATTGAGAGCCATATAAATAAAATAACATACTGCAGTTCCTATAGGGGCACCATTTATATTTATAAGCGGATTACTTACCAGCACATTGTTGATTATAACTTTTGCAAGTCCTCCGAAAAATATATTAACAACCGGCACAATTACATTCCCTGTCGCCTGCAGAATTGAGTTTGACACAAGAACAATAGAAACAAACGTTACTGCCGGTGAAATAAGTCTGAGCAGCATTGTTGCATCGCTTGTTTTATAGAGCAATGTCAAAATAGGTTCAGCAAGCGTAGCAAGCCCGACTGTGCAGGGCAGTGCAAATATAAATGCACTTTTAATTGACTGTGTTGTAGTTATTTTAACCGTCCTTTTATCTCCCGACACATACGCTCTTGCAATAGCCGGAACAAGTGCCATACAAAGAGACATGACAAGTGTTGGCGGCATGTTGAAAAGAACAACTGCTTTGCCTGTATATCTTCCGTAAAGAACCACCGGACTTTCCGCAAGAAAATGCTTTATACTGTCAAGATTTCTGCCTATAAGAACAGTATCTATCATATTTGTCAGTGTAAACACCGAAGCACTGATTGTAACCGGAATGGCAATAACAAGAAGCTTTTTAACTATTGTGCCGACAGGACGTGCCTCTGCAGATTTATTTATATCTCCATAAATCCTTTTCTTTTTTACAGAATAGGTTATCACCATAAATGAAAGAGCAAAAAGGCTTCCGCAGGTAACACCTGAAACAGCTCCGCTTGCAGCAAGCGGTAATCCTTTTGCCAGGAGCAAAAATGCAAGCGAAAAACCTATAACAAGTTTACCGAGCGCCTCAATCACTTCACTGACAGCTGTCGGTATCATATCTGAAAGGCCCTGGAAAAACCCTCTGTAAACAGACATAAGAGAAACAAAAAGTATTGAAGGCGCAATAGCTTTAACAGCAAGGTTTGATTCTGCAAACTTTGTTGTTAATGCCCATTTGTCTGCAAAAAAGAAAAGTGCAGCACTTCCCGTAAGACCTATAACAAGAAAAATTGCGTATGCGACATGATAAACTCGTCGCGCCTCTTTAACGTTGTTTACAACCATACTTTCGGACACCATTTTTGAAACCGCAACAGGAAGCCCCGCCGTTGCAATTACAAAAAGCCCTGCATATATGTTGTAGGCAGCATTAAAATATCCCATACCTTCGTCACCTATGAGATGCTGCAACGGAATTTTAAAAATTGCTCCGATAATTTTAACGGCAAAATTTGCTATAAGCAATATTGCCGAACCTTTCACAACTGATTGTCCGTAAGATTTTGCTGACATCAATATTCCTCCGGATATGTATTTTTTTATATTATATCACATTATATTTAATAATAAAAGCATTTATTTTAAAAATATTATTTTTTCTTTCAAAAAGCAAAAACTGCTGCCTATGGCAGCAGTTCATTCTTGTATTTTTCATACTCTTCCAGAACCTTTTGTTCAAGCTCTTTTCGCATTTCTATGTTCACAGGATGCGCGATGTCCCTGAACTGCCCATCGGGCGTTTTTCTGCTCGGCATTGCAATAAACAGCTTGTCTTTTGTCTCTATTATCTTAATGTCATGTATAACAATCATATCATCAAAAGTAACAGAAACAATCGCTTTCATTTTTTCGCTTTCACTGATTTTCCTTATTTTTACATCCGTTATTTTTATAACAATCACCACCTGAAAGTTATTCTTCTCACCACGCAGATATTTATACCCAAAATATGTATATAAGAGCCAGAATTGTTACAATATCAGGCTCATCTTCAGTAATCAGGATGAAAAGTATTCCCATCAGAATGATGTCATCCAGACCGATGTTTGAAAACAGTCTGCCAATTTTGCTTATAGCGTTGTTTTCTTCCGTCATTTGTTCGGCGGCATCTATAGCATAGTGCGCATAATAACTCCTGTTCATAAAATTCACCTATCGTTTTTCAAACAATTTACTTATACCAAGTCCCTCCGACACCGACAGAAGCTGAACCATGCTTATGGCAGTGTTGATTTTGTCTTTTCTTCTGTCGCTCATATAGGGTTTTATAGAATTTAAAAGAGTAACCCGTTTGTCTTTACCGCCCGAAACAGTATTAAAAATATTCTGCAGCTGACTGCTTTCCTCCTCTTCGATTACTGAATATTCATTGTCGTCAGAGCTTACTTCTTCCGGTTCTGATATAAAATTATAGTTTTCCTCTTCGCTTTCGCCCCCGCTGACCAGGCTGCTTAAAACTCCCTCAAGTTTTTCTTTTGTGTCTTTGTTCTCAAGCATTTTAGACAGCATATCCAACGCTTCTCCTAAATTGCCATCCACATCCAATCCCCCTTTAGCTTAAGGTCTTTTTTATTTTTTCAATAACTGACGGGTCTATTTTCCCCAAAAGCCCCATAAACCCCTCTAATTCCTTTGGATTTGTGGTCTGAATTTTCTTTTTTAGACTTTCAGCATCAACTCCTGAAAGCATTTTTTTAATTGCTCCCTTTTCAGACCCGGAAATTATATCTTTCAGTTTCTTTTCTATTTCCACGTTGCTCATAGAAGCAATCTTTTTTATATCATCACCTGTTATTTTGTTTGCCGGTTTCATATTGTCTACATCCTTTCTGACTATTCTTATACCATAATATGCTGCTGTTGCACTTTCTGTGCAATTAGCTCAAGCTGATGTAATATTTGTGCCGTCTTGTTTTCAACACCGCCAAAATCCATGTTTTTTATATAGTATTCTTCAAGCTCATCATGAAGTTTTTTAGCTTTGGAAATGGACGCTACAGCATGCTGAATCATTGCAGTTGCAAAAATATGGCTCTTATGAAAATTGTTCGAGCACTCGATACCAGAGTCAAAATCGAGGTTTATAACTTCACCGTCCGACATACTTGTAATAACAAACATATCGCTTGTCAGAATGCAAAGCTTAAGTTCCGGAACAACAATATGCCTGATAATTTTATCAGGAAAAATGGGTGAAAAAAACAGTTCTATGTCATAGCCCCCGCAAATAAAATAGTTTTTCAACTTTTCAAGAACGCCTGCACTGCTTGTAAAATCAGCATTTAAAATAATTTTGTTCTCGTAACTGAAAGTGTCTGCAAAACTTATGCAGCCAACAGGTGTGATTGCATCCAGAAACAATTTTCTTACTCGTCCTTTTCCGCAACCCGACTTTTCCGGAATTTTACTGATAATTTTTAAAAAAGCATCTCTTTCTTTTTCCGCATCCGGATATTTTTCCATATTCAGCTGCAATTTTTCTGCTGCAGCAAGATAGTTGTATGCAGTTGTAAAGCAGTTTGAAATTTGTTTACTGCATCGGATAATATCACATTTGTTTTTACCTATTTCTTCCCCATCCCAGAACTCACTTAAATTGACATAAACATCGACCGCGCCAACATATTTAGGATCTACTACGTGAGGAGCTGTGCCATCAACCATCGAAACTCCAAGCTTATTTATAACAAGCCCGTCAAGTGAGTCCGGGTCGGAAGAACAGTGAATATAGTCCACATCAAATCCGCATTTTTCTGCCCAGCATCCCGCCTTTTTCATTAAAGAAGATTTCCCGGTTCCGGGCCCCCCTTTTATTATATATCTTACCGTCGCTTTTTCCGGGTCCGACAAATAGTCGTAATAAGAAAAAAAGCCTTTGCTTGTGTTCCCACCTAAAAAATAATCTCGAATCATATTTTCACTCTCCTATGATTAAAATTTATGCGTTTTTTGTTTTTTTATTACATATTTCGACTTGTAACAAAAGCGTAATATTATTACATTTTGATTAAAGAATAAAATTTTTATTGAACAGGTACAGATATTGTTGTATAATATAATAAAAATATTATACTTGTTCATATTAAATATGGACGGAAAGGACAAAATTATGAAAAAAACATTGTTTAAGATATTGTCTTTTTGTCTTGCTCTTGCCCTTTTGACTTCCTGTTCTGCTTTTACAGTAAAGGATGTTTCAAGTGTTGCAACTGTTAATGGCGAAGAAATACTTACGGAAGAGTTTGAATATTATCTTCTCATTGCAAAACAAAACATCTTGACAAGTGCAGGCGCAACGGAGGATTCAAAAGAATTCTGGGAAACTACTGACATAGGCGGAAAAAATGCTGCCGACCTTGCAAAAGAAACTGCTCTTGATGATGCAATAACAACAACTCTTATTGCGCAGAAAGCAAAAGAACTTGGAATTTCTGCAGACAGCAGCGAGGCAAAACAGCAGATTTCTTCTGTTCTTGCTTCTGCCGGCGATTTGACAACTGTTTACGGAATAACAGAAAGCGGTCTCAGAGCTTCACTTGAAAAATACTATTTAAATGCAAAGCTTATGCAGCAGCTTGCTGAAGAAGGAAAGCTTGATGTTTCGGAAGAAGCTTTGCGCAAAACTTATGAAGAAAATTTCAGAACAATCAAACATATTCTGTTTTCAATGACAGACCCGCAGACAAACGAAACCCTTTATACCCTTGAAGAAACAGAAAAAATGGCACTTTATGCCAAAGACCAGATTACCAAAAACGGCGCAGACTTTGACGAGCTTATGAACACTTCTTCCATGGACCCGGGTCTTCAGACAAGTCCGGGAGGATATACTTTCACTAACGACGGTTCAATGGTTCCACAGTTTGAATCTGCGGCATTTGAACTTGAAGTTGGCGAAATAAGCGACGTTGTTATAACAAACTACGGCAGCCATATTCTAAAAAGAGAACCTCTGCTCTCCTATGACGAGTATGTTGCATCAAACGGCGCATCTTCCATTTCAATGATTCTGGAAAGAGCTTATGAGAAAGAACTTGCTTCGGAATATAAAGCATCTTCAAAAATTGAGAAAAACGACAAAGTATATAACAGTCTTAAACTTTACTGATTCTTAAATAAAAAAGCAGAGCGCCGGCTCTGCTTTTTTTGCAACCTTTTTTATCTTTAAAAAGTATTATTTACGACGGGAGGTAATTTTATATGCAACCAGGGTTTTCCTCACCCGAATTTAAACATGAAATGACAGAAAAATATCTGGGCATGGTATATAAAATTGCTCTTTCACAGACAAAAGACATCCACTACGCCGAAGATGTTACTTCCGAGGTATTTCTGCGGTACTTAAAAACCAATAAGAATTTTGATAGTGAAGAACATGTAAAAGCCTGGCTTATACGGGTAGCAATAAACTGCAGTAAAAACGTTTTTTTAAATTCCTGGTTTAAAAAAACTGTTCCTCTTGAAGAAGATCTCACTTTTGACTCTCCCGAAAAGTCAGATGTCTATTTTGCCGTCGCATCTCTTCCAAAAAAATACAAAGCAGTTATACACTTATTCTATTACGAAGGGTTGTCAATAGAAGAGATTTCTTCCGCCCTTAAGATTAAACCTTCGACAATAAAATCTCAGCTTCACCGTGGAAGAGAACTTTTAAAGAATAATCTGAAAGGAATTTATGAAGATGTTTAAGGATATTTACAATAGTGCTAACAATGATATAAAGCCCTCGCCATATCTTGCAAAAAAGATTTTTAATGCTTCAGAAAAAAAATCTACTCGCAGAATATTTTACAAATATGTTCCT
>JAZNIU010000053.1:0-20880 GCA_045577655.1 Clostridia bacterium
GAATGGCTACCGGCGGCAGCGGAGCTGTTCTTGCAGGAATTGCGGGAGCAATTCTGGCAAAAACGGGCGACGGGGAAAAAAGTGCTGTTGCGGCTGCATATATACACGGGCTTGCCGGGGATTTTGCAAAAGCTATGCTCGGAGAAGAATCCATGCTGCCCACAGATACGATAAATTATCTTAAAGATGCTTTCAATATGATAAAAATTTGAAGTAATGATTGAAGCTTGCTTCTGATTGAATTAACAGTGGAAAAGGCTGTAGAGTCAGCAATTTGATCAGGAGGCTTTATATGAAAAAAGTTTTTATATTGTTTGTTATTCTGGCTGCTCTGCTTTGCGGTTGCAAGTCCTTTCATCCCACTCCGGATATAAACAAACGGTGTTATGACACCTATACATCAATGTCATCATACAAAGCGGAAATAAAGGTTACGTCCTTTTCAAACACCAATACGACAGAATATACAGCTACGCAGTATTACAAAAGTCCGGATATGATGAGAACGGAATCTGCCGAACTTATAAGCATTGTAAATGACCGTAGTATGTGTGTAAAAAATGCACTCAGCGGGCAGACGGTTAAAGCGTCCCAACTTCCAAAGACGGATATTGACTATATGTTTGTCCAGAATGTTATGGAAAAATATTATCAGGGGGAAGCGGCAACGGCTGCAGTTAAAGGGAAAGGACCGGAAATTCTGACAATTACGGTGGAAACAGGGCTTTCCAATCCTTACAAGGCGGTTGCAGAAATGAAAATAGAAACAAAGGATATGACTCCCGTTTCTCTTGAAATAAAAGGGAAAGACGGAAACACCTACACAAAAATAGAATATGTCTCTTTTGAATTTAATCCGCAGCTATCGGATGAAATCTTCAAAGTTTAAGGGAGAGAGAATATAATGAATCACACCTACAGAACATGGGCGGAGATAAACCTTGATGCCCTGTCAAACAACATAAGAAACATAAAAAAGTACATAGGAGCAGAAAAAAAGCTTCTTGCTGTGGTAAAAGCTGACGCTTACGGCCACGGCTATCTTAACGTGGCAAAAACCATGCTTGAAAACGGAGCCGACTATTTAAGCGTTGCCTTTATTGATGAGGGAGAACAGCTCAGGAAACACGGTATAAAATGTCCCATTCTGATACTTGGCTACACCTCCGAGGCAGACCTTGAAAGAGTTGTTAATGCAGATATAATCCCGACAATTTATCATCTTTCTGCTGCGAAAAAGCTTTCAGAAATTGCAAAAAAAGCGGGTAAAACCGTTAAAATACATATAAAAGTTGATTCGGGTATGAACAGAATAGGTTTTTTGTGCAACTCAGAATCGGCAGATATAATTGAAAAAATAAACAATCTTGACAATATAGAAATTGAAGGAATTTTTACGCATTTTTCCTGCGCTGACGAAGAATCTGAATATACAAAAATTCAGTTTGAAAAGTTTATGGATTTTACGTCAGAGCTTGAGAAAAGAGGTATAAAAATTCCTGTTAAGCATGCTTGTAACAGCGCAGGGATAGTAAGATTCCCCGAATACCATCTTGACATGGTCCGTGCGGGAATTATCTGTTATGGTATGAGCCCCGGGGGAAAAGCTGATATCACAAAGCTTGAGCTTCAGCCGGTTATGTCCATAAAAACAACTCTTACCAAAGTTCAAGAGATTGAAGCCGGCGAAAAAATAAGCTATGGTGCAACCTTTGTTTCGGAAAAACCTATGACCATTGCAACAATACCAATCGGATATGCCGACGGATATCTCCGTAGCCTCAGCGGCAAAGCGGAGGTTATTGTGGGCGGAGAATATGCAAAGCTTGTTGGACGAATTTGTATGGACCAATGTATTATAGACGTAACAAATGTCAATAATATTAAAGTCGAGGATGAGGTTGTTGTTGTGGGAAGTCTTGGCGATAAGTGTGTAAGCTTTGACGAACTTGCCCAAAAGAGCGACACAATAAACTACGAGCTTCTCTGTCTGATAGGCAAAAGAGTGCCGAGGGTATATCTTGAAAACGGAAAGATTACCGACGTCATAAGTTACTTGGTCTGACAAATATGGGTTAAATTACATTTGCATTTTACATAAAACCGTTGTATAATGTAGTTAAGCCTTATTAGCAGGACTTTTAAGTGAGGGAGGCGAAGACCTTTGCCGCAGGAGAAGAAAATTATAATAAATTCACCCGAACCTCAAAGCTGTGAGGTCGACGCTTTCGATTCTGAGGATAAGATGAGTCGCAACGCCATAAAACAGGCGGTTGCAGGATACGCAAAGATAAGAAAAAAACAACAGCTTATAAAACAGATGAAAAAGGGTTATCGGGAAATGGGAGACATCAATTCTCACCTCGCCGAAATATGTTTCGACGCCGACTGCCTCCAGGCTATCGGTTATGAGAAGAAACTTGCGGAGAGTGACTAATGTGGTTGTAAAAAGAGGAGATATCTTTTTTGCAGATCTAAGCCCGGTGGTGGGCTCTGAACAGGGGGGTGTGCGCCCTGTACTTGTTGTGCAGAACGATGTCGGGAACAAATACAGTCCGACGGTTATCGCAGCAGCAATTACTTCGCAGATTAACAAAGCGAAGCTGCCGACACACATAGAAATAAGTGCTGAGGAGTATGGTCTTACAAAAGATTCGGTCATTTTGCTGGAACAGATACGTACAATAGACAAAAGAAGACTTAAAGACAAAATAGGACGGCTTGACGATAATCTTATGAATGTTGTAAACCATGCCATAAGCATCAGTTTTGGACTTACAGATATTTAGCAGGAGGACTGACAACATATGAAAAAGCATTTTTTCACAGGACTTTTTACGGGACTTTTGGTTGTGGCGCTTTGCACAGCGGCGGTTGTTGCAAGCACAGGCAGCGAAGATGACCCGCTTATTTCAAAATCCTATCTGGACAAAATTTTTATGGAGTCGGTTAAAACCGAGATGTCCTTTAAAGTTGTTTCTCTGTCAAAAGGGCAGAAACTTGTTGGTGATGCAGGTTGCGAACTGATACTTCGAATGGGAAGTGCAACCATTTTCTCTACCGAAAAAGGAGGAATTTCAGACACCACAATTGGCGGCGACCACCCCAACGGGTCAGAAATGCCGGCAAACCACCTGCTGATAGTACCGGTGGGTGACGGCAGGGGAATCACAGCAAACACCGACATTCTTGTTATGGTAAAAGGGAAATATGCAATTAAATAAAAAACAATGCTGCAGTAACGTATGTGTTTCTGCAGCGTTATTTTTTGCTTTGCAGCAATAGGTTATTTTCTTTCGGAAGTATATTCCACTTCTCTGTCATCTCTGAACAAAAGAGATATGGACCATATTCCCGCAAGAGCTACCAGCGTATAGATAATTCTGCTGATTACTGATAACTGACCGCCAAAAAGCCAGCCCACAGCATCAACACCAAATATACCGATAGAGCCCCAGTTTAATGCACCGATGATTACAAGAATCAGCGCAATAGTATCAACTACCATAACTGCAACCTCCAATTAAAATAAAAGTGCAGGACATTTTTTGCCCTGCATTTATTTATTTACAATTTTTAAAAAAATATACCCCACAATGCCGTCCTAATGGTGTACTCAAACCTGCCTCAGCAGGTGGGATAAATCTCGGCTGCTTTATAAGTCCCCTGGCACGCCGGTAAGCGCGGGGGCATTTACGCCACAGACCGAAGAAATAATTTCCCTTTCAAAAAATGTTGGTTTAAGTAAACTCATATATAACGCACACAGCAGGGATACCTGTTAATACTATTATAACATGAATATGCGGGAATTACAACAGTTATGCAAAAAAATTAGTCTTCAAAATCAAAGAAATCTTTGTTATTTTCTTTAAAAATTGCATAAACTGCATCCAAAATTTTCTCGTCAGTCACAGTGAGAAGTGAATCATCTTCTTCTGTCTCGCCTTCTTCAAGAAGCATTATAACAACATTGCCTTCGTCATTGTCGTCTGCAGGCAGCATAACAAGGTAAGAGCTTCCTTCATATTCAACACAGTCTAAAAGGTCAAACTCCACTTCGTTGCCGTCCTCATCTGTTAAAATTATGCCTGTTTCCTCTTCTTCAAGGTTAAGTTCGTTTCTTTCGTCATTCATTTTTAATATCGTCCTTTCTTAAAAGTCATTTTATCTATCTAAATATGCCTGCAGAATTATAACTGCCGAAATGGTATCCACCACTTCTTTTCGTTTTTTACTGCCCGACATATTTACATCGTTTAAAATTTTGTGAGCTGAAACGGTGGAAAGACGTTCGTCAAAAAATTCAAAAGGCACGCCGCATCTTTCCGAAACTTTCTGAGAAAATTCTCTTATAAGCTCCGCAGTTTCACCCTCACTGCCATCCATGTTTTTAGGAAGCCCAAAGATTATTTTGTCCGCTTTTTCATTTTCTATTATTTCACAAACCCTGTCAAGCTGAATACGGAAATTTTTTTCATGTATTGTGCCGACAGGAGAGGCAAGAATACCAAGAGCATCGCTTTTTGCAACACCAATTCTGGCTTTGCCGTAATCAATACCGATAAGTTTCATAAACTACCTCATAAGCTCGGAAGCAATTTTTGAATTCTGAGTTGCTGCTTCTTTGAGCTTTTCAACATATTCTTCTGTTTCCTCTTTGATTTTAGTGCTGTTTTCCACACACTCGTCAATCATTTTCTCGTAAATCTCCGGAACAAGACTGTCGGGAGTGAGGAAATATGGCTGGTTAATATAGCTTTGGAACCCGGTCACTTTCGGGTCGTATGCAATGCCGATAGCAGGCGTTTTTGCAATGGCTGAATAAATGAGCATGTGAAGCCGTACAGCGACAGTCAGACTGCTTTTTTCGACAATGCTCAGTGTTGTTGCAAGGTCGGTTCTTCCGCTTATAAAAAGTGCACGGTTTTTCATTTTTGAAATAATGCTCCGGCTGATGGAAGCATCAAACGGATAGTGAAGCGGTACAAAAACAGGCACAAGTCCGTGTTTTTCTGAAATGTAGTCTGCCATTTTTGCACAAGTGGAAGCAAAATCGTCTGAAAAACCCTGCCATTTTCTGACAGAGAACAGTGCAATTTTTTCGTCCGGCAAAAGCCCCGCTGATTCAAGAAGCTGCGTAGCCCGGTCGGGATTTCTGTCTCGTGTTGCAAAAACAGGGTCGGCGGTTACAATGGTTTCAGGCCTGTTAACACCAAGCTTTTTAAGCTCTTTCAGCGAATCTTCGTCACGGAGGGTAATCATGTCAACACGGTTTAAAATCCTTTTTACTTTTTTCCTGTTAGCAGGTTTGTTTATGGGACCGATTCCGTTTGCATAAAGCATAACGCGTGTTTTGTGTCTTAAAGCACGGCACACCATCCAGAGATAGTAGAGCAGAGATTTTGTGCTGGTTGCATCCTGCAGAAGACTTCCGCCGCCAAGTATGAAAAGCTCGGAATTTTTTATAATTTTATGTGTTTTAAAAATGTTGTATCTGGAAACTGAATCCACTTTATAAATGCGGGATGTTTCTCTCGGGTTAAAAGAGAAAACGTTGATTTTTGCTTCGGGGTTAATCTCTTTTAAAGATTTTATCATGGCAAAAAGCAGTGCGTCATCACCGCTGTTTTTATATCCGTAATATCCGAGGATTGAGCAGTCATATTTTTCGCAGCCCATCTCCATCTCGTAAAGAGCAAGGTTGTCGGTGAGCATATTTGACAAAGAATAGCGCTCAGTAACAACGGAACGGCAGTATGCACCAAGAGCAAGCCTTTCCTGTGAAGACATATTAAGCAGAGTGAGAATGTCATTTTTAAAGACCGCGTTGTCAATATCCATTCTTCTGCGGCAGGTGAAATTGGTTTCAACTGCAACGGGCAGAGTTTCTCTGTCTAAAATACCGATATATCCTTCCTCGCCCGCAACAATAACGGGTTTCCCCATAGACATACATTCAAGTATTGCTCTGCCAACGCCCACACAAATATCCGCAGCGGCAATATATTTGGGAACATCGGTTATTCCGCCCGTTAGAACAACGGCATTACGGGAAAGACGGGTATTTATATCCTCTGCGCGTTTTTTAATTTTGCCGAAAACGTTACCCGAACCGATTATGATAAGCTCCAGCCCCTCGGCTTGCGATTCTATTTCCTCAAACATATCAAGCAGACGGAAAAGGGGTTTGCAGACATCGTCGTTAAGACGGCTCATATATAAAATGCGTTTATTCTCGCGGGAAAGTCCAAGCTCGTCCAGAACATTTTCATAAGCACTGTCAGGTGAAAATCTTTTCGTGTCAACACCGTTTACGCTGACAATAATATTTTTGTCTTTTATCTTATAGTTTTCCATAAGATAAGTTTTTATGTCTTCGCTTACCGCAAGGGTCTTATCTCCCCAACGGGTAAAAAGTTTAAACAGAAAAGCGGTTGAATAGGTGCCATGAGCAGAAGTTACAAACTTAAATTTAACAGTTTTTCTGACAAGGTGACATACAAAAGCGGGAATTCTTGCGTGGGCATGCACAATATCCGGACGCAGAGATTTAATAACTTTCTTAATAATTTTGTATGAAGTTAAAATTGAAGAAAAATCTTTTCTGTCAAGCGGAGCGGCAAAAAACTTTATGCCCGCTTCACGGACAGCCTGAGAATAAGCCCCGTCTTCCGCAATTATTATCACCTGATGGCCGGCAGCTGCAAGCTGTTTTGAAAGCTCGATGACGTGGGTTTCCGCACCGCCGATATCCAGGCTCATAAGAGTCATAAGAATTTTCATAAAATTCTCCTCACGCAGTTTAGTTTTATTTTATTATACCATAAGTAAAAATGCTTGCTCGCAAGGGCATTTTTACGCAGCCGTCAATATTGCAGGGCGTGTAAAACACGCAAACGACGGAGTCGTAAAGGCTTGCCTTACAAGGTGCCTGCATTTATTATACCATAAAAAGCAATAAATTCAAGTACAAGTATAAATTATGTGTCTCTCATAAAAATAATCAGCCGTGTTCATACACGGCTGATTGGTGGTCAGTGGTTATTCGCGCCGTCTGCAACAACCTCGTATAATAGCGAAAGCAATGAACATAACGGCTAAAAGAACAGCGGCGGTAATAAGAATCGGTAATACTGCTGTAAGAGTTTCAAAAAAAACTGTTCCAAGTATCAATCCCACTGTAAAAAGTATTAAGCCGGCTAAAAATGCAAGAGCAAAATTATATAATCTGCAGCAAAAGCTTTCGCATCCGCCGGAATTTAAAAATTCGGAACCATTTGTCTGATACATATATTCACCTCCTTTGTATGTAGCAAAAGTGTTTGCTAATACATAATATGAGCAAAATAAAAAAGTGTTAATTTCCTTGAAAAAGAGGAGGGAATGTGGTATAATCGCCATATGCGGATTTTTAAGGCTGCAACTTAAGTGGTTTTTTAATTTGGTGATACATAAGGAGAAAAACAACGGTGAATCGGGGATTTTTAAAAGGTATAACAGACGGGCTTCCCATCTGTTTTGGATATTTGTCGGTGGCGTTTGCTTTCGGGATTTTTGCAACCGAAAGCGGTCTTTCCTGGATGGAAGCGCTACTTGTTTCTGCAACCAACGTCACATCTGCCGGACAGCTTGCAGGCGTACCCATTATTGCGTGCGGAGGAAGCCTGGTGGAACTTGCGGTTTCACAGCTGGTTATAAACTTAAGATATTCGCTTATGTCGGTGTCATTGTCGCAAAAAGTGGACATAAGTGTGCGCCTTGTTGACAGATTTTTAATTTCCTTTGTTAACACGGACGAAATTTTTGCGGTGGCATCGGGACAAAAGGGCAGTGTTGGCAAAAGATATCTTTACGGACTTATACTGACGCCCTATTTCGGATGGAGCTTGGGAACGCTTCTTGGAGCAGTTGCCGGCAACATTCTTCCCGTGTCGGTTGTTTCGGCGCTTGGGATTGCAATATACAGTATGTTTGTGGCAATAGTGGTAGCGGATATGAAAGAAAGCAGCGCAGTTACGTTTTGCGTTGCAACAGCGGTGACGCTTGGCTGGTTTATAAGAAGCGTGCCGGCGTTTAGCGTTCTGCCCGAAGGGTTTGTAATTATAGTCTGCGCGGCTTGTGCAAGTGCTTTCTTTGCTTTTATAAAACCGGTGGAAGTGGAGGATGCATCAGATGAATAATGTAAATTTCTGGGTTTATCTTCTTGTTATGGCAGGTACTACCTACCTGGTAAGAATGATACCTTTTGTGCTCATAAAAAAGAAAATAAAAAACAGATTTATTCTGTCTTTTCTGCATTACATACCCTACACCGTGCTTGCAACCATGACAATTCCCGCAATATTTTATTCTACGTCGGACATCTTTTCGGCAACGGCCGGTTTTGCAGCAGCGGTCATGCTTTCTTTTAAAGGGAAAAGCCTTGTAAAAGTTGCTGCAGTTTCCTGCGGAGTGGTTTTTGTTATAGAAACTCTGATGGCATTTTTTGCATAGCAGTAAAAGGACAAGTTTTTTTAGAAAAAAACTTGTCCTTTTACTGCTTATGTGGTATAATTGATATATATAGATTTTTGCTTCGGACAAAATAACAGACACACAAAAATATTGCGCGAAAGGAGGCGGCCCACAGATTATGGAAAACCAGTTTGATATAATGAGAAGAGTGAGTGAGTTTTGGGGAGTTGGAGAAAGAAAACTTGCCTATACAAAAACCTACGGTTGTGCCCAGAATGAAGCAGACATGGAAATTCTCCGCGGTATGCTTATGAATATGGGATATGATTTCACCGACCTTCCCGAGCAGGCGGACATTATTGTAATCAACACCTGTGCAGTCCGTGAGGGTGCGGAAGACCGTATATACGGCAATGTGGGCGCCTTTAAAAAGCTTAAAGAAAAAAGCCCGGGACTTATAATTGTTGTGTGCGGTTGTATGCCCCAGCAAAAGCAGGTGGCAGACAAGTTTAAAAAGTCCTATCCCTATGTAGACATAGTTTTCGGAACACATGGGATTGACGTTTTCCCTGAGATGCTTTTAAAAAGACTTGAAACAGGAAAAAGAATTTTTGAAATAAAAGAAGAATCGAAAATAGTTGAGGGGCTGCCTATAAAACGAAAAGAGGGAAAAAGTGCAAACGTCAGCATAATGTATGGCTGCAACAACTTTTGCAGTTATTGTATTGTTCCCTATACAAGAGGAAGAGAGAGATCGAGAGCTTCTAAATATATTTTAGAAGAAATAAGAGGTCTTGCAAAAAACGGAGTTTGCGAAATTATGCTTTTGGGGCAAAACGTGAATTCCTACGGAAAAGACCTTGAGGAAGATATAGATTTTGCAGACCTTCTGCGAAAAGTAAACGACATTCCGGGCATAAAAAGAATAAGATTTATGACATCTCATCCCAAAGATTTGTCGGACAAGCTTATTGATGCCATGGCAGAATGTGAAAACGTATGCAGGCATCTGCATCTGCCTGTTCAGGCTGGCAACAACAGAGTGCTTGCCGCTATGAACAGAAAATATACAAAAGAAGACTATCTTAAGCTTGTTGAAAAACTTAAAAAAGCAATTCCGGAAATTGCACTCACCACCGATATTATAGTTGGGTTCCCCAACGAAACAACCGAAGAATTTGAGGACACTCTGGACATAATAAAAAAGGTGAGATACGACGGGATTTACAGTTTTATCTATTCAAAGAGAAGCGGAACACCCGCTGCCAAAATTGCCGACACCATTCCCAAAGAGGAAAAAAGCAGAAATCTGACAAGACTTTTAGAACTTCAGAAAGAAATACAACTTGAAAAAAATATGGAATATTCAGGGAAAGTTGTGGAAGTTTTAGTTGACGGAGAAAGCAAGTCGGATGAAAAGCTTTTAAGCGGCAGAACTTCTACCGGCAAGATTGTCCATTTTGAAGGGGACAGAAATCTTGAAAAAAAATTTGTTAAAGTGAAAATAAATAATGTCCGGTCCTTTTATCTGACCGGTGAAATTGTAAAGGAGTAATAAAAATGGACGTACTTGACCTGGCTACAAAACTTGGAGAAGCACTTTCTGAAAGTGATGAATTTAAAAGATACAGACTGGCCGAAGAAAAATATCACGCAGACGAGGAAGCTGCAAGACTTACAGCCGAATATGGCAAAAAAAGCGAGGAGCTTGCAAAAGAGCTTTCCCGCGAGGACATAAAACCGTCTGAAATGATTAAAATACGTCAGCAGATGACAGCTGAATATAACAAACTTTTTAACAACGAAGTTATAAAAGAATTTCTGCAGTCCAAACAGATGGCAGAATCCTTGCTTTCCCAGGTGAATAATATTATTCAGTATTATGTGACGGGAGAGGAAGAACAGACGGGCGGTTGCTCGGGCAACTGCTCTTCCTGCGGAGGATGCCACTGATAAGTTAGGGCACAGAACGACAAATTAAGAGGAGTGTTTTAATTGCCATATACACCCATGATGCTCCAGTATTTCAGTATTAAAGAAAATTACAAGGATTGTATTCTTTTTTACAGACTGGGCGACTTTTATGAAATGTTTTTTGAAGATGCAAAAACTGCCTCTGCGGAGCTTTCTCTCACTCTTACCGGCAGAAACTGCGGTATGGAGGAAAGAGCACCTATGTGCGGCGTGCCTTTCCACAGCAGTGAGGGGTATATTGCAGAGCTTGTATCAAAAGGATACAAGGTGGCAATATGTGAGCAGATGGAAGACGCTTCTGCCACCAAAGAAATGGTAAGACGCGAGGTTGTGCGCGTTGTTACCCCTGCAACCATTATGAGCGACTCGGCGGTTGAACAGAGCAAAAACAATTTCCTTGTGTCTGTCTATAAAGAAAAAGGAAATGTGGGACTTGCATTTTTGGATTTTTCCACAGGCGAATTTTATGCAACATCGCTTGACGGAGAAATTTATCATAACTTAAGCGGTGAGCTTGCACGGCTTGCACCGTCTGAAGCAATAGTATGCCCCGAAGCTGCAGAGGATGAAAACATCATAGCGCTGCTTGAAGGCTATGGTTGCTATATAACAAAAGACACCTATGGCTATTTTGAAACAAGCTATAAAGATACAGAAACTCATTTTGCAGGAAAATGTGATATAAAAGAAGATTCGCTGACAAAACATGCGGTCGGAGGTGCTCTTGTTTATATTCTCCAGACCCAGAAGGTTGATGTGGGACACATAAACAATGTGGTTTATTATGAAATAAATCAGTTTGTTTATATGGATTCAAACACCAGACGAAACCTTGAGCTTACCGAAACTTTAAACGCCAAGACCAAAAAGGGAAGTCTGCTCTGGGTAATAGACAAAACAAAAACGGCTATGGGAGCAAGAATGCTCCGCAGATGGATTGAGCAACCCCTTTTAAACAGCGGGATTATAGAAAAACGTCTGTCGGGGGTAGAAGAATTTGTAAACAATGTGATGCTCCGTCAGGGCATTCGCGAAAAGCTTGAATATATACTTGATATTGAACGACTCCTCGGAAGAATTGTCTGCAAAAGTGCACTTGCAAAAGACCTATTGGCTCTCAAACATTCTCTTGAAGTGCTGCCCTCTGTTATATTCGACCTTGAATGTTGTTCGGGAGAGATGATTTCCGAGCTGGCGGCAGATTTTGACACTCTTGAGGATGTGAAAAATCTTATTGAGGTGAGCATAGACGAAAATGCGCCCGTGTCTTTAAGAGACGGAAAAATTATCAAAAAATTCTACAGTGAAAAACTGGATGAGCTCCGAGAAGCAACAGAAAAAGGCACAAGCTGGCTGGCAGAGGTGGAAGCGGAAGAAAAAGAAAAAACGGGAATAAAAAACCTGCGCGTGAGATATAACAAGGTTTTCGGCTATTACATAGAGGTTTCAAAATCCCATCTGTCAAAGGTGCCCGACCACTATATCCGCAAACAGACAACGGTTAACGGCGAAAGATATATCACCGAAAGACTGAAAGAAATTGAAGAAATGATTCTGGGCGCAAAAGACAAAATAGATGCGCTTGAATATACCCTTTTCGAAGATATAAGAGAAAAGGTGGCAAAAGAGAAAGAAAGAATACAGAAAACTGCAAGAAAAATTGCACTGCTGGATGCCATCTCCTCTCTTGCCGAAACAGCGGTTAAAAATAATTATGTCAGACCACAGATAACATCTGACGGCAAAATCAATATTGTTCAGGGAAGACATCCGGTTGTTGAACGGCTTTCAAAAGAAATGTTTGTGCCCAACGACACATTGCTTGACCCGGACGACAACAGATTTGCAATTATAACCGGGCCCAATATGGCGGGTAAATCCACGTATATGCGCCAGGTTGCCATTATAACACTTATGGCACAAATAGGCAGTTTTGTTCCTGCTTCAAAAGCGGAAATAAGTGTTGTTGACGGTATTTTCACCAGAATAGGTGCGTCGGACGATTTAACCTCCGGCCAGAGCACATTTATGGTGGAAATGAACGAGGTTGCTCACATACTGAAAAACGCCGGCAGAAACAGTCTTATCATATATGATGAAATAGGCAGAGGAACAAGCACCTACGACGGCATTGCAATTGCATGGGCGGTTGCGGAACACACCGCAGACAAAAACCTTTGCGGTGCAAAAACGCTTTTTGCCACACACTATCACGAGCTTATACAGCTGGAAAACAAAATTGACGGTGTGAAAAACTACAGTGTTGCAATAAAAGAACGTGACGGCAATATAATTTTCCTCAGAAAAATTGTGAGTGGCGGCGTTGACGACAGTTATGGCGTTGAAGTTGCAAGACTGACGGGGATTCCAACCCGTGTTATTGAACGGGCAAGGGAAATTCTCGGCAAGCTTGAAAAAGGCGAGATGGAAAAGTCTGCGCCAAAACAAATGCAAAAGGCAGAAAAAAGCGAGCTTGATATGCTTGCAAATGAGCTTAAAAATATAGATATAGACACACTTACACCAATTGAAAGTATGAATATACTGTATAAACTGAAAAAACTCCTGTAGGGATGTGGAAAAATGTTTATAAAACTGCTTGACAAAAATTTGTCCAACATGATAGCTGCAGGCGAAGTTGTTGAACGCCCCGCTTCTGCAGTTAAAGAAATGTGCGAAAATTCAATAGACGCAGGCGCAGGCGTTGTTACGGTTGAAATAACGGGCGGCGGACTGAAAATGATTAAGGTTACAGACAATGGTTGCGGGATACATCCTGAAGATGTAACGGCTGCATTCATGCGCCACGCTACAAGCAAAATTTCAAAAGCGGAGGACCTGGACGCAATTTACACGCTGGGGTTCAGGGGAGAAGCGCTTGCAAGTATTGCGGCGGTTGCCGAGGTTGAGCTTTATACAAGAACAGCAGAGTTTGATGTTGGTATGACGGCTACGGCAAATTTTGGGGAAATAGAAAATGCCGTTGAAACACCCGGATTTGTGGGAACATCAATTACAGTGTCAAATCTCTTTTACAATACACCGGCAAGACTTAAGTTTTTAAGAAAAGAAACAACAGAAGCAGGTTATGTGGAAGAGGTTGTCAGAAAGTCGGCTCTTGCTCATCCCGAAGTTTCTTTCCGTCTTATTGTGGACGGGAAAGAAAAACTGTTCACCCCCGGTGACGGAATACTGAAAAATGCGGTTTTCACAATCTATGGCAGAGACACGTCGTCAAGACTTAACGAAATTTCCGGCGGAGATGATGCAGTTAAGGTAAGCGGACTTGTCAGCGACATTACAGGCGCCAGAAAAACAAGAAGCATGCAGATGTTTTTTGTTAACAACAGACCTGTTGTAAGTTCCATGATGTCAGCGGCGGTTGAAGAGGCGTGCAAGGGTATGATAACCGTAGGAATGCATCCTATGGCAATTGTTAAAATTGACCTGCCGCCCCAGGCGATAGACATAAATGTTCACCCTTCAAAACTTGAGGTTAAGTTCTCTGACGAGAGCAGAATTTACCGTGCGGTTTACTGGGCGGTGAAAAATTCTTTCGGCGTTCCGCAGATGCCTAAGGTTGATGTGGAAGAAGAATCTGTCCGTGAAGTTAAGCCTGTTGTGGCGGAAAATAAACCGCTTGAGTCTGCGGTGTTGAAACAGGAGCCTGTTCAGTACACCCCGCAACAACAGATTAAATTTACTCCCGTTTACAAAAAGGTTGAGCGACCGGTGATAACCCATGAAGAGCAGGTTAAAATAGAGAGCAAAGAACTTGTAAATTACAGGATAATCGGTCAGATATTTGATACATATATAATTCTTCAGCAGGGAGAAGATATGCTGCTTGTGGACCAGCATGCAGCACATGAACACATAAACTTTTATAAGCTGAAAAACCAGTATGAAAACGGGTCGATAAACATTCAGCAGCTTATAACCCCTGTGCCCGTTTCCCTTTCGCCAACCATGAAAGCTTATGCAACAGACAATTTGCAGGAGCTTTTAAAGCTTGGGTTTGAATGCGACGATTTTGGGGATATGATTATGGTGCGCGGCGTGCCTGAGACCATTGATATTGAGAAAATAGGCGAGGCGCTTGATGAACTTATCGACACTATGATGGGCCATAAAACTGACCTCACTTCTGCAGAAAAAGAAAAAATGATTGCTACCATAAGCTGCAGAACATCAATCAAAGCGGGCAAAAAGCTTTCGGTTATGGAGATGGAATCTCTGGTAGCTCAGCTGTTTGAAATTGAAAGAACAGTTAACTGTCCGCACGGCAGACCGGCATTTACTGCAATTTCAAAACGGTTTTTTGAAAAACAGTTTTTCAGAGTAAAATAGAAAGGAAGAGGAATATGAAACCTCTTTTGGTTATAGGCGGCCCAACGGCATCGGGCAAAACGGCACTGGCGGTGGAGCTTGCACTTAAACTGGATGGTGAAATAGTTTCTGCTGATTCAATGCAGATTTATAAGTATATGGACATTGGAAGTGCAAAACCTGATGAGTCCGAGAAAAAAGGGGTGCCCCATCATATGATGGACATCGCAGAACCTACAGTAAATTTCTCGCTTGGCGACTATCTGGAACTTGCAAGAAAAGTAATTGACGACATCCACGTAAGAGGAAAACTTCCCATTATTGCGGGCGGAACAGGGCTATATATAGATTCTGTTGTTAAAAACACCAAACTGGAAAAAGAAGCTATGAGTCCGGAAATCCGTGACAAGCTCAAACAGTTTGTGCTGCAAAACGGTCAGGAGGCACTCCACGCAAGACTTGCGGAAATTGACCCTGAAAGCGCAGAAAGAATACATCCCAACAATGTCAAAAGAGTTATGAGAGCCATTGAGGTCTATGAAACCACGGGAAAAACCATGACGGAAAATATTAAGGAAAGCAAACAGCCTGCCATTTACAAGGTGCAGCAGTATGGAATTTTCTATGACCGAGAAGTGCTTTATGACAGAATCAACAAACGGGTTGACATAATGTTTGAAAAAGGGCTTATTGAAGAGGTGAAAAACCTCGTCAGAATGGGGTGCAGCCGTGAAAACACCTCTATGCAGGGCATAGGGTATAAAGAGGTGCTGGATTATCTGGAAGGGCTTGTCACCAAAGAAGAGATGACAGAAAATATAAAGCAGTCCACCAGACGATATGCAAAAAGGCAGATGACATGGTTTAACCACAACGGAACAGAGTGGGTTTTGCCCGACAATCTGGCCGGGCTTGAAGATAAAATAAAGGCGGGGTTTGATGTCCGCTGAGGGAGTAGAAAAATGAAAAAGATGCTACCGCTTATCGTAATATTCGTTGCACTGATAGTTATGTGGTCGGTGTATGGAAATATTGTGAATTCAAATTCAACGGCAACGGCTGTTGGCGGAGAATATAAGGTTGAGATAGAAGAGCAGGCTCTTGTTATTCGGACAGAAGTGCCCGTTACGGTTGCCGCAACAGGATATTTTCAAAACAGCAGGCAGACTCAGACAAAGGTGTATGCCGGCGAAGAAATAGGCTGGTTCTGCAAAGGCGAGCCGGACGTGGACCAGATTAAACAGCTCAATCTTATAAACCAGAAAATCCGCGAGGCAACGCTGACAAGCACCACAGACGAAGCGCTCACCAACGATATTTTTGCAATAGACAACAAGATTTTGTCTTATACAAAACGTATATCTTCGCTCGCAGCAGAGGGTAATCAGGAGGAAATAAACAAAATCCGCAGCGAGATAGATCTTCTGCTTGAGAGGAAGGAAAACATAAGTTCCGGAAGCGGTAACAGCAAAGAGGATATAATAGCAAATTTAAATGAGCAAAGACGAAAAATAGAAAAAAACCTTGGCTCTGCAAAACAGACACTTTTTGCACCGGTAAGCGGCATTTTCATTTCGGAGGCGGACGGGTTGGAAAAAAGCCTTACATTTGACAGCGTCGCAACGCTTACACCAAAGACTGTCCGTGAATATCTTGGAAAAAAAGAATATAAACCAAATGAAGAAATTTTTCCCTACCCGGTATGCAGAATAACAGACAACAGCGAATGGCTGCTTGCGGTGGTCTGTCCCACAAACAAAGTTCAGGGACTTTACGAGGGGAAAAGAGTTAAAATATCTTTCCCTGATGAGGGGGACAAAACACTTTTCTGCACAGTCCATGCGATTTCCGAAGAGGAAAAGGGAGAAGTTGTGGTATACATACTCGGTACCAACGAAATATACAATGTTTTAACTGCCCGCAGAATGAAAATAGGGCTGGTGACCGACAGCTATGAAGGACTTAAAGTTCCTGCAAGTGCAGTGAAAAACGTTGGAGGCAAAGACACCGTTACCGTTGTTACGGGAGTGGTAACAGAGCAGACGGAAGTGGAAGTTTTGTTCAAAGATGAAGATTTTGCCATAATAAAAGAGGGCGGAGGCCTTGCCCTTTATGACGAAGTTAAAACAAAATGAGAAAGGAAACGGGAAGATGAGAATTTCCGAAAATCTCAGGAAAGTTAGAGAAAATATTGAGCAAGCCTGTATCCGTGCGGGAAGAGACCCGGGGGAAGTACTTCTTCTTGGGGTTACAAAAACGCACAGCGCAGATATTATAAATTGCGGAATAGAAGCAGGGCTTACCGATATAGGCGAAAACAGGGTTCAGGAGATTCTGGAAAAATATGACCATATAGACAAAAGAGCAAAAGTGCATCTGATCGGTCATCTGCAGACAAATAAGGTTAAGCATATCATTGACAAGGTTGACATGGTACATTCGGTTGACTCTTTAAAGCTTGCGAAAGAAATTTCCGAACGAGCTGAAAAAATTGGGAAAGTGATGGATGTTTTAGTTCAGGTCAACATTTCGGGAGAAGTGTCAAAATCGGGCATAGAACCGGAAAAACTGGACATGCTTTTCGAAGAAATATCGGTCATGCCGGGCATCAGAGTCCGCGGGCTTATGACAATTCCGCCGATAGAGGCGGGAGAGATGGAAAACACCCGCCGGATTTTCCGCGAGCTTAGAAAAATTTATGTTGACAAAAGCAGTAAAATGTATGATAATATAAAGATGGAGTTTCTTTCTATGGGAATGAGCAACGATTATGAAATTGCCATAGAAGAAGGAAGCAATATTGTCCGTGTTGGACGAGCTATTTTCGGTGAAAGATAAAAATGGAGGCGATAAAAATGGGAAAATTTTCTAAACTTTTAAGCGCTATGGGATTTCCTACAGATGAAGAAGAATTTGAGGAAATGGACGAGCCGGTGGTTGACGCCAGAGAGGCAACACCGTCGGCAAGCTATAAGAGAGGCAAGGTTGTTAACATAAACGCAACAACACAGTTCAGAGTTGTTGTTATACAGCCTGAAACATTTGATGAAGCAAAAGAAATTGCTGACCACCTCAAAGAAAGAAAACCGGTTGTTATCAATCTTGAGCTTATGGACAAAGATTCTGCTCAGAAAATTTTTGACTTTTTAAACGGCGCAATCTATGCACTGGGCGGAAGCGTTCAGAAGGTTGCAACGAATATTTATCTGATAGCTCCGTATAATGTAACTATTATGGGCGATTTCAGAGATGAACTTAAAAATAAAGGACTGCTTTGGTCGTAAGAGGGATATGAAAAATGCTTCAGTGGGCAATAATTAGAGCAATCAGCGCACTTTTCAGGGTCGCAGAAATGATAATTATTATAGACGTGTTTTCAACATGGATTCCGTTTTTATACGAAAACCGGTCTCTTGAGAAACTGTTTTATATTATCCATTCGCTGACTGACCCGATATTAAAACCCATAAGAGCACTTCTTCAAAAAACGCCTCTTGCGGGCATGCCGTTGGACATTTCGCCCATTATCGCCATTATGCTACTGGGCGGCCTTGAAAACATTATTATAATAATAGTTGCTGCGGTGATATAAAATGGAAGAAAAGGATATTGTCTTAAACCATTTAAAAGACCTTGCATCCCGCAGAGACAATGGAAATTACTGCCTTTTTTCGCACTTTTTAAGTCCGGATATTCTGCCCGATGCCAAAGGTATCGGGAATATCTGTTTTTTCGGAGGATATGACGATGCGGAAAGGTGTATGGCAGCGCTTTATCCCGATTATATGGACAAGGCAGAAATCCAGTGGCCCATTTCCGCTCTTCTGATTGTTCCTGCTGACGGGAAAAGGTATACTCACAGGGATTATCTCGGAACACTTATGTCGCTCGGGATAAAAAGACAGGTTCTGGGGGACATAGTTGCCCGCGAAAAAGATGCAGTTTTGTTTTGCGACGATACTATAAAAGAGTTTATTCTTATGAACCTGACCAGGCTTGCCGGAACAAGCGTTATGGTAAGAGAACTCGCAGATGAAGAAGAACTGCCCACAAGAGAATATGAAAAAGTTTGCGGGTCCGTCGCATCAGAGCGGCTGGACTGCGTGGTTGCCTTTATCTGCAAAACAAGCAGAAACAATGCGGCGGAAATTATCTCTTCGGGGCGTGTGCTTGTAAACTATAAAGAGCAGACAGGGGTGTCTGCCGGTATAAAACCCGGGGACAGAATAACTGTCAGGGGACTGGGTAAATACATTTATGACGGTCAGGAAAAGGTTACGAAAAAAGGCCGGCTCATTGTGGCTTTGAGAAAGTATATATAAAAGCAGGGGGGCAAAAAAATGTTATCACCTATAGATCTTGAAACAAAAGAATTTAAAAAGAGTTTTGGCGGTTATAATAAAGAAGATGTTGACCAGTTTATGGCAATGATTTTCCAGGATTATAAAACGCTTTATATGGAAAATGTATCGCTTAAGGACAAGGCGAACATGTTGTCCTCTGCGGTTACAAAATATAAATCTATGGAGGACGTGCTCCAGAGCACACTTGTTGTGGCACAGACTGCAAGCGATGAGCTTAAAAACACCGCAAGAGAAAAAGCGGCGGTTATCATTGAAGATGCAGAAGTTAAAGCAGCAAAACTCCAGGAAGAATCGAGAAGAAAAATATTTGAGCTTGAAGCTCAGCTTGAAAATACAAAATTGCAGCTTGCAAGTTATAAAAAGCAGATATCTGCTCTGCTTGACGGAATGAAAGAATTGCTTGCCGGCTTGCCTGAAGATACTGAAAGGAATGAACAATAATGGATTACGGTAAAACACTTAATCTGCCGCAAACCGAATTTTCCATGAGAGCCAATCTGCCTACAAAAGAACCGGCTCAACTTGAAGCATGGGAAAAAGACGGTCTTTATGAAAAACTTATGAAGAAAAACGAGGGGAAACCGACATACATACTCCATGACGGTCCTCCCTATGCGAACGGCAATATACATCTTGGTCACACTCTTAACAAGATTTTGAAAGATATTATCGTGAGACAAAAAAATATGTCGGGTTATAAATCCAATTATGTGCCCGGCTGGGATACTCACGGTCTGCCGATAGAAAAACAGGCAATAAAGAAACTGGGAATCAACCCTGCACAGGCGGGAATAGTAAAATTCCGTGAGGTTTGCCGCGAGTTTGCTCTCGGTCACGTTAACAATCAGCGTGAGCAGTTCAAACGTCTGGGCGTTCTGGGTGACTGGGACAACCCATACATCACTCTTGACCCGGAATATGAAGCGGTTCAGATTGAAATGTTTGGCGAAATGGCAAAAAAAGGTTATATTTACAAAGGTCTTAAACCGGTTTACTGGTGTGAAGACTGTGAAACTGCCCTTGCCGAAGCTGAAATTGAATATCAGGACGATAAAACAGATACAATTTTTGTTAAATTTGAGCTTTCTGATGACAAAGGCATGTTTGGTGATATAAAAGAAAAAATCTTCTTTGTTATCTGGACAACAACTACATGGACACTTCCTGCAAACATGGCTATCTGTCTCAATGCAAACTTTGAATACAGCATTGTTAAAAACGGCAGTGAAGCTTATGTGATTGCAAGCGAGCTTGTTGACACAGTTATGGCAACTGCAGGTATTACAGACTATTCTGTAATCAAAACCGTTTCAGGCGCGGAGCTTGAATATATGAAATGCCGTCATCCTTTCCTTGACAGAGATTCACTTGTTATCCTGGGCGACCATGTAACACTTGATGCAGGTACAGGTTGTGTTCATACAGCTCCCGGTCACGGTATGGAAGACTATCTGGTATGCTTTAACAACTACCCGGAAATTGAAGTTTTAGTTCCGGTTGATTCCAAAGGTTATCTCACAGAAGAAGCGGGCGAATTTGCAGGTCTTTTCTATGCAGATTCCAACAAGAAGATTATTGAAAAGCTTCGTGAAACAGGAAATCTTTTGGCGTGTGAAGAAATTGTTCACTCATATCCGCACTGCTGGAGATGTAAAAAACCTATCATATACCGTGCTACTGAGCAGTGGTTTGCGTCTGTTGACGGTTTCAGAAAAGAAACACTTGAAGCGATAAAAACGGTTAAATGGATTCCCAC
>JAZNIU010000054.1:0-23202 GCA_045577655.1 Clostridia bacterium
GCTGTTATGTCAACAGCAGCACCTGATTTGTTCTGAACTGCGAGTTTTGCGCCCTGAAGAGAACCGTCTGCTTTGAAAGAAGCAACTGTTGTTTCGCTAGCTGTGCCAAAGTTTTTAACTGCAGTGAAATCACCAAGTGCGAACGGGTCGCCGCCTGTTACGAAAGCAGAATCGTTATTGCTGAGACCTCTGCCGTCCGGATTCTTGATGCTCTGCGGGAAAATAACTTCGTAAGCAGTTTCTTCGCCAACTGCAGATGTAAAGTTAACATCTACTGTGGAGTAGTATTCGCCGCCAACATTGAGAACATCTACGGGGTCGGAAACTGTGTAGTCCGAGCCATAAGTGAGCACATTGCCTGCTTTTTTAACAACAACACCATTATTAACAAAAGTGCTGCGGTTAATGGGCTGTGAGAATTTAACTGTAACTTTTGTAGCGTTTTTGTTAACCTCTTCTGCAATATCTTCTACATAGAAAGATTCTGCATGGAATTTAAGAGAAAACATTTTGAGATTGGAAATTCTAACTTCGCTCGCTGCATAAGGGCTGACACAAAGTGACAAACCATCTGCATAATTGATGTAGGAAAGAGCAGAGCGAGATACGGCCTTTTCAACACCGTCAACAAAGACAGCGCTGCCAACACTTGATGTGTCTCCATAATACCTGTGCGCAAGAGTATGAACACCTGTATCTGTGAGTTTTACGTCTTCAGCATACACATCAAATGTGCCTTCTGCATCCGCTACGAAGTTCAAATTACCTCCACGTATGTAGTTAATAAACGGATCGCCGGGAAATGACGGGTGGTGCATTTCACCCATAATTGCCCATCCTGACTCGCTCCCCATCTGTGTTGACCAGGCGTTTGATGTTGCCTTGCCTACATATTCAACGTCTGCGGAAATAAAGAAAGTTTCACCGGCGTTGGGAGTCCATCTTTCTGCAGACATAAACTGAACATGATTGGCGCTTGCACCTGAAAAGTTTTCACCGTTTGTCCAGAGAACAAGTGCTTTGTCACCGTTTGAGTTGGTTGTGAATTTACCGTCTCTGTCCATGTATTCATATTTGTAACCGCCAGAATCAACATCTATAAAGTGGATTGCTTTTCCGTTAGCTACGTGTTGGTTATAAGATGCCGCACGAAGATTGGCAATACCATTCAAAAATGCAGCGCTGCCATCTTCGAGTGTTGAAGCGGAGCCGTTGCCCCACGCTTTTGCTTTGAGATCACCTATTGTGTTGTAGCTCGAGAAATCTTCAAAATAATAAAGATGAGACTGAGCTTCAGCAAAAACGCTTAAAGAGCAAGTCATAACTACAGCAAAGATAAGTGCCATAGCTAAAATTCTTTTAACATTCATTTTATTTTCCTCCATTTATTTTTTTGTTTTGTGCCTTTTTAAAAGCACCGTTTGTCGTACGAGGGCGCAAGGTGTCTTTTTCCTTTCAAAGCTTGCGGTCTCTTTTAGGGAAAGCCTTACCTCTTAAGATAGGTTAGTTTCATCGCAATTGCTAAATCATAAATGAAATTAGCTTTTCTTTGCCCCATATCACAAAATGCAATTTTAAAGCGTGTTGCGTATCCGCTTTTATCACAAACTGTGATTGTGCGACTTTTGTATCTGCGACAAAAACGTCTTTTCTCACCGGTGGTTGCGGCACCGGCAAAAATGCCATTTTGCTGCCTGCTCTCCTTTTAAAAAAAGAGATACAGATACATATATATATTGTACCATAAATTTTCGTAAATTTTCAATAGTCAATATAGCAAAATAAGGGGGCGGTTTTTATGCATTTTGACAGTGGGCTTGTGGTCGGTTTTTTTAAAAGCGGTATATATTGTGGAGGGACAGATGACCATGTCTGTCCGTTTTCGGGTCGATGAATGGCATCGACCCCTACGGTATTTTAATGAATTGGCGCTTCACCATGAATTGTTTTCACCTCATCCACCGCAAGCGGTCCCCTCCTCCTCAAAGAAGAAGGCATAAAAAAGGCTTCTCCCCAAAGGAGAAGCTGTCACGAAGTGACTGATGAGGGGCTATTCTCCAAAAATATATTTGCTTATATCTTTACAAACACCCTCAAAATTCTTGTTTATATCCAGATTGGTATATCTTAAAACTTTAATTCCCAAGCTGCGCAAATATTCGTCTCTTTCCTTGTCCTTTGCAATTCCTTTCCCCTCATAGTGTTGCGACCCGTCAAGTTCAATTACAAGCCTGCAAGCCGCAATATAAAAATCTGCAATATATTTGCCGATCACTTTTTGCCGGTGCACGGTTATGGGCAGTGTTTTTAAAAAATCATACCATAGATGTCGTTCTTCTCTGGTCATATTTTTTCGCAGTTTTCTTGCATTTTCTGTCAGCACGGAATTGTTTCGTTTGGTCATACACGCCTCGTATTTTTTATTAAATTTTATCACAGTAGTATGCTTTGTTTTCTCACCTCATCCACCGCAAGCGGTCCCCCTTCTCCTCAAAGGAGAAGGCTTTTGGAGAGTGCCGGTGGTTACTTTGCTCATCGCCCGGCTTCTCCCCAAAGGAGAAGCTGTCACGAAGTGACTGATGAGGGGCTATTCTCTATTTTACAACGTTTTTTGGAACTCCTGCCTGAAAGCTTTTTATATTGTCTATAACAATGTCCAAAAGGCGTTTTCTTGTTTCTATGGGCGCCCATGCAACGTGGGGTGTTATGGTGAGCCCCGGCAGGTTTATAAGCTCGCAGTCTTCCCTCATGGGTTCGGTTGACAAAACGTCTATTGCCGCACCCGAAAGTTGCTCGCTTAAAAGCGCGTTTTTAAGGGCTGTTTCGTCCATCACACCGCCTCTTGCAGTATTGATGAAATATGCGCCTTTTTTGAATTTATCAAAAAGATTTTGGTCAAACATTTTTTCCGATTCTTTATTAAGCGGGCAGTGCACCGTTACAATGTCGCTTTCGCTCACAAGCGTTTCAAGACCTGAAAATCGCACCCCTTCTTCCTGCGAGGGTGTTCTTTTATATGCAATTATATTCATGGAAAAAGCTTTTGCTATTTTTGCAACCTCTTTCCCTATTGTGCCATAGCCCACGATGCCGATTGTTTTGCCGCAGAGTTCGTGCATATCAAACACGAAGGGCGAAAAGGTTTTACTGTTTTTCCAGCCGCCGTTGTTTACAAAATCTGTATATTCCGCCGGTTTATTATAGTGATTTAAAATATAGGCAAACACCTGCTGAGCAACCGCTTTTGTAGAGTAGGAGCCGGCGTTGCACACTGTTATGCCGCGCTCTTTTGCACTGTCCATATCTATGTTGTTGTAGCCGGTTGCAAAAATGCCGATATATTTAAGGTTTTTTGCCGATTCCATAACCTCTTTGGTTATAAGGCTTTTATTGCAGATGATGGCTTCGGCGTCTTTCACTTTTTCTATAAGCTCATCGCCATACACCAGGTCGCAGTAGGTGGTGTCGCCCACCGTATCGAAAACGGTTAAATCAAGGTCGCCTCTGGTGACCGTTTTGCAGTCTGTAAGTACAATTTTCATAAGTTTCTCCTTTGTAAATTTCCTCCGATTACGCCTCCCTTGTCTAAAGGGAGGGGGACCGTCGCAGACGGTGGAGGGATTCCTTCTCCAATCCCCCAGTCTCGCATACGCTCGCCAGCCCCCTTTAGGCAAGGGGGCCTTTTTTGCCGGTGCAATTCACGCCGCAGGCAATTCATTGATATTCTACCGAATATCAAACCCCGCAGATTTAAAAATTCGATTATACACGCCCTGCCACATGCCCGTTTTTTCGGGAATTTCGCACAAAATCACATCCGCGCCAAGTTCGTCAAACTGTCTGAGTGAGGAAAAAAGGCATTTTGCCAGTCGGTCGGCATCCTCTCCCCAGTCGAGTGTTATATCTCCCGAAACAGATGAGCCTGTTTTTTTAAAAACGCCAACCTTTTTGCCTTCATTTCTAAAGATTTCAAGGTCTTTTCTAAGTTTTTTTTCCGTGAGATAGACTATCACTTTTGCATTTGGTGCATAGTGTTTATATTTCATTCCGGGACTTTTGGGGGTATACCCTTGTGTGCCCTCTTTTTTATGTTCTTCCACTTCAAGTTCGGGCAAAATTTCGCCCAGCATTTCGGCGGTTATGCCGCCCGGTCGCAAAATTACCGGTGGGAAAACGGTTGTGTCTATAACGGTGGATTCTATGCCGATATCGCAGTTGCCGCCCTCTATTATCACATCTGCCCTGCCGTTCATATCCTCAAAAGCGTGGGCAAAGGTGGTGGGGCTGGGTTTGCCTGAAAGATTTGCGCTTGGTGCTGCTATTGGCAGGTTTGCCACCGAGATGAGCGCCCGTGCTACTGTGTTTTCGGGCATTCTTATTGCTACTGTGTCAAGTCCTGCGGTCACCTCTTTTGGCACAGTTTCTTTTTTGTTTACTATAACTGTAACAGGTCCCGGCCAGAAGTTTTCTGCTATCAGCGTAGCAGTGGGGTTCATTTCTCCTACCAATTCCGCCATAGAAATATCTGAAATATGTAAAATGAGCGGGTTGTCGCCCGGTCTGCCTTTGGCGGCAAAGATTTTATTGACCGCTTCGCCGTCAAGGCCGTTTGCACCAAGTCCGTAGACCGTTTCGGTGGGAAAAACCACAAGACCGCCTTTTTTTATAACCTCTCCCGCCTCTAAGATGCACTCGGGCGTGGGTTTTATAACTTTTGTCATTATCTCATAACCTTTCTGAGCAGAGGCACCTGTTTGCTGAGAATTTCTGCAACAAAATCTGCTTGTTCTATGGTGTTTTCATGCGAAAAACTAAATCGCAGCGAGCTGTCTACAAGCTCTCTTTTCAGACCCATCGCCGAAAGAACGTGAGATGGTGACGGGTGGTTTGAAGAGCACGCCGAGCCGGAGGAAACATAAATTCCCGCCCCTTCAAGAGCGTGGAGCAAAACCTCCGATTTTAAGCCGACAAAGGACATATTCAGCACATAAGGAAGCGTGTTTTCGCCGTTTATGCGGACATTTTCTATTTTTGAAAGTATCTGCTCTTTAAGCCGGGTTTTAACCTTTTCCACTTTGGCAAAATACTTTTCTCTGTCAAAAGCTTTTACTGCAGCACCCATTCCCACTATGCCGGGCACATTTTCTGTGCCGGGGCGCATATCTTTTTGCTGGCCGCCGCCAAACACAAGCGGGTTTACAAGGACGCCCTCTTTGATATAAATCGCTCCGACGCCTTTGGGGCCGTGGATTTTATGGCTGCTGACAGATAGGATGTCCACATCGGCAGCGGGCATTTTCAAGTAGGATTGCACCATATCACTGTGAAAAATTATGTCTTTATTATAGTCTTTGACCATTTTGCAGGCGTCGGCGACAGGCAGAATAACTCCTGTTTCGTTGTTAACCTGCATAATGCTGACAAGCAGGGTGTCTTCCGAAAGCAGACTTTCAAGATGTGAAAGGTCTATACTTCCGTCCGGGGTTGTGCGGATGTATTTTATATTAAATCCCAGGCTCTCGAGATGTTGCAGCGATTTTAAAACTGCGGGATGTTCAATTTCGGTGGAGATGACGGTTTTTCTGCCGTGGGAATTTCTTGTGGCTCCGCCTATTATTGCCAGGTTGTCGCTTTCTGTTCCGCCCGAGGTGAAAAACACTGTTTTTTCGGGTTTTCCCAAAGAGTCTGCAACATTTTTTCTGGCAGCTTTCACCGCTTTTTCCGCTTCAAGTCCCATAGTGTGCAAGGATGACGGGTTTCCATAGCTTTTTTCCATTGATTCCGCCATTGCCGCTATTGATTCCGGACACACTTTTGTGGTGGCCGAATTGTCCATATATATCATAATATCACCTTTATTTTATTCTATCATACTTTTTATATCTGTCAATACATATTTTGGCGCGCATTGGGCAAGATAACCCCACAAATAAAAGGTAAAGGGAGTGCTTTTATGAAATATTATTCTTTTGGCGCAGGTGTTCTTACAGGGCTTGTTGCAGGTGCGGTAGCCGGTATGCTTGCCGACCCCATAAAAGACAAGGACGCCAAGAAGATTTACGGCGGCGGTTGCGGCGTTTTCAAGTCTATCGGCAGTGTGATAGACAATATGTTTGATAAATAAGGCTCATTCCCCTGTGTCCGGCAGGGGAATTTTATTTTTGGCTACTGTCACCGATTTACAATTTTTTTCAAAACCGTTTGATATAATTTAGTCGGTGATTATGCTATGGTCGTTATTTATGTTGATGTGCTTTTTCTTGTGAATTTCATTATAGATTCTGCTCTGCTTTTTTGTACCGGCAGACTTTTATGCAGGAAAATGTCCGCCTGGCGTATTCTTGCCGGCGGCGGAGTAGGCGGCATATATTCGTCGGTCATTTTTTTTATAAGTTTGCCATCACCCATTCTTTTTATGTGCAAAATATTTGCTTCGTGCGCAATGGTACTGATTTCCTTTTCTTTCAGGCAGATAAAAGAGTTTGTATGGGGGCTTGTTTGTTTTTACATATCAAATTTTCTGCTTGGTGGCACACTTACTGCACTGTTTAATTTTTCGGGTAAAAGCGGTATTTTAAAAAACGGCAGCCTCTATTTCCCGCTCTCTTTTTTTCAGCTTATGCTTATGGCGACTCCTCTCATCCTTGCTCTGCTTTTTACTTGTACTAAGCTTAAAGATAAGCTTTCGGGGGTGGAAAAAGATTGTATGGTAACAATAGGGTTTGGCGAAAAAGAAGTTCTTATACAGGGGATTATTGACAGCGGCAGTTCTTTAAAAGAGCCCATTTCCGGGCTTCCTGTAATTGTTATCGGCGTCGGCCAGGCAGAAACTCTTTTGAGTGAGCAAACCGCCGGGCTTATAAAGTGTGGCGATTTATCCCGACTTATTGAAACGGGAAAGTTTCGTCTTATCCCTTGCCGCAGCGTAAACTCTAAAAATTTTCTTGCCGGGTTTTTCCCCGATTTTGCAAAGATTTTGACATCAAAAGGCGAAAAATTCTGCCGTTGCACCATTGCAATCTCTCCCGATGATTTTGTGGAGAAGGCTATTGTAAATCCTGAAGTTTTATTATAAATGGAGGCATATTTATGGATTATAAGCTTATTTTACGGAAAATTTATGCACTACTCGGCATAAAAAATGATATTTATTATATAGGCGGCAGTGATGTGCTGCCCCCTCCTCTTTCAACTGAGGAGGAACAAGAGCTTATGCAACGGCTTGATGAAGACGGTGACCTTGTCCGCCAGACCCTTATTGAGCATAATCTCAGGCTTGTTGTGTATATTGCAAAGAAATTTGAGTCAAGCGGTGTGGGTGTGGAAGATTTGATTTCTATAGGTACCATAGGGCTTATAAAAGCCATCAATACTTTTAATCCGTCAAAAAAAATTAAACTTGCAACCTATGCATCAAGATGTATTGAAAACGAAATTCTGATGCATCTCAGAAAAATAACCAACATCCGCAGCGAAATTTCTATCGAAGAGCCTCTGAACACCGATTGGGACGGAAACGAACTTTTGTTATCCGACATTCTCGGAACCGACAATGATGTTATAAGTAAAAACATTGAAGAAGAAACTGACCGGAAGCTTTTATATGATGCCATAAAGAAGCTGTCCCCCCGCGAAAGACGCATTATGGAGCTTCGGTTCGGGCTGACAAAACAGGGCGAAAAAACACAAAAAGAAGTGGCGGATATGCTGGGTATTTCCCAGTCCTACATATCGCGGCTTGAGAAAAAAATTCTTGACCGACTGAAAAAAGAAATAAGCCATTTGCTTTGAAAAAATAAAAAAGCGACGGAAAATTCCGTCGCTTTTCTTTTTAATATTTGTAGCAAATATTAGGACCGAACAAAGTAACTAGCGATAAGATCGGGTGTAAGTTCGTCGCTTACGCCTTTTTCTGCGCTGTTGCTGTCCATCCAAGACTGAAGGTCAGCAATTTTGTTTGTTACTTTAAACTCTCTGATCTCTGCCATAGGTTTAACATATGTTTTCATTGCTTTCCCTCCTTACTGAACAACGAATTCTACAGGTGTGCCTGTTGTTTCAGCACCATCTGTATATTCAACGTATGATATTACTCTGTATGTACCAGCATTGAAACCAACGAATCTGATACCATACATAAAGTCAGATGTCCAACCTTTTGCAGCAAATTTCGGGCCGTAGCCGCCAGGTGTTGTGAAGTCAGCCCAGTTACCGTCAACTTTCTGCTCAACTTTCATACCCATAGCTTTAACTGTTTTGCCTGCAACGGGAACAACTTTACCGAATGTGAGGTTTGTGTTAAGACCAGCGTGTGCAGGATCTTCGTCGCCTTCATATTCGCCGGAATCATAAACTTCACTTGATGTGTAAACAGCGCCTGTAGCAGGATCAGCTGCTGCAACTGCTGTGAATGTAGGAACAACAGCGATAGCACCTTCTGTAGCAAGATCTGCAGCTACTGTAAGTGTGTATGTGTTGCCTGTCATAGCGTCTTTAACACTTGTGCCGTTAACTGTGAGTTCAGAAAGTTCAAATCCCATGTGAGCATAGAAATTGAAAACTACTTCTGTACCAACTTCGAGAGCTGTTAAGCTGTCTGCATCGTATTCAACATAGCCGTTAGCAACGGAAGAAGGCAATGTTACATCAAATTCTGTAACCGGTTTTACATATGTGTATGATGTAGAAGCAGCTGTAGCTACGCCTGTACCACCAACAAGAACCTTGTATTCGCCGCTTTCAGCGTCGTCGCCTAATGTAACAATAACGTCAGCGCCTGCTGCATACTGGTCAACATACGCAATGTTTGCATCTGCAAGAGATGTTCCTGTGTATGCTAAAACAGAAAGCATAGAAGCATCTGAGTTAAGGTTAACTTCGAATTTTTTACCATCAGTTCCTTCAACTGCTGTTGTACCTGTTGCTTCATGAGCAGCAAGAGCAGAGAAAGAACAAAGCATTGCAGCCGCAATGGCTAAAGCAATAACTTTTTTGAATATTCTCATTGTCCAAGGACCTCCTTATAATAATCATTATGTAAAATACATTACCCGAACCGGTCAACCGCAAGTAACCGCCAGAGGCACATATTTTAAGTGCACTTCGCAACAATGCACCAAATACCCGGCAAACATATCCACGCAACTAGAAAGCTTACCGAGATACTTAGATATATTTTAGCATATTTTTTTGAAAAATGCAACAGAAAAACTATGTTGTTTTATACAATATTTGCATATTTTTTTGTGCAAAACAGACAAAGGTTTTTACCACAAGCGTTCTTGTCTGCCCACGTTATGCTTGACAAATACTGTCTTTTTTGATACCATATATATAATTGTTTCAGGAAAGGACTTGTAGGCTATGTTAAACACTGATAAAACTATGGAAAAGGTTGTTGCTCTTTGTAAAGGAAGAGGGTTTGTTTTTCCCGGTTCCGAAATATACGGCGGCCTTGCAAACACTTGGGATTACGGCCCGTTGGGCGTGGAGTTCAAAAACAACGTTAAACGCGCGTGGTGGAAAAAATTTGTGCAGGAATCTCCCTATAATGTGGGACTTGATTCCGCTATTTTGATGAACCCGCAGACCTGGGTTGCTTCCGGCCATGTGGGCGGTTTTTCCGACCCTCTTATGGACTGCAAAGAATGTAAAACCCGTCACCGTGCAGATAAACTTATTGAAGATTATGCCGCAGCAAACGGAGAAACCGTTAATGTTGGCGGTTGGTCGGACGAGCAGATGCTTTCCTTTATAAAAGAGAAAAACATTGTTTGCCCCGAATGCGGCAAACTTAATTATACAGACATCCGTAAATTCAACCTTATGTTTAAAACTTTCCAGGGTGTTACCGAAGATTCCAAATCGGAAATTTTCCTTCGTCCCGAAACTGCGCAGGGTATTTTTGTCAACTTCAAGAACATTCAGCGTTCAACAAGAAAGAAACTTCCTTTCGGTGTTGGTCAGGTGGGTAAATCTTTCAGAAACGAAATTACTCCCGGCAACTTCACTTTCAGAACAAGAGAGTTTGAACAGATGGAGCTTGAATTTTTCTGTGCTCCCGGAACCGACCTTGAATGGTTCAAATACTGGAAAGACTATTGTGTGAACTGGCTTCTTTCCCTTGGCATAAAAGAAGAAAACTTAAAACTTCGCGACCACGACCCGGAAGAGCTTTCTCACTATTCAAATGCAACAACAGACATTGAATTTCTCTTCCCGTTTGGTTGGGGCGAACTCTGGGGCATTGCCGACAGAACAGACTTTGACCTCACCCAGCATGCTAACCATTCGGGTGAAAACATGGAATATGTTGACCCATATACAAATGAAAAGTTTATTCCTTATGTTATCGAGCCTTCACTTGGAGCTGACCGTGTTGCGCTTGCTTTCCTTGTTGAAGCATACGATGAGGAAGAGGTTGGCGAAGGAGATGTGAGAACTGTTATGCGTCTGCATCCTGCTCTTGCTCCTTACAAGGCAGCCGTTCTTCCCCTTTCCAAAAAGCTTTCGGAAAAAGCAGAAGAAGTGTTTGCAGAAATCTCCAAAGACTTTATGTGCGAATTTGACGATGCAGGCAGCATTGGCAAACGTTACCGCCGCCAGGACGAAATCGGCACACCGCTTTGTATCACATACGACTTTGAAAGCGAAGAAACCAATTCCGTTACTGTTCGTGACCGCGACACTATGCAGCAGGAACGTGTTGCAATTTCCGAACTCCGCGATTATATCGCAAAGAAAGTTACATTTTAAAAAACAGCCGGCAGACTATTACGCTGCCTAAAATGCCACATATATCCGCCAGCAGAGCAACATGCAATGTATGGCGGATATTTTTTACTTTTGCGGCCCCATATAAAAGCGCAACAGTATAAAAGGTGGTTTCTGTCGACCCCATCATAACCGCCGCTATTCTGCCTGCATAACTGTCCGGTCCGCTGTTTTTGAGAATATCGTTTACTATGGTTATAGACCCTCCGCCCGAAACAGGTCTCAGCAGTGCAAGGGGTATCAGTTCTGCGGGCAGACCTATCAACTTCAGCGCAGGCGACAGTGCACGGGCCAAAAGTTCTATTGCACCCGACGCCTTAAGCATTGATACCGCTACCAGTATCCCGATTATATTGGGCAGTATATCCACAAGCACACTCAGTCCCTCGCCCGCCCCCTGCACAAAAGCCAGGTAAACATCTTTTTTACGGACAAGACCAAACAGTATGATTGACAAAATTATTATTGGGATTAAAAGTTTACTGAAATTTTCCATTTGCTATCCCCTTTTAAAAAGTGCAATTCCTATTAGTCCCATAACAAATGCAAAAACGGACACTATCCACACCGGCACTATTATATCGGACGGAGAGACAGACCCTGCCGCCGCCCGAAGAGAGATTATTGTTGTTGGAAGCAGCTGGATTGACGCCGTATTAAGCAGAACAAAAACTATCATTTCGTCGGTAGCTCTGCCGTCGGCATCTTTCCCCATTTCCTCCATTGCAGCAAGCCCAAAGGGAGTGGCTGCATTCCCAAGTCCCAGAATGTTTGCCGTTATGTTCAAAAGTATGTTTTTCCCCGCTCTGGAGTCGGACGGAATGTTTTTAAAAAACAATTTATACACCGGTTTTATGGCTTTTGAAAAAGATGCGATGAGTCCGCTTTCCGAAGCAATGTTCATCAGTCCATTCCACAGTGCCATAATCCCTGCAATTTCTATGCAGGTTGTAACCGCTTCCGCCGCACCTTCGGTGGCTGCAAGCGCAACCTCCTCCCCTTTCCCCGTAAAAAGAGAGAGCACAATTGAAAAAAGTATCATTCCTGCCCATATATAGCTGAACATATCATCACCTGTATTATTTTTATGTAAAATGTTATTGCATTTATAACCAACATAATATATAATTATATGTGAAGTTTATAAGGAGATGTTGCCGGTATGACTAAACAGGTTAACATATATACTGACGGTGCTTGCAGTGGAAACCCGGGGCCCGGCGGGTTTGGGGTTATTCTCACCTGCGACGGCGTAGAAAAAGAGGTTTCCCGCGGGTTTGTTTCAACAACAAACAACCGTATGGAGCTTATGGCTGTCGTCACAGGACTTGAAATGCTCAGATTTCCTTGCGATGTTACCCTTTATTCCGATTCAAAATATGTGGTGGACTCCATTGCAAAAGGCTGGGTTTATTCCTGGAAGCAGAATGGTTGGAGAAAGGCAGACAAAAAACCGGCTTTAAACGTGGATTTGTGGCAAAAACTATTGCCTCTTCTTGAAACTCACAACGTCACTTTTGTGTGGCTTAAAGGCCACGCCGGCCACGAGTTTAACGAAAGGTGCGATGCCCTTGCCGTCGCAGCATATTTGGCAGAAAATCTTGAAATTGACCCGGGGGTAATGAATTGATTAAACTTCTACTGAAAAAATTTGTACCCGACTATGAAAACACTTCCGACCTTACCGTGCGGGAACAATACAACATCCTGGGCGGAGTTTTGGGAATTGTGTGCAACTTTTTCCTGTTTGTTCTAAAGCTTGTCGTGGGGCTGACCCTCAAAAGCATCAGTGTTACTTCGGATGCTTTCAACAACCTTTCGGACACCGCTTCTTCCCTCATTGTAATTGTTGGAACAAAGCTGGGCAATATGCATCCGGACGAGGAACATCCTTTCGGGCACGGCAGACTGGAATATATTTCTTCGCTTATTATTTCTTTTATAATTATGCTTGTGGGATTTGAGCTTTTAAAAAGCTCGGCAGGGAAAATCTTTTCTCCCACTCCAGTAAAATACAGCATCGGTCTGATAGTTATTCTTTCGGCATCTGTATTTGTTAAATTTTGGATGTTTTTTTACAACCGCTTTCTCGGCAGGAAAATAAGTTCGGGCGTTCTTCTGGCGGCAGCTGCCGACTCACTGAGCGATGCTGTTTCAACAGCAATTGTTATTATTTCCGTAATTGTGGGAAATTTTGTGTCTTTCCCTCTTGACGGAATAATGGGTGCGCTCGTTTCGCTGGTGGTAATGTATTCGGGGTTTGGAATTGCAAAAAATACAATCGATCTTCTGCTTGGCTCTTCTCCCGACCTTCAGACTGTGGAAAAAATAACACAGACAATTATGGACGGCGAAGGCATCTGCGGAGTTCATGATTTAATCATTCATGATTATGGTCCGGGCAGAAAAATGGCATCTGTTCATGCGGAGGTGCCCGATGACACTGACATTGTTAAAACCCACGAGATTATAGACCGGCTGGAACAGAAAATTTTCAGCGAGATGGGTATTCATATGGTTATACACATGGACCCTGTTACCACCTTGTGTGAAACCACCAATACACTTAAGGAAATTGTCCTTTCGGTAGTTAAAGGGATTGACGACCGGCTTGGCATCCACGATTTTCGTATGACCGACGGCGAGTCGAGAATCAACCTGATTTTTGACCTGGAACTTCCTTTTGCATTGCAAAAAGAAAAAGATAAAATTGAAAAACAGATAAAGGAGCAGCTGCAAGAAAAAGATGGCAGATTTGCCGTTGTTATGACAATTGACAGCAAATAAGATATGAAAACAGTTCTTATTACAGGCGCTTCCCGCGGAATAGGCAAAGCATGTGCAGAGCTTTTTGCACAAAAGGGCTACCGTGTCGCAACAACATATTTAAAGAGCGAAAAAGAAGCCGCAGAGCTTGAAAGAACTTATGAAAATATTCATTTTTTCAAGCTGAATCTGGCAAACAGAAAAAATATTTTTGATGTTATAGCACAGGTTAAATCACAGTTTGGCAAAATTGACGTTTTAATAAACAATGCCGGCATTGCACAGACAAAACTTTTTTCGGATATTACCGAGTCTGATTTAACAGATATGATTGATATAAATCTAAAAGGTGCTTTTTATGCCTGCCAGGCGGTTCTTAATGGGATGATAGACGAAAAATCGGGGAAAATAATAAATATTTCTTCCATATGGGGAATCACCGGTGCTTCCTGCGAGGTTCACTATTCCATGGTCAAAGCGGGGTTGATAGGTCTTACCCGTGCACTTGCCAAAGAAGTTGCTTTGTCGGGAATAACCGTAAATGCCATTGCTCCCGGAGTGGTTGACACCGATATGATGAACTCTTTTTCAAAAGAGGAAAAGGCAGCCCTTTCGGAAGATATTCCACTTGGCAGATTTGCAACTCCGGAAGAAATTGCGCAGACTGCTTTGTTCCTTGCGGAAAAAAGCGGAGATTATATAACCGGTCAGGTAATCAGTCCCAATGGCGGACTTGTGATATAACTTTAAACTAAAGGAGACTTTTTATGAAAATTTTGGTTACGGGCGGTGCCGGCTATATCGGCAGCCACACATCTGTGGAACTTTTAAACGCAGGCCACGAAATTGTCATTATGGACAATTTTTCAAATTCAAAGCCTGCAGCTCTTGACAGAATTAAAAAGATTACAAACAAAGATTTTAAGTTCTATGAAACCGACCTTCTGGATTTTGACGGCATGAACAAAATTTTTGATGAAAATAAAATTGATGCGGTAATCCATTTTGCCGGATATAAAGCAGTTGGCGAATCTGTTGCGAAACCTATCGAATATTATCATAACAACGTAACGGGAACTCTTCTTCTCTGTCAGGCAATGAAAGCCCATGGCGTTAAAAAGATTGTTTTCAGTTCTTCCGCCACCGTTTATGGAAACCCTGCATCTGTCCCGATAGACGAAAGCTTCCCGCTTTCCACCACAAACCCTTACGGCAGCACAAAACTTATGATAGAAAATATTCTCCGCGACATTTATGTTTCGGATAATGAATGGAGCATTGCTCTGCTCAGATATTTCAATCCTATCGGCGCCCACAAAAGCGGACTTTTAGGCGAAGACCCCAACGGAATTCCCAACAACCTTATGCCGTATATAGCAAAGGTGGCAGCAGGAAAATTGCCTCAGCTTTCGGTGTTCGGCAGCGATTATCCCACAAAAGACGGTACCGGCGTGCGTGACTATATTCACGTTGTTGATTTAAGTATCGGTCACCTCAAGGCGCTCGACTGGACTTTAAGAGAGAAAGGTGCAGATGCATTTAACCTTGGCACAGGCAACGGTTACAGCGTGCTTGAAATGGTGAAAGCTTTTGAAAAGGCATGCGGAAAAGAGGTCCCCCACAAACTCACAGACCGCCGCCCCGGAGATATTGCAATGTGTTATGCAAACCCCGAAAAAGCAAAAACCGTGCTTGGCTGGGAAGCACAGTACGGCATTGACGAAATGTGCCAGGACACCTGGAACTTTGTTTTAAAAAATCCTGACGGAATAATATAAAAGAAAAACTCGCCAACGGCGAGTTTTTTTATATCTCATAAAGTTCTACCTTGTCATCATCATCCTGTTCTTTAAGCTTCACGCTTACAATTTCGCTTTTGGAGGTCGGAACATTTTTCCCCACATAATCTGCTCTTATGGGCAGTTCCCTGTGCCCTCTGTCTACCAGCACGGCAAGCTGAATTGTTGCGGGGCGTCCAAGCGACATAATGGCGTCCATCGCCGCTCTTACTGTTCGTCCCGTAAAAAGAACATCGTCCACCAGAACAACATCTTTGCCTGCAATGTCAAATTTTATGTCGGTTGAATTTATCACCGGGTCGGGTGCAACATAAGTCAGGTCATCTCTGTGAAGAGTTATATCAAGCGCTCCAATGTCAACGCTTTTGTTTTCTATTTGCTGAACATTCTGAGTTATACGTTTTGCCAGCGGTACTCCCCTTGTTTTAATTCCAATAAAACAAAGGTTGTCAACCGATTTGTTTTTTTCGACTATCTGGTGGGACATCCTCACCAGTGCTCTTGACAAAGTTTCTCCATCCATAATGGAAGCTTTAAACTTCATATTATTCACGTCCTTTTTTAAAGGATTTAATCAAAGCAGCCTTTTTCTTAATTCTTCCGGACTTTCATAAGAAAGATATGCCGGTGGAATATCAAACATTGTTTTGCAGCCTGTCTGTCCCTCTTTGTTCATTCTCACAACAGCTCTTGCGCAGGCAACAAGCACGCTTGAGGTAAACTGCGGATTTGAATCAAGTTTCAGCGAATATTCTATTGTATGTGAACATTCTTTTTCAAGACCTGTTCTTCCGCTGCGGATAACTCTGCCCCCGTGCGGCATACCACTGTGCTCTTTTTCAAGAACTTCTTTTGTAACAAAATGCACAGTTGTATCATAGTCAGCAAAATAGTTGGGCATATTTTTTATTTCGCTTTCAATCCGGGCCTTGTCTGCATCTTCTTTTGCAACAACATAGCATTCACGGATATGTTTTTCGCGGGTGGTAAGCTCGGGCATACTTCCGCTTCTCACCTTTTCCATAGCTTCAGGAACGGGAATTGTGTACTGTCTTGCATCTAAAACCCCTTCAATTCTGCGGATAGCATCCGAATGACCCTGGCTAATACCTTTGCCCCAGAAAGTATAATCTTTTCCATCAGGCAATATAGCGTTTGAATAAAGACGTGCCAGAGAGAACATACCCGGGTCCCATCCTGCCGAAATTATGGCGGTGTGTCCCGTTTCAAACGCCGCTTTATTTACATTTTCAAAATGCTCGGGGATTTTTGCATGTGTGTCAAAACTGTCAACAACATTGAAGTGCTTTGCCATCTCAGGAGTCTGCACCGGCAAATCGGTTGCACTTCCGCCGCAGATAATAAGAGCATCAATCTCATTTTTCATGTCATATATTTTTTCAATGTTATAAACTGCAGCCCCTTTGGTAATAATATCAACATCGGCAGGGTTTCTTCGGGTAAAAACACTTTTAACCTCGATGTCAGGGCTGTTACGTGCAGCAATTTCCACTCCTCTGCCAAGATTTCCATATCCGAGTATTCCAAGTTTTATCACAATATCCACCTCTTACGAAAAAACTTATTATATTTTAACATAAATTTTTTATTATGTCCATATATTAGTTTAAGAAAGTGGAAAAAGTTTTGTTTTTTTCTAAAATATATTGACAAACACCATCAGTTATGATATAGTGTTTAAGTACCATTTTGCTCGAGTGGCGGAACTGGCAGACGCACAGGACTTAAAATCCTGCGGGATTTAACCCCCGTACCGGTTCGATTCCGGTCTCGAGCACCAAAAAGGTATAATTCGATATCGCGGAGTGGAGCAGCCTGGTAGCTCGTCGGGCTCATAACCCGAAGGTCGGTGGTTCAAATCCGCCCTCCGCAACCAAAATGAAAAAGGAACACCGTCAGGTGTTCTTTTTTCGTTTTATTGGGTGGATTGTGAGTCATCGGCCGAGGGTTATGAGCCCGCGGGCGAATAACCTGCTTTCTCGCCGAGCGCTGCCGGTGGCAGAAGAAGCGAGGAGAGAAAGGGGCAGCGGTCGAAATGAGGAGCATTTCGGGTACCGCAACCCGTGGGATGTGCGCCCTCCGCAACCAAATAAATCATCAATATACAGCAGCTTATTCCCCCAATCCCAGCTTTTCTGCTGCTATGTCACGCATTTTATATTTCAGTATTTTTCCTGCTGCGTTCATGGGGAATTCGTCCACAAACATAAAATATTTGGGCACTTTATGTCTTGCAATGGAAGCGTTGCCGAAAGTGCGCATCTCCTCTTCGTCGGCACTTTCTCCCTTATGAAGAATAATCCAGGCGCAACATTCTTCGCCATATTTCTCGTCGGGAACCCCTACCACCTGAACGTCACGAACCTTTGGATTTGTTAAATAAAACTCTTCAATTTCACGTGGGTAGAGGTTTTCACCGCCTCGGATGATCATATCTTTAAGACGACCTGTAACCTTATAGTATCCGTCGGGGGTCCTCATACAGATATCTCCCGAGTGGAGCCATCCGTCCTTATCAATTGCCTGTGCAGTTGCCTCGGGCATTTTGTAATACCCTTTCATTATATTAAATCCCCGTGCGACAAATTCGCCGCTTTCACCATCGGGAAGCTGTTCACCTGTTTCGGGGTCAATAATTTTGCACTCAACTCCCGGAAACGCGCTGCCAACAGTTTCAACTCTGTGGTCAAGGTCTTCGTTTACCTCGCCCATCGTACAACCGGGGGAAGCTTCTGTCTGTCCATAAACAGAAATAATCTCTTTCATATTCATTTCAACAGATGCACGGCGCATTAAATCCGCAGGACAGTTGGCGCCTGCCATAATGCCTGTTCTCATATACGAAAAATCGGTTTTAGCAAAATCGGGATGGTTAAACATTGCAATAAACATTGTCGGCACCCCGTTGAAACAGGTTATTTTCTCGTCATTCACGCAGGAGAGCGATGATTTGGGCGAAAAATATGGTATGGGGCAAAGGGTTCCGCCGTGTGTCATTATAGATGTCATTGAAAGCACCATTCCAAAACAGTGGAACATGGGAACCTGAATCATCATACGGTCTGCTGTTGACAGGTCCATTCTGTCGCCGATGGTTTTACCGTTGTTCACAATGTTGCGGTGGGTAAGCATAACTCCTTTGGGGAAACCTGTTGTTCCGGAGGTGTACTGCATATTGCATACATCGTCCGGTTTTACAAGCGAGGCACGTCTTCTCACTTCTTCTCGGGGAACAAGCGAGGACCGCGAAAGCATTTCTTCAAAAGTGAGACAGCCCTCCATTGAAAAGCCCACAGTTACCACATTCCGCAGGAACGGAAGCTTTTTGGAATAGAGCGCCCTGCCCGGCTGAAGACTTTCAAGTTCAGGGCAAAGTTCTTTTATTATTTCTTTATAGTTAATATCCTTGCAGTATTCTATCATAACAAGGGTGTGTGTGTCCGACTGTTTCAGCAAATATTCAATTTCGTGAATTTTATATGCTGTATTAACAGTGACAAGAACTGCACCAATCTTTGTTGTTGCCCAGAAGGTTATGAACCATTCGGGGACATTTGTTGCCCAGACTGCAACGTGGTCTCCTGCTTTTACACCAAGAGAAATGAGTGCCGCTGCACATTCGTCAACATCTCTTCTGAATTGCTCATAAGTTCTTGTATAGTCAAGCGTGGGGTATTTAAATGCATACTGGTCAGGATATTTTTCAGCCATCGTGTCAAGCACATCAGAAAAAGTCGCGTCAATGACATCATACTTTTTCCAGACAAAAGTGCCTGTCTTGTCTCTGTTGTAATAAGCACGGTCGTATGTTTTCTTATCACGGTTGAGTGATGAAATATAGTTGGCAAAATGGGTCAGAACAATGTCCGCATCGTTTATTTCCTGATTCCACGCTGCACAAATATAGCCATCATAGTTAAGAGATGACAGGGCATTGATGAGTTTCGGCACATCAAGGTCGCCTTCGCCTATTAAAACCGTTCTGCCATCTTTCATATCTCCCAGACGAACATATTTTATGTATGCTCCCAGAGTTTTGATGGTTGTTTCAGAAGTCTCACCTGCGCCGAAATGTGTCCCCCTCACATTCCAGGAAACACCTATAGCCGCAGAAGAAAGGTGATTTATTACTTCAAGTACCTTTTCTGTGTTTGCAAGGGGGCCGACAGTTTCAAACAAAATATTTACATCTGCTGATTCTGCCCGTTTTATTGCTTCGGACAGTTTTTTGTCCAGCTCAGAAAAAGAGAGTTCTTTTTCTATGTGAACAATAACATTGTCCGTTCCGGACACTGCCGCCATATCCACATATTTAAAAATCTGCTCGCCCGTTATATTTTCACTGTCGAGCGCGTCTGCCATACGAAGTGCGGAAACGGTGAGATTTCTGTTAACAAGCTTTCTCTTTGCATCAGATATTCTGTCACGTCTTAATATGCTGTCGTAATGAGAGTTTCTTTCTTTTATTGCATCGTATATTTCAAAGCCTTCAAAACCGTAATCAAAAGCATAACGACATGTGTCAAGAAAGGAGGGTCTGCTCACATTCTTGGTTGAAAAAACTATTTTCATATTATGCCTCCTCGAACACAATTTTGTTAAGTGCGTTTATATATGCTCTGATACTTGCGGCAACTATGTCGGTTGAAGTTCCGTTCCCTGAATAAAGCTTTCCGTTGTTGCGGAGTCTTACCAACGCAGAACCCAGCGCTTCTTTTCCTTCAGTTACAGACTGAACCTGAAAATCGTCAAGCTCATAATGATGTCCTATACACTGTTCTATTGCACGGAACGCCGAATCAATCGGGCCGTCGCCGTTGCTGACACCATAGATAATTTCGCCATCACATTTAAGTGTTACCTGCGACATTGAGCTTGCCACATTGCTGCTTGTGGTGGTATATGTTTCAAAATGATAGGTTGACGGCGCCTGCATTGCCGAGCTTGCAATTAAAGCTTCAAATTCTCTTCCGCCGACAGCACTTTTCTTTTCACACACCTGCATAAGTGCTTTATGCACATTTCCTATATCCGCATCAGAAAGCTCGTAGCCGAGAACTTCTGCCGCCTGTGCAACCTGTGCAATTGAAGAATCACTGTCCAACAAAATGTTTTTCTTGTCGTATGTATCCTCTTCTGTTTCATATCTCTGATGATTTATACTTGAAAGCATATCGTCAACGCTTGAATGAATTTTTGTGTTGTTAAGTTCAATATGTGCATTTGTCTGTGTGCTGCAGACGTTCATAGCATCAGAAATTTCGCCGGCAAGAAGAACATCTTTGCCCGCCATGGCACATTTTATACCGTCTGCTCCTGCGGAAATTGAAGCAACTGCCGCAGCCACGCCCATATTGATACGGTCGGAAACCTGAATATACACTTTAGCATTTACTGATTCTTTGATTTTTGCAACCAGGGCAGCAATTTCTTCCGGAACTGAAACTCCTGCATTGTCGCAGATCGTAACGATGGTTGCGCCGCAATTTTCCGCCTCTTTTGCGGCAGCAACAAGAAACTCCTCATCTGCTCTTGTTGCATCAAGAACAGAAAATTCAACATCGCTGCAGTATGTCTTTGCTTCTTTTACAAGTTCTGCAATTTTTTCAAGCATAGCTGCCTGTTTAATATGATAGGTATATTCCATCTGAATGGTCGAAGCGGGAAGTTCTACCTGAAGACGAGGTTTTTTTGCATCTTTAATACACGCCCACGCACTTGCAACATCCTCTTTATTAAAGCCTACGGGAATTGCAAGAGAAGCATTTCTGATATTCTGCGCAATTGTTTTATAAATAATTGTGTCTTCACGGAAGTTTTTAACTGCCGGTAGTTCAACAACATCTGCACCAAGCAAATCTGCACAGTTTGCTATTGCCGATTTCTCACGGAAGAGAAGCGAAATTTCGCGTTCCTCCGAAAGTTTTTTCAGTGTGATGTCTGCAACACTAATTTTTCTCATTTTTAAAAACTCCCTTCAAAATAAACCGATTTTTAACAAAAAAACGTTTTCATCTCTTTGTTTTTCAAAGAGACGAAAACGTTAAACTCTGCCGTTTCCGCGGTACCACTCTTCTTCATCCCTGCGGGATGCACTTTAGATGCCATCACATCTTAACTCTGTTACGGGAGTTCCCGTTTGCCCCTACTGCAATTTTCACGGCAACCGCTCCGCGGCGAGTTCAACAAAACTTTTCCAATGCCTTGCACCATCCGGCATCTCTCTTCAGGGCAAAAGTTTTTGCATACTATTCCGCATCATAGCGTTTGAAATTAAGTAATATTATAACATAAATAAATTTTTTGTCAAGTGTTTTTTACTGACCTTTCGGAACCCTTTTTTCAACTTTGCGTTTGTTCCCTTTTTCGTCCATTATATAAACGCTTCCGAGGGTGTTTTCCATCCCCTGACGGAATTTGTTTATATATTCGCGTCTTAAAACTGCCTGTTCGGCCTTTTCCTCCTCCGAAAGCCCCTCCTCGCGGGACTTTTTTGCCAATTCATTTATTCGTTTTATCAGTTGTTGCATATTCTCACCTTACAAATTTTATTGCACTTTTTTCATTTTCTATAACCACTCGGCTTCCCGGAGACGCTTCCTCCCCGTCAAGCGACCAGGAAACGCCTTCTCCCATAACAAATTCTATCCGGGACGTTCTGAAAAAGTCAAACACGCTGTCGCTGAAATCCGAATTGGAAATTCCCATCAGAATTTTCCCAAGCTGGGCAAAATCTTTTGGTTCTTTCACCAGTATCACTTCAAATTCGCCGTCGTTTAAATCGACCAGACTGCTTTCAAGGCGTACTATTCCGCCAAAGGACAGAGAATTTGTTACCGCCCCGAAAATATAGTCTCCCTCATATTTTCTGTCGTTTGCAGTTGCCGCCACATGATAGCTTTTAACTGCACCCAGGTCTTTTATTCCTTCAAAAATATATGCCAGATGCCCTAAAGCATTTTTTGCAGATTGGTCGGTGTTATAGCTTGCAGATGTAAACATTCCGAATGATGCTATATATGTGAAAATTTTGCCGGCAGAGAATTTTCCTACATCTATGTCGTTAATTTTGCCGCCAACTATTTCTTTTGCAGCAGTTTTCGGGTCTGTGGAAAGACCGAGAGTTCTGGCAAAATCGTTTGTGCTGCCGGCAGGGATATAGCCCACAGGGATTTTTGTTCCCGATTTTAATATGCCGCACACTGTTTCGTTAAATGTGCCGTCTCCTCCGCAGCATACCACCAAAGAATAGTTTTCTTCAGCGGCTTTTTGTGCAAACATTGTTGCGTCCCCGCGTTTTGCCGTTGTCATAACAGTAGGTTCATAGCCGGCATTGCAAAATATTTTCACAACATCTAAAAGCTCTGTCTTCATTCTCATTTTGCCCGCCCGCGGATTTATTATCAGCATCACTCTCATTCTTTTCACCTCCGCAAAGTAATTTTGCCGCTCACAAAAGAGCGCTAGCTCTTAAGAATTTTTCTCTGTAAAATTCTGTATGTGTCAATTATACCACCAATATTTTATTATGTCAATTTCCTTGTTTTTAAAACAGTCCTGCTATGAGATTTATACTGATACAAATAATTATTCCTATAAGAGTGGGCAGAAGTATGCTGACAAAGGTCCATTTTTTGCTCCCCGTTTCTTTCTTTATGGTGAGGCAGGTTGTGCTGCAGGGAAAATGGAACATCGTCAGCATCATGGTGCAGACAGCTGTAACCCAGGTCCACCCGTTTTGCACAAGCAGCATCTGCAAATCTTTAAGACTGCCATAGTCGGAAAGTACTCCGTTGCCGGTGTATATCATAATCATTATGGGGATTACTATTTCGTTTGCCGG
>JAZNIU010000055.1:0-39361 GCA_045577655.1 Clostridia bacterium
GGCAGTTTTTAAACCGAATATTTTTAGAATTATACAAAGAATAAAAACACCGGAATACTTTCGTATTTCGGTGTTTTTTGATGTAGTATAAACTAAAAATGTAGTTTAAAAACCGATTTATCCCTAAGACTAACCGCCGAACCGGAGAGGGTTTTTTATTGACAGTGTGGCCACCGGATGATATAATTTTTTATAGAAAAGGGGGTGGCGTAAATGGAGAAAATGTATTTGTGCATAGATTTAAAATCTTTCTATGCATCTGTTGAATGTGTGGAACGCGGGCATGACCCCATGACAGAAAATCTGATTGTTGCCGACCCTACACGCACAGAGAAAACCATTTGTCTTGCCATCAGCCCCGCTATGAAAAAACTTGGTGTGAAAAACAGGTGCAGAGTGTTTGAAATACCCAAACACATCAACTATATCACTGCTCCGCCCAGAATGCAGCTCTATATCGACTATGCGGCAGAGATATATGGGATCTATCTGAAATATGTTGCAAAAGAAGATATTCACGTTTATTCGATAGACGAGGTGTTTCTGGATGTTACTGCATATCTTTCTCTCTATCACACAACACCACAGGAACTGGGGAAAACAATTGTAAATGATATAAAACACACAGTTGGCGTAGGTGCAGCGTGCGGGATAGGGACAAATATGTATCTTGCAAAAATTGCACTTGATATTACTGCAAAACATACTTTCGACAATATGGGATATCTTGATGAAGAGCTTTATAAAAAGACTTTGTGGGACTATAAACCCATCACGCATTTCTGGCGTGTGGGCGAGGGAACGGCGAAAAGGCTTGCGGATATGGGGATATATACAATGGGGCAGATTGCAAACGCCGATGAAGACAAACTCTATAAAAAATTTGGTGTTGATGCCGAGCTTCTCATTGATCACGCCTGGGGAAAAGAGCCGGTTACTATAGCGGACATAAAAGCATATAAACCAAAAACAAACTGTCTCACTTCGGGGCAGGTGCTGATGTCCGACTATGCCGTAGCTGATGCGGAAATTATTATCAAGGAAATGATGGATTCCCTTTGTCTTGATATGGTGGAAAAGAATCTTGTGACTCGGTCGGTTACAATTACTATTATTTATGCCAGACATTTAAATGCTCCCTCTGCTACGGGCACAATTTCATCTTTTGGAGAAAGCAACGCAGACACGGTTTTAATCCCCGCGGCTGTGAGCCTTTACAGAAAAATAGTCAACCCTTCTTTTTTAGTTAGGAAAATAAATATAACCTGCAACAATGTGAGAGAAGAAAAGGTTACGCAACTTAGCATGTTTGGCGGAGTCGATGTTTCGGACAAAAGCAGGAAAATACAAAAAACAATGCTCGCAATAAAGAAAAAATTTGGAGAAAATGCTGTTTTAAAAGCTATGGATTTGGATAAAAAAGCAACAGCAAGAGAAAGGAATCTGCAGATAGGAGGGCATAAAAGTGGGAAAGAAAAGGACTAAAATGCCTATATCTGAACGAGCAAAACAGTTTATGCCTTTTTCACCACTCGTTGGGCTTGAAAAAGCGCTTCGTGAAAAAGAAAAAATACTTGTAGGAAGGAAAGAACTGTCCGAAGATGAGCAAACAGAGCTAAGCAGAAAAATAAACGACCTTAAAAAAGGACAGACTGTTCTGGTTACCTATTTTTGGGCAGGGGAATATATTGTGCTTAAAGGGCGGGTTGAAAAAATAGACAAAACTTTTAAAAAGATGTTTGTGGAAAAAACGGAAATAAGCTTTGAAAACGTAATTGAAATTGAGCCATACACCGACTAGTCGGTGTATGGCTTTTTTTAAATCCGACTTATTACTGCCGGCTGAAGCTGAAAACCTGACAGTGCAGCGGATAATGTCTGTTTTATAAGAGAAAAATCAGCCACCATGGAGGTTTGCTTTTTCACAGGGTCATCCTGACCGTATGGAACAAAATATATATTTTTTGTGTTTTGCAGCTGGCCTATATTTCTGCAGCTTGCCCCCAGTGCATCGTTTGTGGATATTGCAATAATAAGAGGTCTGCCATTTCGAAGATGAGCTTTTGCAGCCATTGTCACCGAACTATCAGTTATTCCGGAAGCAAGCTTGGAAAGGGTGTTTCCGGTACATGGCGCAATTACAAGAGCGTCCAGCAGTTTTTTCGGGCCGATGGGTTCGGCCTCTTTTATAGTAGATATTATTTCGTTTTTAGTAATTTCCATAAGCGAAGATTTGAAATATTCGGCACTGCCGAAACGAGTGTCTGTGCCGGCAGCCATTTCGCTCATTATCGGGAACACGTTTATGCCGGATTCCACAAGTTCTTTGACTTCGTCGATAGCTTTCTGCAAAGTGCAAAAAGAACCTGTAACGGCAAAACCGACAGTGAGACCTTCAAGATTCATTTTTTAACCCTCCTTTACAATTCGCTAAGTATATTTGTTATGGTGTCTTTTATAATTTTTCCGGCAGAATAGGGGGCAACCTTTCCGGGAAGTGAAAGTGCCCAAATAACTTTTATACCGAGCTCCTGCGCTGCTGCATAATCAACACCGCCCGGTTTGGAGGCAAGGTCGATTATTAAAGTGCCGGACGGTATGTTTTTCAACACTTCACGAGTAAATATGCAGTGAGGAACGGTATTGAAAATCACATCATAATCATAAATCATATCAAAAACAGAAGAGGTGTGAATGGCTTTATGGCCAAAGTTTTGTATCCAGGCAAGGTCTTCCGGCTTTCTGGCAGTGCAGCAAACGTCAGCGCCCATAGAGTGCAACAAACGGGATAAAACTTTGCCTATTTTTCCATACCCGCAAACAAGACATTTGCTTGCAAAAATTGTGCAGGGAAGTTCTCTCATTGCAATTTCAAGAGCTCCCTCGGCTGTAGGCACAGCGTTTAAAACGGCAAAATCTTCCCGCGTTGTATAGTCTGTGTAATCTATGCTTTTGATTTTGCATAGGGAAATAATATGAGGGGACAATTTTCCGCCGAAAATATGGGTGCCTGCGTGGAGGTTATCCAAGACAGTGTCAATTAAAATCTGCTCCGACCATAATGGAGAAGAAAGCGTGTGATTTTCACCGTCCGGGGCTATGCCGAAAACTATGGTTCGGCAGTCGTCGAGCGCCATATTTAAATTTTCGGCAAGCTTAAGTGAACCGGGTATATGCTGTTTGTCAAAGCCATAAATACAAACATCATATCCGCTTGTGGCAAAAGCTTCCGCCAAACTTATCTGTCGCAGGTCTCCTCCGAGTACAGTAATTTTCCCACCCATAACAATCCCTTTCTTTCTTACTTTAAATAAACTATCTATACTTTATTTTATGCCGTGAAAAATAATTTGTTAAACTTAATTGCAAAAAAACAATTGACAAAGCACAAACGGAGGAGTAAAATGGTAGAAAAACGGGTATGGAGGAAAAATAATGGAAAAAATCAATGTTGTTTTGCCTGAAAAATTTGACCTTGTGGTGGGGGACACATTTCAGCTTTTCTATACGGGAGTCGTTCAGGCGCCCAATCCTTATGTTTATAATATTGTATCAATTTGTGAAGAGGGAAGAAACTGTCCGAGATATTTTGAAATAACTCCTAAAAAAGAAGGGCAGCTTCGGCTTAAGATTTTAGTTTATGGGGCGAACAGGGAAGTTCTGGGAAGTGGAGAAACCATTTTGAATATTGCGCTGCCCGTGCAGCCGAAAAAACCTGTAAATGTTCTTTGTGTGGGAGATTCGCTCACTGCGGGAGGACAATGGCCGGCTGAGGCAATGCGCCGTCTTGTGGCTGAAGATGGAGAACCTAAAGGTGATGGACTTAAAAACATAAACTTTATAGGAACCTGCAAAAAAGGTGATGTGGGATATGAAGGATATGGCGGCTGGAGATGGGAAACATATTTCACAACTGCTGTTGGTGCAATGTGGATTGTTTGCCACACTCATGATAAAACCATTGAAGACCAGCACTCTCTCTGGAAAGATGAAAACGGAAATATCTGGCAACTTGAAACTCTTGCGGCTGAATGGCTTAAATTCAACAGATATATGCAGCATACAGGCGAAATGCCCGGCCCGGGAAAGCTTACTGCTTATAAAAACGTAACACATACTTCACCGATTGTTATGGAAAGTACAGGCCCTGAGGGAAGAAGTCCTTTCTATGATGAAACAAGTGGAAAAGTGGACTTTAAAAGCTACTGCGAACGTAATGGCTTTGACGGAATAGACATTGTTTATGTTCTGCTTGGCGGAAATGGTCACATTGAAGCGTTTGTTGAAGGTCTGACGATTGAAGAGCATTGTCTTGCAAATGCGGAAAAAGCAAGAATATTCACAAATCTTGTTCACGAGTCATATCCTGATGCAAAAGTGAAAATTCTTGGTATGATACCACCGTCCTTTAACGGAGGTATGGGAAAAAGCTATGGAGCGACATTGCCGCTTTGCGACCAATATGGCTATATGTGCCATGTGCTCAAAATGAATGAAATACACGAACAATGGGCAACTTCTCCCGAATACAAAGATTTTGTAGAATTTGTCAATGTTTCGGCTCAGTTTGACGGGGAGAACAATTTCCCTACAGAAGAAAAGCCGGTTAATACGCGCAATAAAAAAACCGAGATTGTTGGTATAAACGGTGCGCACCCCATGGAAGAGGGATATATGCAGGTCGCAGATGCCGTTTATCGTAATCTGGTTCATGAAATAAAAAAATACTGATAAAGTATATGCAATAATGCTGAAAAAAGTCAACCGTTGGTTGACTTTTTTATTTATTTATATATCTTTACAGTTGAATGGGAATGATATATAATAATAGTAAACAGTTTTCTCGAAGGAGCGTGGACATTATCAATAAAGAATATATAGGCAAAAAAATATATGAACTAAGGAAGAAATCCGGGTTGACACAAAGGCAGCTTGCAGATCGTCTCGGAGTGACAAACAGGGCAGTTTCCAAATGGGAAAACGGTCTGTCTTCTCCTGCTGCCGAGATGCTCTATAAAATATGCAACTGTTTTTGTATATCAACCGACTTTTTTATGAGAGAGGCCGGCGAACAAAAATCGGAAAATAAAAGCAGAAACGGTATGCAGTCAATTACCGAGTTATACAGGATTGGGTTTGGTCCATCGAGCTCTCATACCATGGGTCCTGAAAGGATATGCCGCGAATTTTTGAGACTCAACAGAGAAGCGGACAGTTTCAAAGTGGTTTTGTATGGGTCGCTGGCACATACCGGAGTGGGACACGGAACAAATGTTGTGATAAAAAAAGTTTTTTCACCTAAAAAAACAGAGGTTGAAATTGACGGTGTAAGAGCAGATTTGCCCCACCCCAACACAATGCAGTTGTTTGCCTATAAAGACGGTAAATGTATTGATGAGAGATTTGCCTATAGTATCGGTGGCGGCGAAATACAAATAGATGGCGTTGACATTGTGGAACACAGCAACATTTATAAGCTTTGTTCATTCAGTGACATATCAAAATACTGCAAGGAAAAGCAAATCAGGATATGGCAGTATGTAGAAGAGGTGGAAGGGCCCGGAGTCTGGGACTTTCTTGCCGAAGTGTGGGAAACCATGAAAAGATGTATAAAGATGGGCATTGAAACAGAAGGTGTTTTGCCGGGCGGACTTAATGTTACAAGAAAAGCCGGTCACCTTTTTAACAGGACTCATATTGATGAGAGCCGTGAGAGCAAAGAAAACAGACTTGTATGTGCGTATGCCTATGCTGTAGGTGAACAGAATGCAGCGGGGGAAACTGTTGTTACTGCTCCTACCTGCGGTGCAAGCGGAGTGCTTCCTGCGGTTCTGTATTATAATCAGCACAAAAGAGAGTTTACTGACAAAGAAATTTTAAGAGCACTTGCAACCGCTTCGGTGGTAGGCAACCTTATAAAAACCAATGCATCAATAAGCGGTGCGGAATGTGGTTGTCAGGCAGAGATAGGAAGTGCATGTTCCATGGCGGCTGCTGCACTTGGCGAGCTTTATGAAATGAGCATTGACCAGATAGAATATGCAGCTGAAATTGCGATAGAACACCATCTCGGGCTCACCTGTGACCCGATAAGAGGGCTTGTACAAATTCCGTGCATAGAACGCAACGCCGTGGCGGCAATGAGGGCAATTAATGCTGTGGCACTATCAAACATTCTGGTTGATACAAGAAAAATGTCTTTTGACATTGTTGTGGAAACAATGTATGAAACAGGGAAAGACCTTTCTAGAAAATACAGAGAAACCAGCATTGGCGGGCTGGCGAAACTTTATGACAGATAGGGCAAACAAAAAAACACTCTAAAATTTAAAAATCTATTGAAAAAAAAAATATTATATGATATAATACACTTATTATAAGTATAATTGGGTTTTTCTTGAAATTTTTAGGAAATACCGGAGGGAGAATTATGATAAAAATAGCAATTTTGGGAGCGGACGGCGGAACAAGTGGTGGTCATGCTCTGGGTATATGTAAAATTTTATCAACCGGAATTTATGATGCTGAGATTACAGCAATCTACGGCGACGATAAAAAAGAAGTGGATCAGCTTGCGGAAGAGTTTAATATCGGATATATCGGCACCTCTCCTGAAGACCTTGTTGACAAGGCAGACGCTGCTTTTGTTCTTCCCAGACATGGAGACAAACATAAAGCATTTGCAATGCCCTTTGTCCTTGCGGGGAAACCGGTTTTTATTGACAAACCTTTTACCTGCAGTGTTGCCGATGCTGAAGAAATTATTGCAGCTGCAGAAAAAAGCGGCAGCATAATCTGCGGAGGTTCATACATTAAACTTACTCCCGGTATAAAAAGACTTTCCTGGACTCTTCCGGAAAGAGATCTTATACAGTCGGGCGTTGTTGCTTATCCGGTAGTTTTAGACAGCCCATACGGAGGATATCATTTTTACTTCCACCATCCGATAGAAGTCATGCTCACAGTATTTGGAAGAGATGTTAAATCTGTTGTTGCAATGGAGACAAACGGCTATCCTGCAGCAATAGCAAATTACGGGGATTTTCCGGTACTTATGAATTTTGCTTCAAATGAAGGTTCTGCATATGCAGCGGTTTACTATCCGCATGATATGTATTACGAAAAGAAAATAGATTATGATGGAATAGAAGAACTTCAGTGCAATGATTTTATCCGCGCAATAAAAAGCGGACAGGGAGACGACCTCGAACACTATCTTGTTGCAGTTAAAGTCTGCAATGCACTTATCGAATCTCTTGAGACAAAACGGGAAGTTAAAATATAAAAGGAGGGCTCTATATGAAAATAACACTTAAAAAAGTTCTCGCAGGGGCACTTGCATTAACACTTGTTTTTGCAGTTGCAGGCTGCAGAAAGAACACGGCAGGTCTTGATGCTGACGGTAATTATGAGGTTGTTTGGTATACATCCGAACAGCCAATGCCCGATGCACAGCTTGTAATTGATGAACTCAATAAATACACAACAGAAAAAATCGGTGTTAAGGTTAAGTACACACAGATAGCTTCAGCAGAATATGCTGAAAAAATGCAGCTCCTTTTCGCTTCCGGCGAAAAAATTGACCTTTGTTTTGCTTCAACTGGTACAAAATTTGAGCAGAACGCTCGTCAACTCGCATACACAGATATCGGCAAACTGCTCGATACAATTGGTAAACCTATTAAAGAACTTATTCCTGAATATGCTCTCAGAACATTCCGTGTTGGCGGGATACAGTATGGTGTACCTGTTTTAAAAGACTGGGGTGTTCGTTATTCAATCAACGTAACACGTGGCAAACTCGACGAAATCGGTATGGTTGAAAAAGCAGCAAATGCGACATCAGTTTATGACTGGGGAGAAATCCAGGCAGCTTGGAAAAAAGCACATCCTGACCACTATGGTATTCTTCAGAGAAGCAACTTCAACCTCTGGAATGCAGCTATGCCTGTGGACGCTGTTACAGGTTCTGTAATCGGCGGCTTTATGTATGATGACTACTCAAAAGTTATCAATGTATTCGACACAGACGAAGCAAAGAAATATTTTGAAGAAATGCACAAATGGTACAATGCAGGTTACATAAGAGCAGATGCTGCAACAGTTACATCTGACGACGACATTTACAAAGTTGGTAACTACCTTGCATCTATGGGCGAATGGCTCCCGTACACAAACGAGAATCAGTCTGTTCCTTTTGAAGATCCTGAATATAACATCTGGCATATGGGACACTCCGAACCTCGTCTTAAGACAATGGGTATTACGGCATGTGGTACAGCAATTCCTGCAAGCTGCGTAAATCCTGAAAAAACTATGGAATTCCTCACACTTCTCTATACAGACCCGTATGTTAAAAACACAGCTGCTCTCGGTATCGAAGGAAAACACTGGGCTGCTGACGGAGACAGTCACTATAAACTTCCTGACGGTTATGCAAAGAAAATGGACACAGGCTTTGAGTCCACAGTTTATTTCCAGGCAGGCAACCGTTATCTTGTAAAAGTTGACCCCGGATATCCGGCAGACACATGGGAAAAATGGCAGGAATTCACAGATTCCTGTACCCCCAGCGAAGCTCTCGGATTTAACTTTGACCCGGCTCCTGTAGCTGGCGAAATCGCAGCAGTTCAGAACGTTTATAACGAGTACATTCCTGCACTCCAGGTAGGCGAACTTGACCCGAAAGTTAAACAGCCTGAAGCTATTGCTAAAATGAACAGTGTTGGTGCTGAAAGAATTATCGAAGAAGCTCAGAGACAGTACGAACAGTGGAAAAAAGATAATAAAATTAAATAAATTTTATCTGACGGGGCGGAAAGACCCGTCCCGTCGGATTATATATGCGGTTTGGTTTGCCGGCCTGTATATATAATCCCGGAGGTGAAAATATGAGCTTGACTGAAAAGGAACGAAAAGTCCTTGGGGTTATAGACGAGAATGCAGAAGAGATAATTTCTATTGGAAGAAAAATTCTTGAAAACCCCGAACTCGGATATGCCGAACACAAAACATCTAAGCTTGCATGCGATGTATTTGATGCTCTTGAAATTCCATACGAAAAAGATATTGCAGTCACGGGAGTTAAAGCAAAACTTTCCGGCGGAGGGGATGGCTTCAATCTTGCGGTTATAGGTGAGATGGACTCGGTGAAATGTTACGGGCACAAGTTCTGCGACAACAGCACCGGTGCGGCTCATGCGTGCGGACATCATGCACAAATGGCGTCTATGCTCGGTGTGGCTTTTGCTCTTAGAAAGAGCGGGGTTATGGATGAACTGGGAGGCTCGGTGAGCTTCATGGCGGTTCCGGCGGAAGAATATATTGACCTGGACTTCAGACGCAAACTTCGTGAAGAGGGGAAAATTAAATTCTTTGGCGGAAAACAGCAGATGATATATGAAGGGGCGTTTGACGATGTGGATGCCGCAATGATGGTACACGCTCAGGCGAACACTCCTGAAGATGCAGCTTTTGTGCATGGCGGAAGTCTGGGATTTTTTGGGAAAGCAGTAACATTTAAAGGCAGGGCTGTTCATGCAGCCAAGCCGTTTGATGGTGTAAATGCTCTCAATGCTGCAGCACTTGCAATTCTTGGTATTCACGCAAACAGAGAAACCTTTAAGGACGAAGACAAAATAAGAATTCACCCTATCATAACAAAAGGCGGCGATGTTGTGAATTCCGTTCCGTCCGAGGTGTGCATAGACAGTTATGTAAGAGGCGCTAATATGCCGGCAATAAAAAAAGCATCTGCCAGTGCCGATCGTGCAATAAAAGGTGCGGCACAAATGGTTGGCGCGGAAGCGGAAATTGTGACTGAAGCCGGTTATCTGCCGCTTTGTCAGGATTTTGCGCTTGGTGAGATTTTTAAAGGTGCGGCAAGTGAGTTTACAGATGTAATCCATGAATATGTGGATATGACAGGATCTACCGATTTTGGTGATTTAACCCATATTATGCCGGCAATTCAGCCGACAGTGGGTGGTTTCTATGGAGACCTTCACAGTAGAGAAATGCTTGCTTCGGATGAAAATCTTGCATATATTGTTCCCGCAAAGATTATGGCGCTCACTGCTGTGAGACTTTTGGAAAACGGGGCAGAAAAGGGCAAAGAAATTAAAAACAGTTTCAAACCTTTGCTGACAAAGGACGAATATATAAAAATGATTTCAGAATAAAGGAGAAAATACTATGTGGACAGAAGAAAAATTAAATGAGCTTTTAGCTACTCCGTCAGAAGCACTGATAGAGGACATGAAAAAAATTAAAGGCGACATCATGGTTCTCGGTGCCGGCGGTAAAATGGGGCCTACACTTTGCGTGCTTGCAAAAAATGCAATTAAAGCAGCAGGTGTTGACAAAAGAGTTATTGCAGTTTCAAGATTTACTGACAAAATTGCAACAGACTTTTTGAACAACAGCGGAATTGAAACAATACCCTGCGACCTTTTAAATCTTGAACAGCTTAACAGCTTGCCGGAAGTTGAAAACGTAATTTATATGGCAGGCAGAAAATTTGGTACAGACGGCGGCGAATGGCAGACATGGGCAATGAACGCAACACTCCCGGCATTTGTTGCTGAAAAATTTAAAAAGTCAAATATCGTAGTATTTTCATCCGGTAATATCTATCCTATCGTTCCGCTTTCTTCAGGCGGTTGCAGAGAATGCGACAAAATCGGACCTATAGGCGAATATACACAGAGCGTACTTGCTCGTGAACGTGCATTTGAATATGCTGCACATACATTTGGTACAAAAATATTCATATACAGACTTAACTTTGCTGTGGATCTCCGTTACGGTGTTCTTTATGATATGGCTAATAATATCATAAATGGCAATCCTATCAGCCTTACAACACCTTGTCTCAATGCTATCTGGCAGGGAAGTGCAAATGAGATTGCAATCCGCGGCCTGCTTCATGCATCATCTGATGTTTGCATAATGAACGTAACAGGTCCGGAAACTGTTTCCATCAAAAAGACAGCTCTGGAACTTGGTTCACTTCTTGGAAAAGAACCGGTATTTACAGGTGAAGAAGGAAATGACGCTTACCTTAACGATGCAAGTGCAGCTATGGAATTGTTCGGCTATCCGTCAGTTTCAATGAAAACACTCATCCGCTGGCAGGCAGAATGGATTTTGGATGGCGGAAGAGGTCTTGGCAAACCGACACATTTTGAAGAAAGAAAGGGTAGTTATTGATGAACAGACACGAAAAAGCTTTAGAAATTCTCCGCAAGGGTACAGTTATTCCGGCTACACCTCTTGCTCTTGATAAGGACAGAAAATTTGATGAAAAACATCAGAGACTTTTGATGAAATATTATCTTGAAAGTGGTGCAGGTGGTATTGCCACAGCTGTTCACACAACACAGTTCACCATTCGTGACCCTAAAATTGCTTTGTTTGACACTGTTTTAAAAGTTGTTAAAGAAGAAATTGATGCTTACGAAGAAAGAACAGGCAGAGTTGTTGTTCGTGTTGCAGGCGCTTGCGGACCCAAAGAACAGGCAGTTGCAGAAGCAAAAAAAGCTAAAGAATATGGCTATGATGCAGTTCTTTTAAGCCCGGGCGGACTTAACCACTTAAGTGAAGACGAGCTTGTTGAAAGAACAAAAGCTGTTGCAGAAGTTATGCCTGTTATAGGTTTCTATCTGCAGGAAAAAGTTGGCGGCAGACCCTTTACATACAGCTACTGGGAAAAGGTTTGTGCAGTTGAAAACGTTGTAGCAATTAAATGTGCTTCCTTCAACAGATATCAGACACTTGACGTTGTTCGCGCAGCTGCTTTCTCAAAACGCGCAAACGACATCACACTCTACACAGGTAATGATGACAACATTGTTATAGACCTGCTCACAAAATATGAATTTAAAGATGAAAATGGCAACACAGTATCCAAAGATTTCAAAGGCGGTCTTTTAGGTCACTGGACACTCTGGACCAAAAAGGTTGTTGAAATGTTTGAAATGCTCACAGAAGCTAAAAAACAGGATAAAATTGATGCCAAGCTTCTCACTCTTGCAGCTCAGGTTACAGACTGTAATGCAGCATTTTTTGACACGGCAAACGCTTTTGCGGGATGTATCCCCGGTGTGCACGAAGTTCTTCGCAGACAGGGTCTCTTAGAAGGCACATGGTGTCTTGACGAGGAGGAAGTTCTTTCTCCCGGTCAGGCAGAAGAAATAACCAGAATTTACGAAATGTATCCGCATCTTTCGGACGACGATTTTGTTAAATCTGTTATTGGTTAATAAAAAAGAGGTGATAAAATTTTTATCACCTCTTTTTTTATGTTCAATTGAAACTAAAAAATATATGTTTTATTATTCACCAAAAAGCTTTTTGTTTTCTTCTTGTATTTGTTTATTACGAGCAATTTGTCTTTCTTTCCAATCAGGATTTTTAGCATTTTCTTCTTCAACTTTTATTTTTAATTCATCCATATTTTTTAATATTCCATATCTATCAGCAGTAATGCTTCCATTCTGGTTAATAGTCCATTTTCCTTGCCGCATTCCCGTTAAAACAAAATAATCCTCGTTGGTTTTGATATCGCTATCGTCCCTTGATAAAAAGAGAACAACATTTTCACCTATGGAAAAATCGGGATATCCGTCGGAAACCACTCTTACGTTTTTCTTCTTGTCAAATCCCTTATCAATTCGAACAACCACTGTTTGAGAAGTATATTCTCCAAAAATCAGCTCGGATATTTTTATGTTTATATCGGTCTGCAAAACATTACGCTTGCTGGGAAGTTTTTCCGGGTTGCTCCATCTACTATCGTCTATTGATGAAACTGTTCCCTTTACTATAATGTTGGAATTTAAAATAATTTCTTCTTGAGAAAGTTCCGGTAACAAACCATGTACAACCATTTCTGAGGGGAGGGTATTAAGATAAATTGTTGTGGTAATTATGCCTAAAACAAGAGTAATGCATATTATAATCAAAATTTTTTTCATAGGTGTCTCCTTGTCCTGAATAAATCCTTCTTTATTATCATACAGTTGTATGTAACACTTTATGTAAATTATTTCTTTATTTATCCAATATAATTATACCACATATATAGAAAGGGTACAATAGATTTTTGTGATCTGAATTATTAAGGCTTAGTAAATATAGAATAAAATAAAAAATTTGTTGACATAAAGAAATTTATGTGATATACTATAATATAAATAAAAAGCTTTGACGAAGAGTGCACAGGAGATGGATTTCCGAGAGAGGCGATGGTTGGTGAAAATCGCTGAAAGACTGCCTGCTTGCTGTAGCTTCTGAGCTGAAAGGAAGAAAACCGTTTTTGGTGAGTAGACCCTTTCCGTGACTGCTACGTTAGTGCATAGGGGTTGCTGGACCCTGAGAGAGGCAGTTTTAATGGCTGCAATTTGAGTGGTACCGCGGGTTTATTATAACTCGTCTCAAAGGGATTGTATCTTTTGGGACGGGTTTTTTTCGTTCCAGGACTGGAGGAAAGCAGACATGCAAACTATGACAGAAATTGATTACAAAATCAGAGAAATTTCGGGAAGAATAAGAGAACTTCGTGAAATTTTAGGGCTGACTCCTGAATATATGGCACAAAAGACAGACGTCAGCGTAGAGGAGTATCTTGCCTGTGAAGATGGATTAAGAGACTTAAACTTTGCTTTTATCTATCGCTGTGCGTCTGCTCTTAATGTGGACGTTACAGATATAATAGAAGGAACAAGCCCCACACTTAAATCCTACACTCTTACAAGACGTGGAGAGGGGCAGGTTATTGACCAGGCACACGGAATGGTGTACTACAACCTTGCGTCCGCTTTCCGCAACAGAATTGCAGAACCTCTTTATGTGTGCAGTTCTTACAGTGAAGAAGCGCAGAACCAGAGTATTGAACTGACAACACACACCGGTCAGGAATGTGACATTGTAATAAACGGATTTCTCAAAGTTCAGATAGGTGATCATACTGAAATCCTGGGACCTGGTGACAGTATTTATTATAACAGTGCAACTCCGCACGGAATGATTGCCGTTAACGGCAGCGACTGCTATTTTTATGCAATTGTTTTAAACCCTGTGGGAGAAGATGCAGCAGAGCTTCACAAAGCACCCAAAGTGGTTACAAAACCGGGAACCACCGACACCGCACCCCGTGCATATAAAAAGTTCATATTTGCAACAGAAGACAAAAACGGTACACCCTTGCAGATTGAATTTAAAAATGAAGACAAATTCAACTTTGCTTTTGATATAGTTGATGAAATTGCTGCAAAAGACCCGGACAAAACGGCACTTTTATATATCTCTGATAAAAAAGAGGAAAGAAAGTTTACTTTTGGAGAAATTAAAAAAGCTTCCAACAGAGCAGCCAATTATTTTAAATCGCTTGGCATAAAAAAGGGCGACAGAGTAATGCTTGTTCTGGGCAGACACTATCAGTTCTGGTATGCAATGCTGGGACTTCACAAGCTGGGAGCAATAGCAATCCCTGCAATGAATCAGCTTCTGGAACACGACTTTGAATACAGATTCAATGCAGCAGGGATAGGCACAATACTTTGCACCGCAAAGGGAGATGTTGCAAACCAGGTTGACATCGCTGCAAAAAAATGCCCGGGACTTGTTAACAAAATAATAGTTGGCGGCGAGCGCGAGGGATGGAGAAATTTTGACGAAGAGTGCGACCTTTTCAGCACCCATTTCAACCGCACAGAAGATAGTGCCTGCGGCGGTGATACAATGCTGATGTTCTTTACATCCGGCACAACAGGATATCCAAAAATTGCTGCACACAGCTATAAATATGCGCTTGGACATTTCCATACTGCAAGATATTGGCACAACGTTGACTCGGACGGACTGCATTTCACAATTTCCGACACCGGCTGGGCAAAAGCTCTCTGGGGCAAGTTTTATGGTCAGTGGTTGTGCGAAGGTGCAGTATTTACATACGATTTTGAAAGATTTAATGCTGCAGACATACTTCCTATGTTTGCAAAATATAATATCACAACCTTCTGTGCACCACCGACAATGCTCAGAATGATGATTAAAGAGGACCTTTCAAAATATGATATGTCTTCGGTTAAACACATGACGACTGCCGGCGAAGCTCTAAACCCCGAGGTTTACCGCCAGTTTGAAAAAGCAACAGGACTTCAGATTCTTGAAGGATTTGGTCAGTCGGAAACAACAATGCTCATAGGTAACCTGAGAGGTGCAGACCATAAAGTCGGTTCAATGGGTAAACCGGTGCCGATATATGACATAGAACTTATGGACAGTGACGGCAACCCTGCGAAAGTGGGTCAGCCGGGAGAAATTGTTGTTAAAACAAGCGACAAAGTACCCTGCGGTCTCTTTAAAGGATATTATAATGACGAAGAGAAAACCAAAGAGGTATGGTATGACGGATATTATCATACAGGAGATATAGCGTGGAGAGATGAAGACGGATTCTACTGGTATGTAGGCAGAGCAGACGACGTTATCAAATCTTCCGGTTACCGCATAGGACCATTTGAAATAGAAAGTGTAATAATGGAGCTTCCTTATGTTCTTGAGTGCGGTGTATCGGCAGTGCCCGACGAAGTAAGAGGACAGGTGGTTAAAGCAAGCATAGTTCTTGTTAAAGACAAATTGCCAAGTGACCAGCTTAAAAAAGAAATACAGGAATATGTAAAAGAACACACAGCTCCCTACAAATATCCGAGAATTATAGAATTTAAAGATGAACTTCCAAAAACCATAAGCGGAAAAATACAGAGAAACAAACTGTAAGGTTAGATTATGAAAATTGCGACCATTCAGATGAATATGAAATTTGGTGAGCCGGAAGAAAATTTCGCCCATGCCAAAGAGCTTGTGAAAAAAGCGGCAGAGCAGGGGGCAGAGGTTGTAGTGCTTCCGGAAACCTGGAACACAGGTTTTTTCCCGAAAGAAAGTCTTGCCACGTTAGCAGACAAAGATGGTAAAAAAACAAAAGAGGTTTTTTCTGGACTTGCAAAAGAGTATGGTATTTACATTGTCGCGGGAAGCGTGGCAACTGTAAAAAATGGCGATGTGTTTAATACATCATACACTTTTGACAAGACGGGTAAGCTGATAGGCGAATATGACAAAACTCATTTGTTCACACCTATGAATGAACATGGATATTTTAAAAAAGGTGACAGGATTACTACCTTTGAGATTGAAGGCAGAAAATGCGGAATAATTATTTGTTATGACATAAGATTTCCAGAGCTTACCCGCAGTATGACGGTAAAAGGGCTGGACATGCTTTTTGTAGTATCACAGTGGCCGGCGGTCAGAACTGCTCATCTTAAAGCGTTGGTAAAGGCAAGAGCTATAGAAAATCAGATGTTTGTGGTTTGCTGCAACTCCTGTGGAAAAGCAGGGGAAACAGTTTTTGGGGGAAATTCAACTTCCTGCGACCCTTGGGGTGAGGTCATTGCAAGTGCAGGCCCAGAGGAAGAAATCATCTTCACCGACGCCGATTTTTCAATAACAAAAAATATCAGAGAAACAATAAACGTTTTTGCCGACAGGAGAGACGAGCTATATTTTTAAAAGCTTTATGCTATTGAAACAGGAAAGGCTGAGAGGCTATTTCTCAGGATAAAAAAATGAAACGGATAACTATTTTTTGCGGTCATTATGGCAGCGGAAAAACAAATATTGCAGTAAATTATGCAATAAGTTTAAGAAAAAAAGCAAATGAGGTTTGCCTTGCAGACCTTGATATTGTAAATCCATACTTTCGCAGCAAGGACAGTAAAGCCCTTCTTGAAAGAGAGTCGGTTAAACTCATTTCTTCCGACTTTGCAAATACTAACGTGGACATTCCGGCTCTACCCTCGCAGATGTATGCCATTACCGACAATAAAAACACTTTTGCTGTATTGGACATTGGTGGTGACGACAGAGGCGCACTTGCGCTGGGCAGACTTTCGGACAAAATAAAAGAGGAAAACGATTACATAAATCTTATGGTAATCAACAAATACCGTCCTCTTTCGGACACGCCTGAAAAAACGCTGGAAATTATGCGGGAGATAGAAGCTGCAAGCAGGCTGCCGTTTGACGGAATTGTGAACAACTCAAATCTTGGAGAATTCACTGACGAAAAGACAGTACTTGATTCGTTTGAATATGCAAACAAGGTTTCAAGGCTTTCGGGGCTTCCAATAATAATGACAACTGCTGAAATTAAGCTTTGCGAAAAGCTTTCAGGGAAAGTGGAGAATCTATTTCCACTAAAACTTCAAAGTAAAATTATATAATCTGGTAGGAGGTTTTTATGGCTAAGTTAACATTTAAAACAGATTTATGCAAGGGTTGCGGTCTTTGCGTCGATGCTTGCCCAAAGGGCGTGCTGGTGCTTGCAGAAGATAAAATAAATAAAAAGGGGCATCATCCTGCAGAAGCTGCCGACATGGAAAAATGTATCGGTTGCGCTTTTTGTGCCACCATGTGTCCCGATTGCATAATCAAAGTGGAAAGGTGAGTGGAAAAAATGGCTGATAAAGTTTTGATGAAAGGCAACGAGGCTATTGCAGAAGCTGCAATTATTGCAGGTTGCCGTCATTATTTCGGATATCCTATAACTCCGCAGACGGAAATTGCCGCATATATGGCGAAAAAAATGCCTAAAATCGGCGGAACTTTTCTTCAGGCGGAAAGTGAAATAGCGGCGATAAATATGGTGTATGGTGTTGCTGCAACAGGCAAGAGGGTTATGACATCCTCTTCCAGCCCCGGAATTTCCTTAAAAAGCGAAGGACTTTCCTATATTGCGGGGGCAGATCTTCCTGCACTTGTTATAAACGTTCAGAGAGGCGGTCCCGGTCTTGGCGGAATTCAGCCCTCCCAGTCTGACTATTTTCAGGCTACAAAAGGCGGAGCACACGGCGACTTTCATATGATAGTCCTGGCTCCGAGTTCTGTTCAGGAAATGGCAGAGCTTACAGTTAAAGGGTTTGAACTTGCAGATAAATACCGTATGACATCCATGATACTTGCAGACGGAACAATGGGTCAGATGATGGAACCCGTTTCGCTGGATTTTGATGTTAAACCATCTCCTGAAAAACCGTGGGCAGTTACAGGAACAGATATGAAAAGAGAGCATAACATAATAAACTCTTTATATCTCAAACCTGAAGAGCTGGAGCGCACCAATTTTGAGAGATATGAAAGATATGAAAAAATAAAAGAAAATGAAGCAATGTTCGAAGAGTATCTGATGGAAGATGCCGAAATCTGTGTTGTTGCTTTCGGTATTGCGGCAAGAGTATCCAAAAATGCTGTTAACGAAGCAAGAAAACAGGGAATAAAAGTTGGTATGATTCGTCCCATAACTCTCTGGCCTTTCCCTGAAAAGCCTTTCAAACAGGCGGCAGATAAAGTGAAATCATTTATTTCTGTTGAACTTTCTATGGGTCAGATGATAGACGATATTAAGCTTGCAACAGAGTGCAAAGCTCCTGTTACTCTTTGTAACAGAGTGGGCGGTATGATCCCCACTCCCGAACAGGTGCTTGAATCCATTGTGGAAGCAGCAAAAAACGGAGGTGACAAGTAATGGTAGTATTTGATAAACCAAAATCTTTGGCAGATGTGCCATTGCACTACTGTCCGGGCTGTACACACGGCATTGTCCACAGACTTGTTGCAGAAGCAATTGACGAGCTCGGAATTGAAGGCAGAACAATAGGCGTTGCACCGGTTGGATGTTCTGTTATGGCATACGACTATTTTAATTGTGATATGATAGAAGCGGCACACGGACGTGCACCGGCTGTTGCTACAGGCGTTAAACGTTCCGATGCAAACAATATTGTTTTTACATATCAGGGAGACGGCGACCTTGCATCTATCGGTATGGCAGAAACTGTTCATTCGGCTGCCAGAAACGAAAATATAACTGTTATTTTCATAAATAATGCAATTTATGGTATGACAGGCGGACAGATGGCACCAACATCTCTTCCCGGTCAGGTTACACAGACATCACCCTACGGACGTGATGTTAATGCCTGCGGATATCCCATCAAGATTTGTGAAATGCTGTCCCAGCTTGACGGTCCCGAATATTTAGAGCGTGTTGCCGTTAACAATGTTAAAAATGTTAATAAAGCAAAAAAAGCTATTAAAAAAGCTTTTGAAAACCAGATAAACGGCAAAGGGTTTTCTCTTGTTGAAGTAATTTCAAGTTGCCCGACAAACTGGGGTATGACTCCTAAAAAGGCGCTTGAATGGATAGACGAAAAAATGATTCCTTATTATCCGCTTGGGGTATATAAGGACAGATCAGCAGAGTAAGGGGGTAACGAGGTTGAGCACAAAACAGTATTTAATTGCAGGATTTGGCGGACAGGGCATACTTTTTGCAGGAAAATTCCTTGCGTACAAGGCACTGACTGCCGGTCAAAATGTTAGCTGGCTTCCTTCTTACGGTCCCGAAATGCGCGGCGGAACAGCAAGCTGCAGTGTCATCACAAGTGACGGTCAGGTAGGTTCTCCGATAGTTTCAAAACCAGATGTTTTAATTGCTATGAACCTGCCATCGCTTGACAAATATGAAGACACTGTTGCAGAGGGCGGAACAATATATGTAGATTCCACTCTGATAGAAAGAAAAGTCAAAAGGGAAGATGTTACAGTACATTATATCCCTGCAACAAAACTTGCGTCGGATAACAAATTCCCCACTCTTGCAAATATGATTATTATGGGCAAGGTTCTTTATGAAAACGGAGAATTTAATTCTGACGAGGAAATAACGGCTGCACTTAAAAAGGTTATTTCAGCAAAACACAGTGATATGCTGGATGTGAACCTTTGTGCAATGCGTCTAGGACGCGACTATAAATAAAAATCGCAGACACAGGGAGTGATTGTTATGAAAAACAAAAGAATGGAAACAAGGTGCGTTCAGGGTGGATACCGTCCGGGAAACGGCGAACCAAGGGAAATTCCCATATACCAGAGCACAACATTCAAATATGATACAAGCGAGGATATGGGCAAACTTTTCGACCTTGAAGCAAGCGGCTATTTTTACACACGTTTGCAGAATCCCACAAACGATTATGTTGCTGCAAAAATATGCGAGCTTGAAGGAGGTAGTGCAGCAATGCTGACCTCTTCCGGTCAGGCAGCGTCCTTTTATGCGGTGTTCAACATTGCATCCTGCGGCGACCATATTGTTGCATCTTCGGCTTTGTACGGCGGAACATACAACCTTTTTGCAGTTACAATGAAAAAAATGGGAATAGAATTCACATTCATTTCTCCCGATTGCACCAAGGAAGAGCTTGACGCTGCCTTCCGTCCCAACACAAAAGCGGTTTTCGGAGAAACAATTGCAAACCCTGCACTTACAGTTCTTGATATAGAAAAATTTGCAAATGCGGCTCATGCTCACGGAGTGCCACTCATAATCGACAACACATTTGCAACACCGGTTAACTGCAGACCTTTCGAGTGGGGAGCAGACATTGTTACTCATTCCACAACAAAATATATGGACGGTCACGGTGCGGCAGTAGGCGGATGTATTGTAGATTCCGGAAAATTTGACTGGATGGCACATGCCGACAAATTCCCCGGTCTTTGCACACCTGATGACAGTTATCACGGCATAACCTATGCTGAAAAATTCGGCAAAGAGGGTGCATTTATCACAAAGGCAACAGCACAGCTTATGAGAGATTTTGGTGCTATTCAGGCTCCACAGAATGCATTTTTGTTAAACCTTGGGCTTGAAAGCCTGCACGTAAGAATGAAACGACACTGTGAAAATGCACAGGCTGTTGCAGAATTTCTTGAAAATGACCCAAGAATTTCCTGGGTAACATATCCGGGACTTAAATCGGACAAATATTATGACCTGGCACAGAAATATCTGCCAAACGGTAGCTGCGGCGTTGTAAGCTTTGGTGTGAAAGGCGGAAGAAAAAAAGCGGAAGCATTTATGAAAGAGCTTAAAATTGCTGCAATCGAAACACACGTTGCCGATGCAAGAACATGTTGTTTACATCCTGCAAGTGCAACACACAGACAGATGAACGATGATGAGCTTGCTGCAGCAGGTGTTTCACCTGATTTGGTTCGTTTTTCTTGCGGACTTGAAAACAGCCTTGATCTTATTGAAGACATAAAACAGGCGCTTGATAAAATTTAATAATAACAAAAGGATTAGTTGTCGAAGACAACTAATCCTTTTTCTTCATTTTACTTTGCTTATTTTTATGTTCTCTGCAGAAATGCCCGAGTTGGAGGTTATAACATCTGTTACTTTTGTAACAATGTCATCGGTTATTTCCTTGTCACAATCGAGAGTTACAACGGCATTTCCGTCATTTATGTAGACCACCGCAGACCCAAGTCCTTTTGTATTTAAAATTCCCTCGCAAATACCCTCGTTTTCCATGTCGTCAGCCATTTTTGCAAGTTGCTCTGTGGCTGATTTTTTTGATTCTGCGTCTGCGGAGGGATTGTTTATAATTTCGCGGAGAAGCTCTATCGCTTTGTTTCTTGCATTTGTTTTTGTCTGGGTAGCACTTTTTGTTTTGTTTTCCGCAGGGGCATTTACCATTTTTGCTTCACCCAGATATTCGGTAGTATCGTCGTTTTTTTCCGAACCTGTCTGAACATCTGTCGCCCCCGGCTGATATGCCCAGTTTATGTAGCCCGCTGCTAAAATCATGCAGAAAATAATTGTTACTATTACTTGTTTTCTTTTAAAAACCACCATATTTTTCAAACCTTTCTTTTAATTGTTGCCCGAAAGAACTGCTATTCTGTGGGGCATTATTGCAAGGGAGGCTTCCACTGCAAGAGAAAGATTTTCCCTGACCGACAAATCAGAGGCTCCTTCCGATACAACGATAATGCCTTTGACCTTGGGTGTGAACATTTTTTCTATTACAGGATTTGAGTTTGACCCCGACCCCTCCATTACGGTTGTTTGCTCCGACTGTGTTTCCGACTCACGCGAAACTTCTTTTTTGTCTTTCGCATAGTCGGTCGAACCAAAATCTTCAAGCGAGACAAAAACAGAAACTTTCCCGGCACCGCTAACCTTGGAAAGCACCCTTTCAAGTCGTGTTTCAAGCGCAAGTGCAGGGTCTGCAGTTTTCTCCTCCTGCGGCGAGGAGTCGGGGGCAGAGTCAAACATCAAAAGCAAAATTACGGCGCATATTATCACTATAAAAACAGGAAAAAATTTTTTATCTGTTAAAATGGTTTTTATATTCATATATTACTCCACTACAGTGAAAATTTCCGGAGGGACTCCCAAAGAATTTGCGGCTGATAAAACTGCAGCATCCTCCCATTTGCTGATATTTATGGATAGGATATTTCCGTCACTGTCAAAAACAACCTCCGAAGAGACATTGCCCAAAAATGCTTTTTCGACAATCTCCGACACTTTGTCCGATATTACTTTGCGCGTAAGCTCGTTTAAAGAAGATGTGTCGCTGTTATATAAATTATATGATGTGGTTTCGGGAAATATGTCTTCGGTCAAAAAGTCTCCTTTTATTAGGGGAGAGAGAATAAGAATTGCCATAACTATACCGCAGACAAACCGGACAGTTCTTTTTGTTGGTGTTTCGGGCAGAAAAGAGTGAATGAGCGATGCTATAAAACTGAAAGCAGCAAGACCAAGAATATAGTTTTTTATTGTTTCCATACGCTACACCGCCGAAACAATTCCCGCACAAATGATAAACATAACCGAAGTGAAAATTACCATGGCAAGAATTATAACTATTGAAGAAGTGAATTCGTCAAGAGCTGAGGAAAGTCTGCCGTCCGAAATGGGAGTGATAATTGCAGAAGTGAATTTGTATACAAGGATAATTGCAACAAGCTTTGCTATGGGAGCAAGGCAGATATATAAAATCGCAATAACCGAAGCACCTCCCGCTGCACCTTTTACAAGTCTTCCGCAAGCAATTATACTTTCCATTGTTTCAGACAAAACGCCGCCAACAATAGGCACAAAATTTCCCGCTGCATATTTAACGGTTCTGCCTGCCACATTGTCAAGGTTTACGGCAGCAAAACTTCTGGTGCTTAAAATTGTTGTAAATATTGTGGTTATTATTCCAAGACCCCACAGGGAAGCTTTTTTCAGTGCCGAAGAAAAGCCCACAAGACTGCGGTCGCTGCCTAAAACGCTGACGCCGCTTATAAGGGCACTCATTGTGCTTACCGGAAACAAAACGCCTGTAATAACCGTAACAGTTGAAGAAATGGCAACAACAGACCCGCAGATTAAAGCGGTTCGCGCAATGCCGCCAGAAGCAGTGATAAGTGTGCCAAGAACCGGTATGGCAGCTTTCATAAAGAAATTCATCTGGTCTATGGAATCCTGCGCTATTTCGCAGGCGGAGCGAAAGCTTGAAACTCCGAGCATAAAAATTATCATATAACACACATAAAACGAGGGGTCAAAGCTGTCGTCCGGTTTGGCGGAAACATTTGTAATGACATTTAAAAGGACAACTATAATTATAATGCAAAGGCACAGAGAAATACTTTCCTTAAGCTCAGCCAAAAGATTTTTGAAAAACGACCCCGTCACATTTTGTTCGGACGGGACATTGCCTGTCAGAATATCCTCAGCTAGAGAAGAGAAATTTATTTCGTCGTTTATGTAAATTTTGTCTGCACCCGAAAGCCTTAGCTGCTCTTTTGCAAGGTCTGCACCAAAAGAGGCAAAAGAGGGAAAGGAAATGGTGATTAAACTTAAGAGTAAAACAAAAAGTTTCATAAAAATTTTGCCTTTCTCCAAACTATTTTATCATGGAAAGTATGAGGGATAAAAGAGAATTTATAACCGGAAGAGCAATTAAAATAATTGCAATACGTCCGGCAAGTTCAAGCCCCACCGCAAGGGAAGATTGTCCGCAGTCGCGGCAGGTTGCTGCACAGACTGTTGTTGTAGTTGAAATCACACAGGATTTTATAATAATGGAAATATACCTGCTGTTTATACCCGACCGCTCTGAAACGTCTGAAATTATTTTAATTGTCTGGTAGAGCGATGGTAGAATATATATTATAAGACAGGCACCCGCTGCAATTGAAATAAGAACCGAAAAATCGGCACGTTCTTTTTTCAGCAGAATGGATAAAAGGGAAGAAATTACAGCTATAGCAGACAGGCTGAGAATATCTTCAATCATAGGTCAAAAAGCGTTTTTATGGTGTCAAAAAGCCCTTTTATTTCAGTGAGCACCATAAGAAGCACAACAACCAGTCCTGCTATGGTTGTAAGCATGGCCTGGTCCTCTCTTCCCGAACGCATCAGAAGCTGTTGCAGAACAGTTACGGTAATGCCTATTGCAGCAATTTTAAAAATTAAATCAACACCCATCTATGTCACCTATATAATCAGGACTGAAATTATAACTCCAACAAAAAAACTCATAACGCGGTATACTTTTGAGTTGGTAACAAGGTCAGTTTTTGCTTCGCTTAAGGTTTTGTCTAAAATATTTTTTGTCAGGGAAATTTGCTTTGTCTGATGTGCAACATCCATACTTCCCAAAGTTTCAGACATCTTAACCAGGAGTTTTTTGTCTTCGGCTGTAAGCCCGTTTAAAATGCTCATTTGGTCTTTCCAACTCGTGCCCGGAACAAGACTTTTAAAAAACTCTCCTGTCTGTCCTTTAATGCCGGAAAGAGCCTGAAAAATTTCATTAAGCGGCATCTTTACGGTAGAAATATAGCTTTCGATAGTGGACAGAGCAGCGGACATTTCGCCAAGCAGTTTTATCCTTAAGCGAAGGGCAGAGGAGAGCTTTATGCCAACATAGCTGCAGGAAAAAATTATTGTTGCCACACTGATTAACTTAATTATCAAGATGAGTCACCTCTTCTATGCTTCCCACTCCATATCGGCGACTGAGAGTTATGATCCGTTCAAACCCTTTTTCAGTCAGACAGGAAAGCTGGGGGTGGGAGGTTATGTCGCGGCTGCAGTAACCGTGTGCAGAAGCAATTACTTTAACGCCCGAATTAAAGGCGTTTTTGATTGCAAGAGCATCCTCACAGGAACCTATTTCATCGGTTATTACAAGTTCTACGCCCATGGTTCTTATAAGCATGTTTATTGCATCTGCTTTAGGGCACAAATCCATAACGACAGTTTTCTCTCCAACATCATTCTGTGGAATTCCCATATAGGAAGCGGCAATTTCACTGCGCTCGTCCGCAATGCCTATTTTATACCGTGAACCGAGCACACGTGCAATGTCACGCAGCATTGTTGTTTTTCCACAACCGGGAGGAGATACTATCAAAGTATTTCTTGCAAATTTGTCGTACACTATAGGCAGAATATCTTTTGAACTGCCTATAGCCTGCTTTGCCAGACGGATGTTCAGGGCAGATATATATTTGATATATGTAACTTCGCCGCCTTTTAACACAGCGGTGCCGCATATTCCGACACGATGACCTCCCTCGATTGTGATGAAACCGCGGCGTATTTCCTCTTCGGCTGCATATACCGAACCGTTGCAGGCCGCTTTAAATATTTCAGCAAGCTGGGAAGAAGAAACCGAAATGGCACTTCCGGCAGAGGAAGTAATATCTCCCATTGCACTTACATACCGACTTTTGCCGTCAGTAAATAAAGTAACGGGTTTTCCGGCTATAAGCCGGATTTCCTCAACGTTATATTTTGCAACCGCCAATGCAATTTTTTGCGGCAATATCCGTATTACCGGTTCAAGATTGATTTGAAGCTTATTCATATGTACCTCCAGAATGTTGTTTGTATATACTTATTATACTTTGTCCAATTTTATGCAAAGAGATTGACTTTTAAGCTACTATTTGTTAAAATAAAACTGAAAAGAGGTTTTTGGTTATGGATATAAAAAAACAGGCAGAAATTGCCGCAAAAGAACTTGTCCAAGTTGCAAAATTAAACAGGGGAGACCTTGTGGTAGTGGGTTGTTCCTCCAGCGAAGTGACAGGGAACAAAATAGGAACTTCTTCAAGCATAGAAACAGCAAGAGAACTGTTTGACGGCATATATTCTGTTTTAAAGGAAAAAGGAATATATCTTGCAGCACAGTGCTGCGAACATCTTAACCGTGCAATTATTGTAGAAAAAGAATATGCAGATAAAAAAGGGATAGAACAGGTAAATGTAATTCCCAGACCCAAAGCAGGCGGTTCCTTTGCCACAACTGCATACGAAAAATTTGAAAATGCTGTTGCAGTGGAATCTGTTATGGCAGATGCAGGTATTGACATAGGAGGAACTCTCATAGGTATGCATCTTAAGAAAGTTGCTGTTCCGGTGAGATTGTCTGTAAATAAAATAGGGGAAGCAAATATTATCTGCGCAAGAACAAGACCAAAATTTGTTGGTGGAGAAAGAGCGGAATATAACAAAGATTTGCTCTGACATAAAACCGTCATTTGACGGTTTTTGTAATTTAACAGAAAAAAAGGCAATATAATGTAGAAAGTATTAAACCACAGGGGGTCTTTTGATGCTGGAGATTATATTGTCACTTGCGGCAATAGCAGCTGTTAATGTATGGTTTCTGATAGGGTATATAGGAAGCCCGGGCAATTTCCCGAAACCGCTTTCAAAAGAGGAGGAAAAAAGATACCTTGAAGAGATGAAAAGCGGAAGCATTGAAGCAAGAAATATACTCGTGGAAAGAAATTTGAGGCTGGTTGCACACATTGTTAAAAAATATGCGGCAACAGGTCAGGAAAATGATGACCTTATTTCCATTGGGACAATAGGACTTATAAAAGGGGTGTCGAGTTTTAAAGCTGCCAAAGGCGCCAGGCTTGCAACCTATGCCGCAAAATGCATTGAAAATGAAATTTTGATGAGTCTCAGAAATGCAAAGAAACTTCAGAACGAAGTTTCCATCAATGACAAAATCGGTATGGACAGCGAGGGTAATGAAATAACGCTGATAGATGTTCTGGAGGATGGCGGAGAACAGGTGGAAGAAAAGATTTCGCTGAAAATGCAGACAGCAGAAATGTATAAGACCATAAAAGAGGTCCTGTCTCCCAGGGAAGCGGAAATAATTGCCATGAGATACGGTCTGTCAAACAAACCGGTGAAAACACAAAATGAAATAGCCGATATTTTCGGAATTTCAAGGTCTTATGTTTCAAGAATTGAGAAAAAGGCTCTGTCAAAACTGTGTGAAAAGATGAAACAGACGGGAGAGCATTTAAAATATGAGGAGTGAAATAGATGGAAATGCATTTGCAATATGTTTTAAGAATTGTAATTGCAGGTGTTTGCGGGTTTTTCATTGGATTTGAAAGAAAAAACCGTGCAAAAGAAGCAGGCATAAGAACACACTTTATTGTTGCGGCTTCATCTGCTCTTATAATGATAATTTCAAAATATGCGGCTACCAGTATGGATATGGCGGGCGATCCGACGAGAATAGCGGCACAGATAGTCACCGGAATAGGCTTTTTGGGCGCCGGAACTATTTTTGTCCACGGACGCTCAATTTCCGGGCTCACTACGGCTGCAGGTATCTGGGCAACATCGGGTATAGGCATGGCAATAGGAATCGGAATGTATATTGAAGGGGTTGCCACAACACTTATAATTTTGCTTGCCCAGATTTTCTTCAGAAAACCTTTCTGGTCAACATCCCATCATACCAAAGAGATTACACTCAAAACCGGCTATGATGATGATATGCAGCAAAAAATAATGAGTATCTTAAAGGAAAACAAAATTATACTGTATGATTTGTCACTTCAAAAGTGCGAAGAAGAAAAATATCTTATTTTTATTATGACGGTTGATATTCCGCAAAATTTAAACGAACAAAAAGTGGTTTCTCTGTTTGAGGGAGACTGCTCGATAGAATCACATTAGAGGTAAATTATGAAAACAGGACTTGTTATGGAAGGCGGCTCAATGCGGGGGATGTTTACCGCAGGAGTTACCGATGTTTTAATGGAAAACGGTATAGAATTTGATGGCGGCGTGGGCGTTTCTGCCGGCGCAGTGTTTGGGTGCAACGTAAAATCAAATCAGCCGGGCAGGGCCATAAGGTACAATAAAAAATATTGCAGGGACCCAAGATATGTCAGCGTAAAATCTCTTATTTTTACAGGAAATATGTATGGAGAAAAGTTCTGCTACCACGATCTGCCTGAAAAACTCGACCCGTTTGACAGCGAAACTTTTAAAAATTCAAATATGGAATTTTTTGTTGTTGCAACAGACGTAAAAACAGGAGAAGCTGTTTATCATAAATGTGAAAAAGGGAAAGAGGAAGACCTTTTGTGGATGAGAGCATCGGCTGCTCTTCCTCTGTTTGCCAAAATAGTGGAGATTGACGGAAGATTTTTGTCTGACGGCGGAAGCGCCGATTCGGTGCCGCTTAAGTTCTTGCAAAGCAAAGGGTATGAAAAAAATGTTGTAATCCTCACACAGCCGGAGGGTTTTGTAAAACAAAAAACTCCTCATTTAAAGCTTATTAAGCTTTTGCTGTGGAAATATCCGGCACTTGTAAAGACTCTTGAGAAAAGACATGAAATGTATAACGAAACTTTAAAATATGTCAAAGAGTGCGAAAAAAAGGGGGAGGTGTTTGTCATTCGACCACCCGAGGCACTTAACATTGGAGCAGTGGAACGAAACCCCGACGAACTGGAAAGGGTCTATCAAACAGGCAGGAAAACTGCAGAAAAAGAACTTGAAAAAATAAAAATGTTTATGAAATAACAAAACCCCGTCAGATTTCGATCCGACGGGGTTTTCTATTGTAAAATTTTATGCACCTATAGCTTTTACATAATTTATTATATCGCCTACGGTTTTAATGTTTTCCAGATCTTCGTCAGGCATTTCGATGTCAAACTCATCTTCCAGAGCCATAGCAAGATCCACAACAGTGAGGGAATCAGCGCCCAAGTCATTTATAATATCTGTTTCAAGAGTGATATCTTCTTCATCTACCATAAGTTCTCTTGCTATAATCTCTTTTATTTTATCTACCATAATACCAATTCCTTTCTTTGTTCTGCTAATATTATAATATCTACGGTAATGTATGTCAACACCTAAATTAAAATATTTGCAAAAAAAGTGTCAGAATATGCAGTATCCTGACACTTTTTATAATCAGAGTTTGTTTATGGTTTCCAGAACATAATCGCCGAATTCGCGGCTGGTAGCACCTGTGTCGCGGCCTGTTACAACAAGCCTTTTTTCTGTATACATACAAATGTCAAGAGCTTTTTCCAGACGGGAAGCAGTTTCAGTTTCTCCAATATGTTCAAGCAGCATCACGCATGCGCGAAGCACGCTGCATGGGTCAGCATACATGGCTCTGCCCTCTTCAACCATTCGGGGAGCGCTGCCGTGGATTGCTTCAAACATAGCATATCTTTTGCCGAGGTTGGCACTTCCTGCTGTACCTACGCCGCCCTGGAATTCAGCAGCTTCGTCGGTGAGAATGTCACCGTACAGGTTGGGGAGTATAAGGACTTCAAACCCTGTTCTTCTTTTTTCGTCGATGAGTTTTGCGGTCATTATATCAATATACCAGTCATCAAAAGCAATTTCAGGGTAATCTTTTGCAACTTCCTTGCAGATGCTTAAGAATTTACCGTCAGTTGTTTTTACAACGTTGGCTTTTGTTACTGCGGTAACGCGTTTTTTGCCTGTTTTTCTTGCATATTCAAAAGCCGCTTTTGCTATGCGGTATGTTCCTTCTGTTGTTGTTACACAAAAGTCCATTGCAAGCTCATCGGTAATATTTATGCCATCGCTGCCCAGAGCATAGCTTCCCTCAGAGTTTTCACGGTAGAAAGTCCAGTCAATTCCCTGCGCGGGAACTTTAACAGGACGAATGTTTGCGAAAAGGTCAAGCTCTTTTCTCATTGCAACGTTGGCACTTTCAATATTGGGCCAGTTGTCGCCTGCACGGGGAGTGGTTGTAGGACCTTTTAAAATAACGTGGCATTTTTTGATTTCTGCAAGGACATCGTCCGGAATTGCTTTCATAGCTGCAGCACGGTTCTCGATTGTGAGCCCGTCGATAACTTTAAACTCAATTTTACCTGCCTTAACTTTGTCGGCGAGCAGAACCTCTAAAATTCTGTGACCTTCTGCAGTGATAGCAGGACCAATTCCGTCGCCGCCAACAACGCCTATAATAAGCTTGTCAAGCTTTGAATAATCAATAAAATCTTTGGAAGCTTTTATAGCTTCGTTTCTTTCAAGCTGCTTTTTCAGCAAAAGTGCAAATTTTTCTGTGGCAGCTTTTATGTACTGTTCCATAGTTTTTCCTCCAAGTATAAATTATAGTATATATTATATCTTTATCGCTTATTTTTGTCAATGGCATAAAAGAGATATTTACTTTTAAGCGACTGTATGCTATAATAACAGAAAAACAGAAAGGGTGGGATAAATATGTCTTTAACCATTATACCGGTTGTCCTTATAGCAGCTATTATAGCGGGAGTGGTTCTGTGCTTTACAAAGTTTGACAGACCAGGAAAAATTCTTGTTACAACAGGAGTGACTGCAGGAGCAGTTCTGCTTAATTTTCTTGGGGGGCTTATACTTATGCTCTCAACAAAACGTGCACCTACATATATTGTGCTGATGGTGGCAGCCACCCTGCTCATTCTTGCGTTGCTCATTTATCTTATGTGGGTAAAAGAAAAGAAGAAAATTGTTCTGGTGCTACTATATATTGCACTTGCGCTTTTAATTGTCTTCGGTGTGAGCTACTATTCCTACGGCAGATATGTTGACAGTATTCCCACTGTAGAAATAACAAACGACGTTTTGTGGAAGTACAGACCGTATAACAAAGATACCAAGGTGGCAGAACTTGACGGAGAAAGCACTCTGAAGATTGAAGAAAACGTGCCGGTAATGGACGGAGCAACGGCGCTTTACCCGATATATTCCGCATTTGCAAAAGCGGTTTACCCAAGAGAATTTGTTGATGGCAACTACGACTATTTAACCTGCACGACCACCACAGATGCATATAACCGTATAGTGACGGGAGAAGTTGACATAATTTTTGTAGGTGGACCGTCGGAGGAGCAGAAAAAGTTTGCCGAGGAGCAGGGCGTTGAGCTTGAATATACGCCTATAGGAAGAGAAGCGTTTGTCTTTTTTGTGAATTCACAAAACCCGCTTGAAAATATTACCGTTGAACAAATCAAGAAAGTATACTCGGGCGAAATGACCGAATGGAGCGAGCTTGGTGTAGAAAAATTTGGCAAAATTCGTGCTTTCCAGCGTGATGAGGGAAGCGGCAGCCAGAGTGCACTTGAAAGACTGATGGGGGACACACCGCTTATGCCTCCTCTTAAAGAAAATGTTATGGTTGGTATGGGTACAATCATATCAAAAGCAGCAGATTATAAAAATTATAAAAATGCTATCGGATATTCCTTCAGGTTTTATTCAAACGAAATGATAGGTAATAACCAGATAAAACTGCTTGATATTGAGGGAATAACTCCAAGTATAGAAAACATTGAAAATGGAACCTATCCCATTGCTTCAGAGTTTTTTGCAGTGACAAGAAAAAACAAAACGGAAAACACAGAAAAGCTTTTAGACTGGATTGTGGGTAAGCAGGGACAGGAGCTTGTTGAAAAGACGGGATACACTTCAATAAAATAAGAAAAAGCCGAGAGCGATTTGCTCTCGGTTTCTTGTTATAATATAGTTTTGGAATAAGCTGTGGGGGAATAACCCACAGCTTTTTTAAATGCCCTTGAGAAATTGTGAATGGAAGAATAGCCCAGCATATCAGAAATTTGCGAAATATTATAGTTTTTTTCCCTGATAAGCTTTTTTGCTTCTTTGATTTTAAGGTCATAATAATATTCGATAGGACTTGAGCCGGTATATTCTTTAAAAATCTTGCAAAGCTGTGTTTTCCCAATCAAAAAGTTGCTGCATAGTTCATTTAATGAAATGGAAGAATATATTTTCCCTTTGATGTAGTCGCAGACAAGTTCGCAAATGGAGTTTGTTGCGATATGGCGGGACTGTTCGTTTACTACGTGTTTTTCCCCCGAAGCAGCTTCGTTTCGTATCAGGCGAATTAAAAATTCGGTGAGATAGCATTTTAAAAGCTGTGGGGCACCAAAGGCATCCGGCAGAAAAACAAGATTTTCCTTGTTTTCATAATTCCCGGGAATTATGCCCAATGCCTTTTCTGCCTCTCTCATAAAAAGAGAAAGAAGGGTTTTGCCGGTTTTGTCCAGAGAAAAGGTTTTGCTCTCAAAATAGTCCATTGCTTTGCTGTTTGTGGAAAAAGATATGACAAGCATATTGTTTGCAACCTTTTTGTCAGAAACGTGTGCATGGACTTCCATGGGTTTATGAAAAATAACCTGACCCTGAGTGAGCATTACGCCCACGCCGTTTGTGATAGCGTTTATCTCACCGTTATCAACATAAACCATCTCCCAGAAATCGTGCTTTTCGGGCGGGTGAGAAAAATCTTTTCCAAACTCAAAATAATATATACTGTTAAAACCGGATATTTCAATTTCGTTTTTAACTTTTTGAAGTTCAAACATAAAACAACCTCTTCGCGAACAAAATGATAAAAAAATGTACCCGTTGATAAATACTTGGATTATAAATAATTGTACAATATAAATATAGGGATGTCAATAAAAAAAGAAAAATTAAGAGGTGAAAAATAATGAACGTTTTGGCAATTGGTTGTCATCCGGACGATATAGAGATAAACTGTGCGGGAACCCTTGCAAAATGTGTTAAACGAGGCGATAATGTCACAGTGTGTCACGTTTGCAACGGCAACCTCGGACATGTTATTATAGAGCCGGATGAGCTTGCCCAAATCAGAAAAAATGAGGCAATAAAAGCAGGAAGCCTTGCAGGCATCAAAGTTGTAACTTGCGACATTGGTGACCTTATGGCGTATGACCAGCTGAAAGAACAAAGAGATAAAGTGGTTGATATTATAAGAGAGGCCCAGCCCGACTTTATTATCACTCACGCTCCCAACGATTATATGCCTGACCATGTTGCAGTGAGCAAGCTTGTTTTTGATGCATCTTTTGCAGCAAGCGTACCCCACTATGTTTCAAGCGTTATGACACCGTCAGAGGTTACACCAATATTCTACATGGACAATCTTGGCGGAAATGAATTTCTCCCGACAGAGTATGTTGACATTACTGACGAAATTGATTTAAAGCTCCAGATGCTTGAATGTCACGAAAGTCAGCTGAAATGGATGAGAGAACATGACAATATTGATTTTGCGGATATGGTGAAAACCATTTCCAAATATCGCGGATACCAGTGCGGTGCGCAATATGCGGAAGCATTCAGTCAGTGCATGGTATATCCGAAACCGACGACAAGGAGACTTCTGCCATGAGAAAAGTAGCTTGTGTGGGAATACTTGTTGCAGATGTTATGACAAAACCGGTTGACTCGGTTCCTGAAAAAGGGCTTCTGTCTCATGTTGACGCCATTGAACTTTATTCGGGCGGAAACGCAATGACAGCGGCTGTTAATATGAGAAAAATGGGTGTTGAATCGGCCATTGTCGGAAAAGTGGGCGAGGATATGTTTGGCCGTTTTCTTGAAGAGAAAATGGAGGAACTCGGTGTTAACACCAAGGGCCTTAAAAAAGATAAAAGCACACAGACCTCGGCATCAGTTGTACTTTCTGCAACAGACGGTGAGAGAACTTTTCTCCACTGCGTGGGCACGAATGGAACTTTCTCCATAGACGATGTTGACTGGGACGCTAAAGGCAGATGGGCGTCGGTGCTTGACTGCGCAATGCCTTATATTGACATTTTTATGCCCAGCATAGACGAAGCAAAGGAAATCAGCGGAGAAACCGAGCCGGGAAAAATAGCAGATGTTTTCTTTGAAAAAGGCGTTAAAAGTGTTGTTATAAAACTCGGTAAAAAAGGTGCATATTTAAGAGAAAAAGCAGAAGGCAAATCGGTTATTGTGTCCACCTACACAAAAATTAAAGCGGTTGATACCACTGGCGCGGGAGACAGCTTCTGTTCAGGGTTTATAACCGGTCTTGTACGTGGCCTTTCTTTTGAAGAATGCGGACTTTTTGCAAATGCAGTGGGTACACACTGTGTTATGGAAAAAGGTGCCACAACCGGTATAAAAAGTTATGAAGAAATCAGAAAATTTATGGAGGAATATGAATGAAAGCTGTAGTTTACGGCGGCGGGAACATTGGTCGCGGTTTTCTCGGACAGTTGCTCTATGAAAGCGGATATGAAACAGTTTTTGTTGATGTCAACAAGGATATGGTTGAAAAGCTCAACAAAGACGGCTCTTATCCCATCAAAATTGTAATCAACGAAAAACAAGAGGAAATAGTAATAAAAAATGTCCGTGCAGTATATCCTGAAACTGCACCGGACGAAATTGCAACTGCCGATATTATTTTCACTTCGGCAGGGGTAAATGTTCTGCCTTTTATTGCGCCCGTTCTTAAAGAGGGACTGGACAAAAGAGAGTCGGGTGTGGACATTATAATCTGCGAAAATCTTATGAATGCAGATGCTTACCTTAAAAAGCTTGTTAACACAACCAATGAAAAGGTTGGTTTTGTTGAAGCAAGTGTGGGAAGAATGGTTCCCGTTATGACCGATGAAATGAGAGAGGGGAACATAAACAAAGTCTGGGTTGAACCTTTCCTGAAACTTCCGGTAGATGAGCAGGCGTTTAAAAACGAAATACCGGTAATTAAAAATGTTCTGCCGGATAAACCTTTTGCATACCATATCCAGAGCAAGCTTTACCTGCATAATATGGGACATGCAGTTGCTGGTTATATGGGAATGCAGAAAGGATATGAATATATCTGGCAGGCTATGGAAGATAAAGAAATTGCAGAAACCGTAAAAAATGCGATGTATGCAAGTGCAACCGCACTCAGGGCCGAACACGGCAAACCCATAGAAGATGTTATGGCGTATGCAGACGACCTTATGTTCAGGTTAAAAAACAAATTCCTGGGCGACACAACAAACCGTGTGGGCAGAGACACAAGACGAAAACTTGCTGCCGACGACAGACTGCTTGGAGCACTTGTACTTTGTCAGAAACACGGTATAAGCACAAATGCAATAAAAACAGGTATAATGGCAGCACTTGATTATTTATATGAGAAATAATTTTGTAAAGGAGAATATAAATTATGGATTTTATGTCAACAGTTGAAGGTTCCCTTCTGGAAAATTACTATCCCGTTGGTTGGGATATGGCTAAAATTGACGCTTGCTGCGAAAAAGGCGTTGCAAGAGAAGATTTTTGGCACAAAGATTTTAACCCTGTAGAATGTGAAAACATTTATGAGTTTGACACTCTTATGGGTCACGAAATTGCTCTTAAAATCAAAGAAGCAAGAGACAGAGGCGAAAAACTTGCAATGATTTTGCCGGTTGGTCCTATGGGAATGTACAAATGGGCAGCATATTTCATTAACGAATGGAATGTTAAATGTGACCATGTTTACACATTCAATATGGACGAATGGGCAGACAAAGACGGTAATACACTGTCAAACGACAACCCGGCTTCTTTTGAATACAGCATGAAAGAAGCATTTTTCAACAAACTCGGTAATCTTACAGTTCCTGAAAATCAAAGAAACTTTGCCACAAAAGAAAATCTTCCTACATACGCGGGCAAAATTGCAGCTCTTAAAGCTGAGGGCGCAAAACTTGTGCTTGTATTCGGTATAGGCAGAATGTGCCACATTGCTTTCTGGGAACCCCAGTTTGCAGTAGAATATGCGAGTGAAGCTGAATGGAAAGCTGCTACACACAGAATTGCAGCAAAACTTCACCCGCTCACAATTGAACAAAACGCTATTACAAGCTTCAAGAGCAGAACAACTCTTGTTCCCTGCAGAGCAAACACAATCGGCCCCGGACTCTTCCTCCAGGCAGACTATATCATCGGTGGCTGCGACGGTGCTCTTGGCAGAGGTATGGGTTGGCAGGGTATGAGCTTCCTCACAACTCTCCACTATGGTCCCTGCACAGCAATTACATCCACATATATGCCCACACTTCCCGGCAGACTCTTCTATCTTAAAGAGCTCGCAGGTCCGCTTACAGCAGAATGTAACTAAAAAACATTATTTGCCCTGTCATCCTCGGATGACAGGGCATTTTTTATTGACAACAGCAGTAAAAAATGATAACCTTTTTATATAATCTTGATTTTTATATAGCGAGGTAAAATTATGGAAATATTTACAAGAAAGCCACAACTCTCAGAACTTACACTAAGAGAAAAAATAGGACAGACTGCAATAATGCAGATGTCCAGAGTTATGAACAAAAAGGATTTGAAAAAATTTTTAAGCGAGCACCCGTTCGGCAATGTATGGCATAACGGAAACTGGTGTATGAACACAGCAAATTTATCCCCTGTGAATGGTGGAAGTTTGCGCGATAGCGAATATTACAGAAAATGGATGCAGGACCTTCGCAACTTTCTGAGAGTTCCGCCCGTTGTGGGACTTGATACCATAGAAAAAGGGTTTGCAACAAACACCTGCGACATTATCAGTGCCCCTTCTGTCGGTGCAGCAAATTCAAAAGAGCTGGCGTACAAATATGGCCAGATAAGTGCCCGTGCAGTTAAAACTGTTGGTGCAAACTTCTGCTGGATGACTATTGTTGATATGCCATCCAGATTTGACTCTGTTAGAATAATGAGGGCTATGTCCGACAAACCCGATACCCTGTATGAACTGGCTGAAGCTATGATCAGGGGGATGGAGGATGAACATGTAATAAACACCGTAAAACATTTTCCGGGATGCGACCCCCAGGAATATAGGGACCCCCATTTTGCTCCCACCTGTATAAGTATGTCTCTGGAAGAATGGAAAAAAACACAGGGCGCAATTTTTCAGAAAATAATTGATGCCGGCGTTGATTCTGTTATGATATCCCACACAGGATTTAAGGCGGTTGACGACAGAAAATACGGAAATGCGGTGTGCCCGTCGTCAATTTCATACAATGTAATTACTTCTCTTTTAAAAGGAGATATGGGATTTAAGGGAGTTGTTATTACAGACTCCATAGATATGGGAGCGCTTGCGGCTGCGTGCCCGAACAAGGAAGACTTATATGTAGAGCTTATAAATGCGGGAAACGATTTGCTCTTAAATGTTAAAAGCTATGATTATATAGATATTATTGAAAAAGCGATAAAAGACGGACGGATAAAGGAAAGCAGAATTGACGATGCCTGCTCAAGAGTTCTTGATATGAAAGAAAAAGCAGGGCTTTTTAATACCCAACCGGAAAGCACAACCTTTGATGAGGTTGCGGTGGAGCTTTCAGAGTTTAATAAAGAGGTTGCGGAAAAAGCAATCACTCTGGAATGTGATGTTCACGGTCGTCTGCCGATAGACAAATCAAAAATAAAAAATGTTGCAATCATCTGCTCTGCCCAGACGGATGCAGCTATGGAAGCACTTGAGGTTATGGTAGAGGCATTTGAAAAACGGGGGATTGCGGCACACCTTCAGAGACGACTTTCTTCTTATGAGGAAATGGAGCGCATCGATAGGGAAAATGACCTCATTATTTATGCGGGATATATAGGAACTCACGCACCCATGGGAGCTTCAAGCTTTTATGATAAAGAGTGTGAGACTTTCTATTACGCATTCACAAAAGGAAAAGAAAAATCCATTGGCGTGTCTCTAGGCTCTGTTTATGTTTACCACGACTTTTATGCAAATGCCGACACCTTTGTTCATGCATACAGTCTGGCGCCCGAGGCAATGGAAGCATTTGTGAAAGCAATATTCGGAGAAATTCCGTTTAATGGGGTTATGCCATTCAAATCGACAGAACAGTTTAAATATTAAAGGATTGATTTTCTATGAAAAAGTATGTTATTGTGGGAACGGGTATCCGTGCTTATTATGCATATGCTTGGCCTCTTTGCGAAAAATATACTGACTGCGCCAGACTTGCGGGACTTTATGACATTTCGGTTAAACGTGCAAAAACGGTGGCATCAAAACTTGCGTATGCCGTGCCGGTGTTTGAAACTTTTGAGAGCATGCTGGAAAGTGTAAAACCGGACGTTGTTATTGTTACAAGTAATGACAATACCCACGATGAATATATTGTAAAAGCACTGAAACGGGGCTGTGACGTAATTTCGGAGAAACCTCTGACAACGACTCCGGAAAAGTTTATGCGCATATATGAAGCGGAAAAAGAGTCGGGCAGGAAAGTTAGGACAACTTTCAATTGCCGGTATATGAGCCATTTTGAAAAAATAAAAGAAACGGTTATGTCGGGAGTTTTAGGGGAAATCTGCTCCGTTCACTATCAGTGGATGCTTGACCGCAGTCACGGCGCAGATTATTTCAGACGGTGGCACAGAAACCGAGAAAATTCCGGGTCGCTTTTAATTCATAAATCAACTCATCATTTTGATGTACTTAACTGGGTTTTAGATGACATACCCGAAATTGTAAACGCTTTTGGAAACAGAAAGGTTTATGGGGACATTCTGAGAAAAAAAGGGGAAAGATGTCTTGATTGTCCCGGGAAAAAAGAATGTGAATATTATTTTAATATTGAAGAGGCGGATGAAGACACCAGAGACCTCTATTTAAACTGCGAGGATGACGGCGGATATTTAAGAGATAAATGTCTTTTTTCTGAAGAAATTGATATTGAAGATAATGTCAGCGTCAGCATTAAATATAAAAAAGGCACAGTTGTGAGCTATACGCTTACAACACATAACCCGTATGAAGGAGCTGAAATTGTTTTAAACGGCACAAAAGCAAGAGCAGAATTTTCTTTTCTGCACGGTGGCGGAACTTTTGGTAGTGCCGAGACAAGCGAGCTTAAAATTTTCTTCCCGTCAGGAGAGGTAAAAACCATTATAATACCAAAAAAAGATGGGGCACACGGCGGGTCGGACGAGAAACTCTGCGATGCACTTTTTAGAGGAGAAAAAGAAGACCCTCTGGGACGAGCGGCAGACACAATAGCCGGCGGAATGTCAGCCGGCATAGGTATGGCGGCAAATATTTCTTTAAAAGAAAAAAGAAGCGTCCGAATGGACGAGATAATAAAAATATAAAAAACAGGTCGGAAAACCGACCTGTTTTCTTTATGTAAAAAGCGTGATGACAACAAAATCATCACGCGTAGTGGCGGAGAGGGTGGGATTCGAACCCACGTGCCCTTGCGGACAAAACGATTTCGAGCTGTTAGACAGTGTTTTTAGATAGAGTAAATAAGCGGAAGTTAAAGGAACTTAAAAAGC
>JAZNIU010000056.1:0-30791 GCA_045577655.1 Clostridia bacterium
CTTTTTGCAGGTAGTTTTCACTTTACCCATGCAGAAAACAAACTTGAAAGTTTCTATAAAAATTACACAGGCAAATATATAACCCTTTCGGGAACAGTTTCTGACGTTTCTTACGGGAAAGAAGACAATCTCACTCTGCTGGTGCGTTCAGCCTCGGTTACATATGTCGGCAAAACTACTCCGCTTAAAAATTCGTTTATTATATATACATCCGGTGGCACATTTTCTCCCGGTCAGCAAATAACTTTCCGGGTGCTTGTTAAAAAGCCGGGGAAATATACTCCCACCAGCTTTAACTTTAATCTTTATCTGCTTACAAAAGGGGTCTCTGCTTCTTTCTATCTTTCTTCTGAAGATATAGCGGTTTCTCCGGGCAGTATGTCCCTCTACCAAAAGATATGCGCTCTTTCTAAAAGGTTCTCGGACAAAATTTCTGCCGCCATAGGCGGTGACGTGGGCAGTCTTGCCGCAGGTATTGCCCTGGGTGACACTTCGGGCTTTTCCGACCATATGAACGACATTTTCAGAAAAAGCGGTATTTCTCATATTGTTGCGGTTTCGGGTATGAACATGACCATAATTATTGCCTTTTTGTTTTTCCTGACAAAACGTCTTAAGTTCCACAGGAAACTGCGCAGTATTATGGGCATCCTCCTTCTTTTGTTTTATATGGCGCTCACAGGGTTATCGCCCTCTGTCACAAGAGCGGGTATTATGATGCTGATTGTAATTCTGGCAGGTCTGTTTGACAAAAAGGAAGACCTTTTAACCTCCTTCTTCCTGTCTGCAGCAATTATCCTTTCGTTTAATCCGCTCACAATTTTCGATGCCGGATTTCTGCTTTCTTATTTTGCACTTGCAGGCATACTTGTTTTTGCAAGGCCCATCTCGGAGAAGGTTAAAGCATTTTTGCCGCGTCTGCCAAAATTTCTGACCGATATTGTGTGCACAAGTATTGCCGCTTCCATAGCAACACTTCCCGTAACAATATACCTTTTCAACGGGATTTCCACTTTCTCGCTGATTACAAATATTCTTGTGCTTCCTTTTGTGGACACACTGTTTATATTGTCTCTTTTTACACCTCTTATAAATATTATTTTGCCATTCTGGGGGTTTTTGATGAAACTGGCTCTCAAAGTACTTCTTCTGGCAGCCGAATTTGTTGCATCTCTCCCCTTTTCATATATACATGTCAAAAGCCCGTCGGTCTTCCCGTCAGTGAGCTTTGTCTTTGCGGTCATAATATTCTATCTTTTTCTTAAAAACCGCAAGCCCGCAAAACTTATAATAATTGCCGGATGTTTATGTTTTTTATTCACTCTTGTTTCAGCACTGGCAAGCTTTTTGTCCTTTTCTGTCACCTATCTCTATGTTGGTCAGGGAGACAGCGTTCTTATACAAACGCCTTTTTCTCATAACTACCTCATAGACACGGGTCCAAACGGCAAAGCTACTGCCACACAGCTTAAAGCTATGGGAGTAAATGACATTGACATACTTTTCATTTCTCATACCGACCGTGACCATTCGGGTGGACTTACCGAAATTCTGGAAGAGTTTCCCACCAAAAAGGTGGTACTGCCTGCAGCAAGTACGGTCGATGACGATATTCGTGAGGCAGCAGAAGAGATTTCTCTTTCAGGAACAATGGTGGATTTTGCAACAAATTATTACTCGTATGATATTGGCGGGGCTAAAGCCGATATAGTCTGGCCCTCCCGCAGCCCTGTCCCAAAAGATAGGACAAACAACAACAGTCTGGTCATAAGGCTTGACCATAAAGAGCATTCTTTCCTTTTCACCGGCGATATCGGAACTCTTGCTGAAAGTCTTATTTTAAATACAAAAGAAAATGTTGACGTTGACATATTAAAGGTTGCTCATCACGGCAGCAGCACTTCCAGCAGCGACATTTTTCTTAAAAACGTTTCTCCCGACTACTCGGTGATAAGCGTTGGTGCCGGAAATTCATACGGCCATCCGTCAAGTCAGGTGCTGGGCCGTCTTGACGATTTTGGCAGTGAAGTTTTAAGAACGGATACTTTGGGAAATATAACCTTTTTAATAGATTGTTTTGGAAAAATGTCTGTAAAAGTCGGAGGTATAAAATGATAAAAGATGCAAGCAAACTTTTAAAAGAAAAAATCTCATCTGGCGATTTTCGTGGTCTTTTTGTGCTTACCGGCGAAGAGGACTTTGCTCGCAAAGCTGCAACAAACGCTTTTATAAACCATTTTAAAGAAAATCCGCTTTTTGAGTTCAATCTTCATATTTTCAGCGGAAAGGAAACCCCCGCTGAAACAATTTATGCCGCAACTCAGGCGCTTCCCGTAATGAGCGACGAAAAGCTTGTGGTAATAAAAAATAGCGGCATTTTTAAAAATTCCACCGACTCGCAGAAAAAACTTTTTTCCGATTTGTTTGAAAATATGCCTGACTATTTGAGCATCATTTTTGACGAGGACGAAACAGACGGCAGAAGCGCTCTTTTAAAAAGCGCAAAATCCGTGGGGCTTTTTGTGGATTTTAAGTTCAAAAGTCCTGCGGAGCTTGTAAGCTTTGCTTCAAAACAGTTTGCAAAAGAAGGTATTTCCGCTTCAGCCGAGGTTTTAAACCACCTTGTTCTTTCCTGCGATGACGGTATGACAAGTCTTGTTTCGGAAATTGAAAAGCTCATCGCTTATGTGCAGGACAAAAAGGTTTTAACAACCGGCGATATAGACATTATTGTTAAAAAATCTCTCAAAAGCCGCGTCTTTGAAATGCTTGATGCTATGATAGAGAAAAAAGCTGACAAGGTTTATCTTATGCTGGACGAGATGAAAGCCTGCCACGAGCTTCCCGTTAAGATTCTTGTTCTTATAGGTCGTCAGGCAAGCATGCTGGCAAAAACCAAAATTCTTGTTTTATCAGGAGCAAAAGATGTTGCCGGAAAGCTTGGTCTTAAACCGTTTATAGCACAAAAATATATATCTCAGGCATCAAAGATGACTGAGATACAAACTCAAAATCTGCTTAAAAAGTGTGTGGATACCGACTACAGTATAAAATCCGGTGCGGAAAATGACTGGCAGGCAGTGGAACTTTTAATTGCCGACATAACCTCCGGCAACTATTAAACTGTCAACATATTTTTCGTCAACTTGTGAAACCTGCGCACTGCCAAGAGAAATTTCTGTCATTTCGCTTAAAAATTTTTCTTCCATTCCCTGTTTCACACATACCGTGAACAAAACACTGTCCGAATAGTCTGTGTTTTCTATAATATAGTCGCTGCCAATCAGCGCATACTCTATTTTGCCCGAGGTGGAATAGTCAGTTTTTACAGTGTAAATACTGCACAAAAGCTTTTCTACCGGTCGGGCTTTTTCTATGCCCTCGGATGCACATTTGCCGTAAGCGTGGACAAGCCCACCCGTGCCAAGAAGAGTACCACCAAAATATCTTGTAACAACTGCAAGAACATCTGTGAGCCCGCGTTTTCTTATGCTGTCGAGTACCGGCATCCCTGCCGTACCCGACGGCTCGCCATCGTCGCTGAACCTCTGGATGTTGTTTTTGCGCACAACATAAGCATAGACATTATGGGTGGCATCCGAATATTTCTTTTTCATCTCGGCAAGCTTTGAAAGTGCTTCTTCCTCGTCTGCTACAGGAAAAATGTTTGATATAAACCTCGACTTTTTATCTATATATTCTGTCGAGGCAGGGCTGCTCACCGTTTTATAATTCTGTTTCAAACTGTTCATACTTATGCACCGCTTTTTGTTCTACAATTGCTGTTATTTTTATGCCTTCAGGCAAGAATTCTTCCGAAACAAGTTTGCCGTCTTCTCTCACCTGTGATGCAAATGAAGATTTTGCATAGGGTATCATCAGACACATTTTCTTTGACTGGGAAGGTATTTTTATACTGAGCAGTTTTAAAAGCTCTTCCATTCCTTCCCCGCTTTTGGCGGAAACGTATATATTGTCCTGATCACTTTTCCCTTTTCGGTCAGCTTGGTCGCATTTGTTATATACGTTTATTCTGGGGATTTCCGAGCAGCCCAGTTCATTTAAAATACCATCTGCAACATTTTTGTGAATGGTGTGTTCCGGGTCGCAGTAGTCAATAACATTTAATATGGCATCGGCATATACCGACTCTTCAAGAGTGGATTTAAATGCATTTATCAGATGGTGTGGCAGTTTTCTTATAAAACCAACCGTGTCAATCAAAACAACCTCTCTGTCATCCGGCAGAGTAAGTGCTCGGTAGGTTGGATCGAGTGTTGCAAAAAGCTTGTTTTCCGCAAGCACGCCTGCTCCCGTAAAGTAGTTCATTATGGTGGATTTGCCTGCGTTTGTGTAGCCCACAAGTGCCACTGTTAAAACCCCGTCTTTTTTGCGACGGTTTCTTGCATAGCTTCTTCTTTTTTCAACTTCCGAAAGCTCTTCTCTTAGATGAGAAATTCTTGTTCTTATATGTCTTCTGTCCGACTCAAGCTTTGTTTCGCCCGGGCCTCTTGTACCAATTCCGCCGCCAAGCCTTGACAGACTTTTCCCCAGCCCGACAAGTCTTGGAAGCATATATTTAAGCTGGGCAAGTTCAACCTGAAGTTTGCCCTCGCTGGAGATTGCTCTTGCAGCAAAAATATCAAGAATAAGCATGGACCTGTCTATTGTCCTGACCCCTGTTGCCTCTTCAATATTCTTTTGCTGCGAACCTGTCAGTTCGTCATCAAATATAATGAGATTTGCTTCTGTCTGCTGGCATAAAAACTTAAGCTCTTCAAGTTTGCCGCTGCCAAGATAGCTTGCAGCATCGGGAGACATTTTTGGTTGCAACACCTGTGCCACAACCTCTGCCCCTGCAGTTTTTGCAAGTTCAGCAAGCTCTTTCATACTTGCATCACAAGAATATTCACTTTCGTTTCTGCTCGAATATATCCCTGCTAAAACAGCCTTTTCAAAGGTCAAGCCTATCTCCCCTTTTTATTTGCAAAATTTCTGTATATAGCTGTCAATTGCCTTGCCGACAATCTCTACTGCATCTTCTCTTCCCATAACCTCTTCAACTGCAGTTTCCTTGTTTTCAAGAGTTTTGTATACCGAGAAAAAGTGTTTCATTTCATCAAATATATGTTTGGGAAGCTGGTCTATGTTTGTATAGTGATTGTAGTTAGGGTCGTTAAACGGAATGGCAATAATCTTTTCATCAGAACTGCCGTTATCAATCATCTTGATGACCCCGATGGGATATGCCCGCACAAGTGACATAGGTTCAAGGTCTTCAGAACAAAGGAGCAAAACGTCCAGCGGGTCGTTGTCGTCCCCGTAGGTTCTGGGAATGAACCCATAGTTTGCGGGATAATGAGCGGAAGTATATAAAATTCTGTCCAGAATTATATATCCCGTTTCTTTGTCCAGCTCATACTTTTTTCTGCTGCCTTTTGAAATTTCAATAACGCAGATAAAATCATCGTCATTTATTCTTTTAGGCGAAATGTCATGCCATATATTGTTTGCCATATTGTCCCTCCATGATAATTATTTGCCTGCAACAAACTTTCTCGATGCCTTGCATCTGTAATAAAGTTCATTAAGTTGAGACCTTTTTAACGTATCTTTAACTCTAACCTGAATGTCCGACAAAGAATTTATATATTCTATCGGCATATACTGTTGCATCATATCAGTTGCAAGACTGTCAATTTTCTGCCAGATGGCATCGGTATTTTCTCCTGCATACAAAGCGTCATGATATTCAACAAACAAGGTTAAAATATTCATCATATTGATGCCGTATCTTAAAGAAGCAATGTCTTCCTCCAGATTACCCAGAACCGACATTTTAAAGTTTTTCTGCATTTCTACCGGGTTTACTGCACCGCTTAAGCTATCCACCCTGTCTGCTGATTTTTCTATTTCTTTCTGCCAGCAGTCCATAACAATGTCATACGCCTCTTTAAGGTCACGGGCAGCTTTTTTGCCGATTTCAACTGCATTTCCTGCCAGGTGATCGTCCTGGTAGAGTTTTTTCTTTGGAGTTAATCCATCCCATCTCATAAGGTGAGTGAGAAGAGGTTTTTCTCCCCACGCGCGCTGACTTGCAATATAAGCGGACGCGTCCTCTATAAGATCATACACCTTTGACATTTTGTCAGCGTAAAACTCATATCTGTCAATATAATACTGTTTTATATATTCATCAACATCTGTTTCTATATCCCACTGAAGCTGAGCATATAAACTCTCCGTCAGGTTACGCACACCCCAGTTTATCATAGGCAGATGCATATAAGTCATGCCCGTAACACCCATTTTTTTGTAGTCGGGAATGTCTTTTTTCATTGTTTTTGAGAAAACAATCGGCAAATCCTCGTATCTTGACACATTGTAGTATTCGCCTATCATTATGGGAATATCCTTCCAGTTTTTAAGGTGCCCTGCATAGAGCTCATTGTAACAGCACTTTTCATCAAAACAATGTTTGTAGCATCTCATAATCGGATAGTAGATTATATAATCGCCTGAATTTCTTATGTTTTCAGGCACAGGATTGATTGGTGCTTCAAGAGAAGCTGTTCCCTCGTAGGCTGCAATACTGAAACGAACGTTGTGGTCAATTCTGCCCTCTTTTAAAGCTTTGTCAATTCTTTTTCTGATACCTGAAACAAAGTTAAGCTGTTTGTCTGTGTCGTTACCCAGTTTCATACAGTTGTCGCACATACAGGTTTTTCCCCAGGTGTCAAAAATTGCAAGCTGAATTCTGTCGCTTTCATACCAGTCGGTATTTATCATTTTGATAAGTTCTTCTGCCAGATAGTCAAAAAGCTCCTCATTGCTCATACAGAAATGTATGTTTATTGCATCTTCTTTTGTAAGCTCTTTCTCTTTGTCTGTTCCATACCAGTCTCTGTGTGCCTCCCAGAAAGTTTTCCCGGTTTCTGTTTTATTGTCCGGGTCTAAAATAGCTTCAAATATGTGACCGCCGTTTTCAAAGCTCATACCCAGTTTTTTCTGGAATTTCTGGGTAAATGGTCTTGCAGTTGAAAGATTCAGTCTGTTTCTTGCCATCCACTGCCACAAAACAGTGGAATCTTTAAGCGGGCCTTCAAACACGAACCCTCTGCCAAGTGGCATGGACGCTTTGAACACTTTTTCTTTTTCAATGTTTTTTAATGTTTTAGGCTTTTCTTTCGGAAGCACATCCTGCCAAGGATTAAGCCATCTTATTCCCTGCATCCGCAGAAATTCATATGCTCCGTAAAGCGCACCCGTTCTGCTTTGTCCGCATATTTTTATGCCATCTTCAAGAGGAGATAATATAAATTCTTCATTTTCAAAATCTCCGCCACGGCTTTCAAGGTATATGTTAAATGCACCGTTTACCGGTTTCTGTCCAAAAGAAACCTCTGCGCCAAGCTTTTTTAAGTAGTCCATAAGCTCACACGCCGCAAAAGACAGGGTACATCTTTCTGCGCGGTCAAGGTCTTTTCTGAAATCAATATTTTTTTCCTCGTTTGCCCAGGTATAAAGCTTTTCTTCGACATTTTCATAATTTAAAACAAGATTTGCAACCATTATTTTTTCCTCCGAATTTTTTATACTCCCGAATATGCACAGAATCCGCCGTCCACGGGTACACAAATGCCTGTCACAAATCCTGATTTTTCGCTGTCCACAAGCCATTCCAGTGTGCCGAGAAGCTCTTCCGGCTCACCAAAACGCCCCATTGGAGTGGAACGAAGGATTTTTTCTGTTCTTGCAGTTGCATTTCCATTTTCGTCAAACAACATTCTGCGGTTCTGGTTTGTAACAAAAAATCCCGGAGCAATTGCATTTACTCTGATGTTTTCTTTTGCAAAATGAACTGCAAGCCACCCTGTAAAATTGCTTACCGCTGCTTTTGCCGCCGAATAGGCAGGAATTTTTGTGAGAGGACGATATGCATTAAGGGAAGAAATGTTAACAACGCAGCATCCTTCTCTGCCAATCATATCTGCCATAAAAATCTGGCTGGGCAACAATACTCCTTTAAGGTTTAAGTCAAAAACAAAGTCAAATCCGCTTTTGTCTATGTTGAAAAAGGTAAGAAAATCGTCAGCTTCCTCGTCGCCTTTTTCATATTCTTCATGAAGAGTTGTGCATTTTGGGTTGTTCCCACCCGCACCATTGATTAAAATGTCACATTTGCCCATATCTTTTAAAACTTTTTCGTGAACTTTTTTGATATTTTCTTTGTCCAGAACATTGCAGGTGTATGCTTTTGCTTTTCCGCCTTGTTCCGTAATCTTGCACGCAACAGCATCTGCAGCTTCTCCGTTTAAGTCAAGAAGTGCAATGCTGTACCCTTTTTTTGCCAAAAATTCTGCAAATGCAGAGCAAAGCACTCCGCCGGCACCTGTTATAACAACATTTTTCATAAGGGTTATTCTCCTTTGTGTAATTTTTCAACAGCTTCAAAAAGTCCGCTTAAATATGTCGCACCAAGGGCTCTGTCAAAAAGACCATAACCATAGCGTCCTTTTTCTCCCCATATCATTCTGCCGTGGTCAGGGCGGACATATCCGTCAAATCCGCTGTCTACAAGCGCTTTTACAATGCCGAACATATCAATGGAGCCGCACTTGGTCGGGTGCCCAACCTCTTCAAATTTTCTTGTTCCGGTATATTTTATATTCCTTAAATGCACAAAATGGATTCTGTCTGCAAAAGACTCTACCATATCAATCATATCGTTCTCAGGGTTTGCTCCCAGCGAACCCGTACACAAAGTAAGCCCGTTATTTGTTTCAGGAACTATGTCAAAAAATCTTTTAAGATTTTCTTTATTTGTTATAATTCTTGGAAGTCCGAAAATGCCCCACGGCGGATCGTCCGGGTGAATTGCCATATTGACGTCGCACTCTTTTGCAACCGGAATAACCGCTTTTAAAAATGTTTCCACATTTTTCCACAGTCCTTCCTCGCCAAGCTTTTCATAGCTGTTGAGAAGCTCTTTTAATTCTTCGATTTTATAGCTCGCATCCCAGCCAGGCAAAGACAAATCCCCTTTAAGCGGATTCATACTTAAAACCGTTTCCTCGTCATAAGCAAGTGCATTTGCACCATCTGGCTGAGCGTGTTCCAGCTCACTTCTGAGCCAGTCAAACACCGGCATAAAATTGTAGCAGATGCATTTACCCCCTGCTTTTGCAAGTCTGCGGATGTTTTCACAGTAGTTGTTTATTAGTTCAGGCGCTTTTTCGTTGCCCAGTTTTATGTCCTCAGGGACAGGCACGCTTTCTACAACCTCAAACGCAAGCCCGTGTTTTTCCGCTTCTATTTTTATTTTATTTATAGATTCCATACTCCAGATTCCGCCCGGTTTCACATCATAAACCGCCGACACAATACCGCTCATTGTGGGAATCTGCGATATTTTTTCAAGTGTTACCGGGTCGTCCTGACCGTACCATCTGAATGTCATTTTCATCCTAATTTCCCCCTTTTCTTTGTAAAACTCAAATTTCTTCTGTTTTTCCAATGTCCCTTTCTCTGTCTAATCTGTTGTTTCTGAAATAGAGCATAATGTCAACAGAAATCATAATAAAATTAAGCACATAAAACAGAAAGCTTAAGTAAAAGATAAATCCGCTGCTGCCCATAGCAAATACCTGAATGAATTTGCGTACAATGCCAACCGCATATCCCGATAAAACAAATACCTCAAACATCAGACTTTTTCCTTTTGATGTTTTGGAAACGACTGATTTGTGAATTGAAAGGGGCCACGAAAGTCCAAAACAAAAAATAGTAATGGCTTCAAAAAGGTCTGTCATCATTGTTAAATCCATAATAAAACTCCTTTTATACCGTAACGGGTTCCTTTTTCTTGATTTTTTGTTTAACCGGCACAACAAAATTAAATGCTCCCGGGCAGATTTCAAATTTTGTTTTTCCGGCATCAATAATCTCTCCGTCGACACAAATCCTTAGCGCATCATCAATAGGAATAAGTTCCAGTTCCAAGCAATCTTCTGTCATTATTATACTGTCAATATTTTTAAGCTTTAAATGACTGCCTTTCATGTAAAACGGAAGCAAATACAGCAATCTTGTTCTTGATACATTTTTTATAATATTCACGTTTATTTTACCGTCACGGACCGAGGCAAGCGGATTGCTTTTTATTCCCCCGCCGCAACAGCTGCCGTTTGCAACTGAAGTGAGCAGAAGTTTGCCGCAGTGTCTCACTTTCCCGTCCATTTTAATTTCAAGGTTTGCTCCTTTTTTTGCAACGAGTGTTGCAAAGATTGATAAAAAGTATGCCATTGGCCCAAAAACAAAGCGTTTTTTCTTCATTTTTGCTGTCAGATCTGCAACATTGCAGTCAAACCCAATGTTAAACATATTGGCACAATATCCGCTTCGTGTTTCTCCGTTAACCACGGTGGTATACTTTATTGCATCACATTTCATGGTTTCTCCCGTGACCTGCGACAAAACATCCTCAAAGCCATCAGCAAAACTGAAATTACGGCAAAAGTCGTTGCCTGTTCCGACGGGAATTACTCCAATCTCCGCATTTTCAAATCCGATCGCACCGTTTAAAACTTCGTTTAAAGTTCCGTCACCGCCACAGGCAATAAACCTTGCAGACCCGGACGTCTCGCAAAACTGTCTGACATATCTTGTCGCATCTCCCGGAGCTGCAGTTATGTATATTTCCGTGTCAAATCCGGACAGACTTTCTATTTTGCGGGCCAGCTGTTGCAGATTTCCTCCCTGTCCGGCACAGGGGTTTATAATAAGAACGGTTTTCATACTGTCATCCTCTATGATTTTTATGTAATTTAAGCCGCAAAAGGGTAATATTTCCCCAATTATAATTATCCTTTTACAGTATATCATATAACAACTGAAATTTCAATGGAATTGGATTATTTTTGCAATATTTTATTTTTTATCACCCTTGTTTTTTTCCGCGAATATGCTATAATAAATATGATAATAATTTTTGGACGTGATAATCTTGATAAAAAAATGGATCGGCCATTTCAATACCATAACCCGCCACCGTCACAAAGTGGTATGGCATTGCATGAAAGCTGGCATACCTCTTCGTGGGCTTTTGCACGATTTGTCAAAATATAATCCGGTGGAATTTTTCACGGTTGCAAAATTTTATACCGACGGTACCCGCAGTCCAAATGAAGCTGAAAGAAAACAATTCGGCTATTCAAAAGCATGGCTTCACCATAAAGGACGAAACCGTCACCACTTTGAGTACTGGACTGATTATAACCCAGAAACCCGCACGGTTTCCCCGGTGAAAATGCCCACAAAATTTGTAATTGAAATGTTTTGTGACAGAGTGGCGGCAAGTAAAATCTATCAGGGTAAAAATTATAATCCGTCTCATCCTCTTGAGTATTTTCTGCGTGGAAAAGCCACAAGGTTTATTCATCCGGAAACATCCGACCAGCTTGAAGAATTGCTTGTGATGTTAAAGGAAAAGGGCGAAAAGGAAACTTTTAAGTATATAAGAAAAAATTTTAAATAACATATTTTATGTGTTGCTCATAGACTGTACTAAACAAACTTTGGAGGCAGTCTATGAGCGATTCTTATTATGGTGTTGTTTTTACAGGGATAAACACAAACAAAAATTCTTTTGAACATGTGGGAAAAGAAATTATGGCACAGCTTGCGAGAAGCTGTCCCACCTGCCGCATCAATATTAAAACAATTTATCCTTACGACGACGGCATTTCGGGCGATACTATCTCTGATACTGTCCAGGTGGTGAAAAATGCATATAATATTTGCGGAAACACGGTTAAACAAATGGCCGATTCTATTATGGAGGATTTTAGCAAAGAGGACTGCATCTTTTTTGTGGGATACAGTGGCGGCGGTGTTGCCGCAACAAAAACTGCTGAAATGCTTGAGTCCAAAGGCTTTAAACATATATCAAAAATTATCCGTGTCGGTTCTCCCTCGCTCACTGTGGGGAAAGATTTTTGCGGCCGTACCGTCGACATCACTTTAAGCGATGACCCGATCGCAATGATAGAAATTCCCCGCTTTTTTAAAAACATAAAACCTTTTTGTTGTTTTGTCCACGGGCTCCAAAAAAAAGGACCGTCACATTTCTGTTATTTTAACCGGTCTATGGTTGACGATAAGGGTGTGTCAAATCTTGAAAAAACCGTAAAAAAAATACTCAGTTTTGTTAAAAACTGAGTATTCCTGTATGTTCAAGCAAAATTTTAAGTCCTATAAGTACCAGAACTATTCCTCCGAAAAGTTCTGCTTTGTTTTTATATTTGCTTCCGAATTTGTTGCCGATTAAAACCCCAAAAGCCGAAAGCACAAAAGTGATAAGCCCTATTATTGTGACAGATTGCAGGATATTAACCTTTAAAATAGCAAAAGTGATGCCAACTGCAAGGGCGTCTATGCTTGTAGCTATTGCAAGAACAAAAAGCTCCTTTATGTCAAGCCCATACTCGCAACAGCAACCCTCTTCTTTTTTTTCTTTTATCGCTTCCAAAACCATTTTCCCACCGATAAAAGCAAGAAGAAGGAAAGCAATCCAATGGTCAAAACTTGTTATGTAACCCTCAAACTGTTTCCCCAAAAGCCAGCCGATAAAAGGCATTATAGCCTGAAAACCACCAAAAAACAGTGCTATGATAAAAGCGTGAAGGTGGTTTATTTTTTTCATATTAAGACCTTTGCATATTGCAACTGCAAAAGCGTCCATAGCAAGTGCTACTGCAGTTAACATCAGTTCCGTAATTCCCATAATCTTCTCCCTTTTTTGTCACTCAATACTCATTTTATCACAGGTGGTTTTATACTGTCAACATATTTTCACCAAAAAAAAGCGACAAGTATCGGCGGTTAGCCGCTTACTTGTCGCTTTAACTTATTAAGTTAGGTTATCAATTAAGCGTTGATAGCTGTAACGATACCGGAACCTACTGTACGTCCGCCTTCACGAATAGCGAAACGAAGTCCTTCTTCGATAGCGATAGGAGTGATGAGCTCAACGTTGATTTCAACGTTATCGCCAGGCATACACATTTCTGTGCCTGCAGGAAGCTCGATAACACCTGTAACGTCAGTTGTTCTGAAATAGAACTGAGGTCTGTAGTTGTTGAAGAAAGGAGTATGACGTCCGCCTTCTTCTTTTTTCAGGATGTAAACCTGACCTTTGAATTTTGTGTGAGGATTGATAGAACCGGGTTTAGCAAGAACCTGTCCTCTTTCAATTTCCTTTTTGTCAACACCACGGAGAAGAGCACCGATGTTGTCACCAGCCTGAGCTTCGTCGAGAAGTTTTCTGAACATTTCGATACCTGTAACAACAACTTTTCTGCTTTCTTCTGCGAGACCAACGATTTCAACTTCTTCTGAAACTTTAAGAACGCCTCTTTCAACTCTACCTGTAGCAACTGTACCACGGCCTGTGATAGAGAATACGTCTTCGACAGGCATAAGGAAAGGTTTGTCTGTCTGTCTTTCAGGAGCAGGAATATAACTGTCAACAGCATCCATGAGCTCAAGGATAGGAGCATATTCAGGAGCAGTTACATCTGTAGATGTAGATTCAAGAGCTGCAAGAGCAGAACCTTTTACTATCGGAATATCGTCACCCGGGAATTCATATTCAGAAAGAAGGTCACGGATTTCCATTTCAACGAGTTCAAGAAGTTCAGGGTCGTCAACCTGGTCAACTTTGTTCATGAAAACAACGATGTAAGGAACGCCAACCTGTCTTGCAAGAAGAATGTGTTCACGTGTCTGCGGCATCGGGCCGTCAGCAGAGGATACAACGAGGATAGCACCGTCCAACTGAGCTGCACCAGTGATCATGTTTTTAACATAGTCAGCGTGTCCGGGGCAGTCAACGTGTGCATAGTGTCTTGTATCTGTTTCATACTCAACGTGAGCAGTAGAGATTGTGATACCTCTTTCTCTTTCTTCAGGTGCTTTGTCGATCTGGTCGTAAGCAGCGTATTCAGCTTTACCAGAAAAACCTAATGTTTTTGTAATAGCAGCGGTAAGAGATGTCTTACCATGGTCAACGTGACCAATTGTACCAATATTAACGTGTGGTTTGGTTCTTTCGAATTTAGCCTTTGCCATTGGAATTTCCTCCCTTTTAATAATTTAATAATTTAATTTTATCATACTTAAATATAAAAATCAAGAGCTTTTTATTAACAATAATTTCACGTCTTAATTTTTAGTTGTTTTTACCATTTGATTCAATAATTTTTTCCTGAATACTCTTAGGAACTTCAGCATAATGGCTGGGTTCCATTGAATACTGACCACGACCCTGAGTGTTTGAACGCAGGTCTGTTGCATAACCAAACATTTCTGAAAGCGGTACCATTGCAGTGATTTCCTGCGCACCGTTTCTTGCGTCCATACCCTGAATCTGTCCACGACGAGAGTTAAGGTCGCCCATAACATCGCCCATGTATTCTTCCGGAACAATAACAACAACCTTCATGATAGGTTCTTTGAGTACAGAATCTGCTTTACGGCAAGCTTCTTTGAATGCCATAGAAGCAGCAATTTTAAACGCCATTTCAGATGAGTCAACTTCGTGGTAGGAACCATCGTACAGAGTTACTTTTACGTCAACAACGTTGTAACCTGCAAGCACACCCGAAAGCATTGCGCCCTGGATACCTGCGTCTACAGCCGGGATATATTCTTTCGGAATAGCACCACCGACAATATCGTTAACAAATTCATAGCCGCCACCTGGTTCAAGGGGTTCAACTCTGATTTTAACGTGACCGTACTGACCTTTACCACCTGACTGACGAGAATATTTGTTGTCAACTTCAACAGATTTACGGATTGTTTCTCTGTAAGAAACCTGCGGGCTTCCTACGTCTGCTTCAACCTTAAATTCACGAAGAAGTCTGTCAACAATAATCTCAAGGTGAAGTTCACCCATGCCGGCAATAATTGTCTGACCTGTTTCCTGATCTGTATAAGCCTTGAATGTTGGGTCTTCTTCAGCCAGTTTAACAAGAGCGATAGACATTTTTTCCTGTCCTGCTTTTGTTTTTGGTTCAATAGCAACACGGATAACCGGTTCCGGGAATTCCATAGATTCCAGGATGATAGGATTTTTTTCGTCACACAGAGTATCACCTGTAGTAGTGTTCTTAAGACCTACTGCGGCAGCAATATCGCCTGCGTAAACAGTTTTAATTTCCTTACGGTCATTAGCGTGCATCTGAAGAATACGACCAATTCTTTCTTTCTGTCCTTTAACAGAGTTAAGAACGTAGGAACCTGCTTCCATTGTTCCGGAATACACACGGAAGAAGCAGAGTTTACCAACAAACGGGTCTGTCATAATCTTGAATGCGAGCGCTGAGAAAGGTTCGCTGTCTGATGAATGTCTTTCATACTCTTCGCCGGATTCATCCCCGGGGATTGTACCCTTGATTGCAGGGATATCAAGCGGAGAAGGCATATAGTCAACAACTGCATCAAGAAGCTTCTGAACGCCCTTGTTTTTATAAGAAGTACCGCAGACAACAGGTATAATCTGAAGACCTATTGTTGCTTTTCTTATAGCTTTTTTGATTTCCGGAATTGTGATTTCTTCGTCAGCGAAGAATTTTTCCATGAGAGCTTCGTCTGTTTCAACGATAGCTTCCATCATAGCTGCACGGTATTCGTCAGCCTGGTCTTTCATGTCTTCCGGAATTTCTTCTACCCTGATGTCTTTTCCAAGGTCATCATAATAAACATAAGCCTTCATTTCAACAAGGTCTATGATGCCTTTGAAAGTATCTTCAGCTCCTATCGGAAGCTGTATGGGAACTGCATTACATTTAAGCCTGTCCTTCATCATGTCAACAACATTGTAGAAGTTTGCGCCTAAAATGTCCATTTTATTTACGTACGCCATACGGGGTACGCCATAGTTATCTGCCTGACGCCAAACGGTTTCGGATTGTGGCTCGACGCCGCCTTTTGCACAAAATACTGTAACAGAACCGTCAAGGACACGGAGTGAACGTTCAACTTCAACTGTGAAGTCAACGTGTCCCGGTGTGTCTATGATGTTTATTCTGTGGTTTTTCCATGAAGCAGTTGTTGCAGCGGAGGTAATTGTGATACCTCTCTCCTGTTCCTGTTCCATCCAGTCCATTGTAGCAGCACCATCGTGTGTTTCACCGATTTTATGGTTGATACCTGTGTAGAACAAAATACGTTCTGTAGTTGTTGTTTTACCGGCATCGATGTGTGCCATTATTCCGATATTACGAGTAACGTCAAGAGCAAATTCTCTTGCCATGTGGAATCCTCCTAATCGTAATTAAATAAAGATTACCAACGGAAATGTGCAAATGCTTTGTTAGCTTCTGCCATTTTGTGTGTATCTTCACGTTTTTTAACTGCAGAACCTGTGCCGTTTATAGCGTCCATGATTTCGCCTGCAAGTCTTTCACGCATTGTCTTTTCACTTCTTGCTCTTGCATAAAGTGTAAGCCATCTGAGTCCAAGTGTCTGTCTTCTGTCAGCACGTACTTCGATCGGCACCTGATATGTGGAACCACCCACTCTGCGAGCTTTAACCTCCAGAACAGGCATGATATTGTCAAGAGCCTCCTGGAATGCTTCGAGAGGTTCTTTACCGGTTTTTTCACGGATTATATCAAATGCTTCGTAAACAATTTTCTGTGCTACACCTTTTTTACCATCATACATAACATTATTGATAAGCTTTGTAACAAGCTTGCTGTTATACATTGGATCAGCTAATACATCTCTTTTAGCTGCACTTGATCTTCTCACCGTACTTCCCTCCTTCATAATTTAATGATTTCATCGGTACTCCAACGAATTTTCGTCGGTATAGTGTTGACTCAAAACTTATAATATATATAAATTTCGCAGCCTCACTATTAAACTAGGGTGCGAAAAAGTTCACACTACTTTGCTGCTTTAGGTCTCTTAGCACCATATTTTGACCTGGATTGCAGTCTGCCTTGTACGCCCTGAGTATCAAGTGTTCCACGGATGATATGATATCTTACACCAGGAAGGTCCTTGATTCTGCCGCCTCTTATCAGAACAACACTGTGCTCCTGCAGGTTGTGACCTACACCGGGTATATAAGCGGATACTTCAATACCGTTTGTGAGTCTTACTCTGGCAAGCTTACGAAGTGCTGAGTTAGGCTTTTTAGGCGTCATTGTTTTAACAGTAGTACATACGCCTCTTTTCTGAGGACTGCTGTTATCGGTAGCCTTTTTCATAAGAGTGTTCATACCCTTCTGAAGTGCAGGGGCTTTCGATTTTTTTACTGCTGTCTGTCTGCCCTTATTAACCAATTGATTAAATGTTGGCACTTAATTTCACCTCCGATTTTAAATTTAATTAGTGTATATAAATTTTACTAATTAGCCTTTTTCCGGCACCCGAAGATGCCGGACACAATTAACCGCATTTTAATATTTTATTACAAATTGCAGAACTTGTCAACATATTTCTTGAATTATTCCGCAATTTCGGCATCTATGATTTCGTTTACATCAATTTTGTTATATTTGGTCATACCTGTACCTGCCGGTATAAGCTTACCTATAATAACATTTTCCTTAAGACCAATGAGCGGATCAACCTTGCCTTTGATTGCAGCGTCAGTGAGCACTCTTGTGGTCTCCTGGAATGATGCAGCAGAAAGGAAAGAATCTGTTGCCAGAGATGCTTTTGTAATACCAAGAAGAACGTCTTTTGCAACCGGAAGTTCTTTTCCTTCCGCAACAAGTTTTTCGCAAATTTCATCATATTCGCGTTTGTCAATTGTTGTACCCTGCAAGAGTCCCGACTGACCGGGTTCTTCTATTTTAACTTTACGCATCATCTGTCTGATGATTACTTCGATATGCTTATCATTGATGTCAACACCCTGGAGTTTGTAAACCTTCTGAACTTCCTGGGACAGATATTTCTGAACTGTTGCAGCGTCTGTCGCTCTTAAAAGTTCAACAGGAGCTATTGAACCCACTGTAAGTCCGTCGCCGGCATTTACAAAGTCGCCGTCCGATACTTTAATTGTAGCATCATACGGGATTTCGTGTTTTTCTTCAAAAGCTTCGCCGTCGGCAGTTTTTGATTTAACCCAGATAATCGGGTTTTTGTCAGTAGTTTCAATATATACTGTACCTGAATGTTCAGCAATTATTGCCTGACCTTTCGGTTTTCTTGCTTCAAACAGTTCTTCAATACGCGGCAAACCTTGTGTTATGTCGTCGCCCGCGATACCACCACTGTGGAAGGTTCTCATTGTGAGCTGAGTACCCGGTTCACCGATGGACTGAGCTGCAATAACACCAACAGCTTCACCAATATTAACCGGTTCGCCTGTTGCAAGGTTAGCACCGTAACAGTGTGAGCAAACACCGATTTTTGAGTTACAGGAGATTACCGAACGAACTTCAATTTCTGTAATTCCCGCTTTTTCTATTTCATCAGCTTTTGCTTTTGTTATGAATTCGCCTGCTTCAAGGATGAGCTCTCCTGTTACAGGGTGAACAATATTGTTGTCCTCGCCTGCAAGAGTTTTCATAGCAAGATATCTACCTCTTATTCTGTCTGAAAGAGGTTCAATGATATATCTTGAGCTGTCTCCCGAAGCACCTTTGTGCTTTTCATTTTCAAGAGCTGAGATTTTAACACCTGTAAGCGTGCCACAGTCGTCTTCTCTTATGATGACATCCTGGCTGACGTCAACAAGACGTCTTGTGAGGTAACCGGAGTCGGCAGTACGAAGCGCTGTATCGGCAAGACCTTTTCTCGCGCCGTGAGAGGAAATGAAGAATTCAAGAACGTCAAGACCTTCACGGAAAGAAGATTTAACCGGGATTTCAACAGATTTACCTGTTGTGTCCGCCATAAGACCACGGATACCTGCAAGCTGACGGATCTGACCCACGTTACCACGGGCACCTGATGTCGCCATCATGCTTATCGGGTTGAATTCACCCATGTTGTTCATAAGAGCTTTTGTTATGTTATCAATAGCATCTTTCCAGATTTCGATAACGTGACTGTATCTTTCCTCGTCTGTGAGGAAACCTGTTTTGTAAAGCTCGGTTATTTCATCAATTTTTGCTTCAGCACTCTTGATGTACTGAGGTTTTGTAGGCGGAATTTCCATGTCGGATACACCAACTGTTATTGCGCCTTTTGTTGAATATTTAAAGCCCTGAGCTTTTATCTGGTCAAGAACAATGGCTGTTTCTGTAATGCCATGTTTCTGGATACATTTGTCGATGATTTTCTCAAGTTCTTTCTTGGTAGTTTTATAAGTAACTTCAAGATCGAACATTGTTTCAGGGTTTTCTCTGTCAACAATTCCGAGATCCTGAGGAATACCCTGGTTGAATATCAGTCGACCGATGGTTGCATTTATAACGCGTGATTTTTCTTCACCGTCAATTTCTTTTGTAACCCTTACTTTAATTGGTTCGTGAATTGTAACAACCTTGTTTTCATACGCAAGAAGTGCTTCTTCTGTATCTGCAAAGGCTTTCATTGTAATATGTTTATAGGTAGTAATTATTTTACCATCCTCACAAACACCGTTTATACCCTCTGCAGCTTCAACCAAAATAGGATCGTATTCTTTTATTTCGCCATTTTCAAAAGCGTTAATCGCCTCTTCTGCAGTTGCAAAAGATTTCATATTTAAACGGCAGATGTTTGTAACATCTTTTTTAACGGAAATAGCGTCATAAAGACCGATTTTTCCTTCGCTGTAAGCAGCCATAGCTTCTTTTGCTGATTTAAATTCGGCAACAGGAGCCTTTTTGGGTTTCTGTGCACCTGCAAGCTCTGTTTCGCCTCTTGCAACTGTGAGATAGAAGCTACCCAGAACCATGTCCTGTGTAGGAACTGTTACAGGTTTACCATCCTGAGGTTTTAAGAGGTTGTTTGCCGAAAGCATAAGGAATCTTGCTTCTGCCTGAGCTTCGGGGGAAAGCGGAACGTGAACAGCCATCTGGTCACCGTCGAAGTCAGCGTTGTATGCTGTACAAACAAGCGGGTGAAGTCTGATAGCTCTACCTTCAACCAACACCGGCTCAGACGCCTGGATACCAAGTCTGTGAAGTGTAGGAGCACGGTTAAGCATAACCGGATGGTCTTTTATGATTTCATCCAGGATATCCCAAACGCTCTCATCTGCTCTTTCAACTTTCTTCTTTGCATTTTTAATGTTATGAGCAACGCTGTCGTTAACAAGCTTTTTCATAACAAAAGGTTTAAAGAGTTCAAGTGCCATTTCCTTAGGAAGTCCGCACTGATATATCTTAAGTTCCGGACCTACAACGATAACGGAACGTCCCGAATAGTCAACACGTTTACCGAGAAGGTTCTGTCTGAATCGGCCCTGTTTACCTTTGAGCATATCAGACAAGGATTTAAGAGGTCTGTTTCCGGGACCTGTTACAGGTTTGCCTCTTCTGCCGTTGTCAATAAGAGCGTCAACAGATTCCTGGAGCATTCTTTTTTCGTTTCTGACAATAATATCAGGAGCTCCAAGTTCGAGCAGTCTCTTTAAACGGTTGTTTCTGTTTATAACTCTTCTGTATAAATCGTTAAGGTCGGATGTTGCAAATCTGCCGCCGTCCAGCTGTACCATAGGACGGATTTCCGGCGGGATTACAGGCACAACATCAAGAATCATCCATTCAGGACGGTTTCCTGAAAGTCTGAAAGATTCAACAACCTCAAGCTGTTTTATAATGCGGGCTTTTTTCTGCCCCTGAGACTTTTCCATTTCTTCATGGAGTTCAGTGCTCATAATGTCAAGGTCAATTTCAGCAAGAAGTTCTTTAATAGCTTCTGCGCCCATACCTGCACGGAAGTTTTTGGAACCGTATTTTTCCAGAGTTTCTTTATAATCGCTTTCTGAAAGAATGTCTTTTTTTGCAAGACCTGTTTTTCCCGGATCGAGAACAACGTAGGCTGCAAAGTAAAGAACTTTTTCAAGTGAACGCGGCGACATATTGAGGATAAGTCCCATTCTGCTGGGGATACCTTTAAAATACCAGATGTGGGAAACCGGAGCTGCGAGCTCAATGTGACCCATTCTTTCACGTCTTACTCTGGAACGTGTGATTTCAACACCACATCTGTCGCAGACAAGACCTTTGTATCTTATTCTCTTATATTTTCCGCAGTGACATTCCCAGTCCTTTGTTGGTCCGAAAATTCTTTCGCAGAAAAGACCGTCACGCTCGGGTTTTAAAGTTCTGTAGTTTATGGTTTCGGGTTTTTTTACTTCACCCTTTGAAAGACCTCTTATCTGTTCGGGAGAGGCAAGTCCTATTTTTATTGCATCAAAGTTTTTTTCAAGCATTTTTCTACCCCCTCCTTAAAATTCTTCAGTGTCGAAAACTTCGTCGCTTATATCCGCAACGCTATCTTCAACATCTTCTATGATGAAAGGTGCTTCCTCGTCAAAATCGAACGGCTCCTCTGCATCAAAATCAAAATCATCATTTTCTTCGTCAAAATCAAGCGGAGTTATGAAGTCTTCCATTCTGTCCTCTTCGTTTTGAGGTGTAAGACTTTCAAGAATTTCCGGACTTGCCTGTGGCAAATCGTCATCCTCTTCCTCTTTAAGCTCAATTTCGTTTCCGTTTTCATCCAATATCTTAAGTGACAGTGCCAAGCTCTGCAATTCCTTTATAAGAACCTTGAAGGATTCCGGAACGCCCGGTGCGGGAACATTGTCGCCTTTAACAATGGATTCGTAAGTTTTTACACGACCTACAACGTCGTCAGATTTTACTGTCAGTATTTCCTGAAGTGTATATGCAGCACCGTACGCTTCAAGTGCCCAAACTTCCATTTCACCAAATCTCTGACCGCCGAACTGGGCTTTGCCGCCGAGAGGCTGCTGAGTAACAAGTGAATATGGACCGGTTGAACGGGCGTGAATCTTGTCGTCAACAAGGTGAGCAAGCTTCATATAATGCATATAACCAACAGTTACTCTGTTGTCAAACGGTTCGCCTGTTCTGCCGTCATAGAGAACAGATTTTCCGTCCGCATCATATCCTGCCATTTTCAGGCATTCTTCTATATCATGCTCGTTTGCGCCGTCAAATACCGGTGTTGCTATTTTCCAGCCAAGTGCTTTCGCTGCATAACCGAGGTGCACCTCAAGAACCTGACCGATGTTCATACGTGAAGGAACGCCCAGAGGATTGAGCACAATTTCAAGCGGTGTACCGTCAGCAAGGAAAGGCATGTCTTCAACAGGGAGAATTCTGGAAATAACACCCTTGTTACCGTGACGTCCTGCCATTTTGTCACCAACAGAAATTTTTCTCTTCTGTGCAATATATACTCTTACTACCTGGTTAACTCCGGGGCTCATATCCTCGGAATTTGCTCGTTCGAACACTTTAACATCAACAATAATACCTGCCTCACCGTGAGGAACTCTGAGCGAAGTATCTCTTACTTCTCTTGCTTTTTCACCAAAGATTGCACGGAGAAGGCTTTCTTCAGCTGTAAGCTCTGTTTCTCCTTTCGTAGTAACTTTACCTACAAGAATGTCGCCGGGACGAACTTCGGCACCTATTCTTATAATACCGCGTTCATCAAGGTCTTTAAGAGCATCTTCACCAACGTTGGGAATATCACGTGTGATATCTTCCGGTCCGAGTTTGGTATCTCTTGCTTCTGCTTCATATTCTTCTATATGAATAGATGTGAACACGTCGTCTTTTACAAGCTGTTCACTGATGAGGATAGCATCCTCGTAGTTGTAACCTTCCCAGGTCATAAATCCGATAAGAATGTTTTTACCAAGTGCAATTTCGCCATTGTCGGTAGAAGGACCGTCGGCAATAACGTCACCTGCTTTTATAACATCGTTCTTTTTAACAATCGGACGCTGGTTTATACATGTGCCCTGGTTGGAGCGCATAAACTTAATGAGTTTGTATACTTTTGTTTCTCCGTCAGTCTGTCTTACTGTTATTTCACTTGAAGAAACTTTTTCTACAACACCGTCTGCTTCAGCAACAACAACTGTTCCTGAATCCTTTGCTGCACGGTATTCCATACCTGTGCCGACAATCGGAGAGTCGGTTGTGAGAAGAGGTACCGCCTGTCTCTGCATGTTGGAACCCATCAGAGCACGGTTGGCGTCGTCGTTTTCAAGGAAGGGTATCATAGCTGTTGCAACAGAAACAAACTGTCTGGGCGAAACATCCATGAAATCTACTTTGGAAACCTCAACCTCTTTGATTTCTTCTTTATATCTTACTGCTGCCTTGGATTTAACCCATCTGCCGTCTGCTTCAAGCGGTTCGTTGGCAGGAGCAACAATAAATCCGTCCTCTTCGTCAGCGGACATATATACTATTTCGTTTGTAACAATACCTTTTTCCTTGTCAACTTTTCTGTATGGAGCTTCAATGAAACCGTGTTCGTTTATTCTCGCATAGGTTGTGAGTGAACTGATAAGACCTATGTTAGGTCCTTCCGGTGTTTCTACCGGACACATTCTTCCATAGTGAGAATAGTGAATATCACGAACTTCGAAACCTGCACGGTCACGGGAAAGACCGCCGGGACCGAGTGCAGAAAGTCTTCTCTTATGAGTGAGCTCTGCAAGCGGGTTGGTCTGGTCCATAAACTGTGAAAGCTGGGAAGAACCAAGGAATTCTCTGATAGTAGCAACCACAGGTCTTATGTTGATAAGATTCTGCGGAGAAGCTATATCAGGATCCTGAATAACCATTCTTTCTTTTACAACACGTTCCATTCTTGCAAAACCAACTCTGAACTGGTTCTGCAAAAGTTCGCCTACGCAGCGCAGACGTCTGTTGCCGAGATGATCGATATCGTCAAAGTTGCCGATACCTTCTTCAAGGCATGTGATATAGTTTATGGATGAGAAAATATCGTCAACATAAAGATGTTTGCATACCAAAAGGTCCGCATTTCTCTTGATGGCAGAATATATTTCCTCGTCTGTTTTGGCATCTGCAAGGATGTCTTCAAGAACCGGGAGATATACTCTTTCTTTTATCTCAAGGTCAGAAATATCAACGTTTACTCTTCTTTTTATGTCGATAAGATTGTTGGAGAAGACGGGAATCTCTTTTCCATCAATGCTTAAATAAATTCTGTTAACAGCGCTGTCGTCCAGCTCTTTTGCAATTTCTTTTGTGATAACATCGTCCACACCGCAGATTACTTCCCCTGTGTCAGGGTCAATTATCGGCTGTGCAGGTTTAAATCCCACAACTCTGTTTGCAAAAGCAAGCTTTTTGTTTACTTTGTATCTGCCAACTCCTGCAAGGTCATATCTCTTGAAATCAAAGAACATGCCGTCAACAAGAGCTCTTGAACTTTCAACCGTCGGCGGCTCGCCCGGTCTGATTTTTTTGTAAACCTCAATCAGCGCATCGTCTTCTGTTTTTGCACTGTCTTTTTCAAGTGTGGCAGTGATTTTGGAGCTCTGTCCAAACATATTGAGAATGTCTTCATCTGTTTTAAGACCCAGTGCACGTATAAGTACGGTTATAGGCATTTTTCTGGTCTTGTCTATTCTTACGGAAAAGATGTCGGATGAATCGGTCTCATATTCAAGCCACGCACCTCTGTTTGGTATAAAGGTGGAAGAATAGAGCGGTTTACCGGTCTTGTCCTGTGTTTTGTCATAGTATATGCCGGGGGAACGAACAAGCTGGCTGACAATAACCCTTTCAGCACCGTTGATAATAAATGTTCCCTGCGGTGTCATAAGAGGAAAATCACCCATAAAGATTTCCTGTTCTTTAATTTCGCCTGTTTCCCTGTTAACGAGTCTTACTTTAACTCTGAGAGCAACAGAATATGTCGCATCTCTTTCCTTGCACTCCTCGATTGAATACTTGGGAGTAGTGTCAAAGTAGTAGTCGTAGAATTCAAGAGAAAGATTGCCCGAATGGTCGTTTATCGGCGACACATCCTCAAAAACTTCCTTAAGTCCCTTTTCCATGAACCAGTTGTAGGAGTTTTTCTGAATCTCGATAAGATTTGGCATCTCCAAACATTCTTCGATTCTTGCAAAGGTTCTTCTCTCATTTCTTCCGTACATTTTCGGAGCAGGTCGTTGCATAAAAATCACCTCATTTAAGCAGATTTTTCCCGAAATCCGCCTTATTTGTAAAAGCCTATACTCTTAATTTTGGATTGGTTTATCAAAATTTCCTTAATATATAGAAAATTGTCATTTTAGAATATACGTGGCAATTTATCATTATATCATATACTTTTTATGCCGTCAACTGCCGCCCATCATAAATTTTACAGAAAATATGTTAAATATTTTGGTTAAATTATACAAAAATTTTCTTATTATCCTACCCCGAAAAATGTAGTTTTATACGGCGTTATCTGATACCTTTTTCTCCTTCCACCCCTCTTTCCGCCTCATTCTCTCTTTTATTTTCACTTCCCGGATAGTCCTCATATTCCGTCTCGGGCGGAGTTATGCTTTTCACAACAAAAAACTGATATACCTCTGCAATTGCATTGCTGGTGTCTTTGTCTATTCTTCCCGTTTCTTCCATCCCCGAGATTTTCTGAATACTTTTAACCGCTGCAACGCTCGCCTCGTCGTGAACTCCCGTTATATTTGCGCCGGGAACATTTTCAACATTTTCAGAAATTCCTTTCAGTGCCGCCTGCAATACATAAAGCAGCCGGTCCTCACTGCCCGCTTCTATGATATATCCTGATTCGGGAAAAATTACAAGACAGTCGGGCGGTGCAGTTTCTTTTGTGACCTCGTCAAAAATTTCCACAATTTTATCCCAGGTTTCCTTGTCAGCCTCACCGGTGGGCTTGAGCTCATACAGTCTTTGAAACGCCATCACCGCATCCTTTGTCTGCCCGCCGAAAATTCCGTCGGTCACAACTTTGGGGATGTCTCTTCTTTCAGATATTTTTCTCAGGAAAGTCTGCATACTTCTTATTGGTTCGCCTGTTAAAGGAAATTCTGTTCTGTTCATGTTCTCCCTCCATCAACATCATTTTCTTTCAGGGTTTTCCCCGGAAACTGTGTAGGTCGCGACGTCCCTGCAGACTGAACATCCCTATGTGTATTTGCCAGTCTGTTCCAGGTTTCTCTGTCTACCGTACCAGTCTGGTTAATGCCGTTTTGCTTCTGATATTCCATAACTGCCCATCTGGTGTGCCTGCCGAAAATTCCGTTTTCCGACACGGGGTTTACCGTAGCATATCGCTGTGCAGCGGAATTTATGTACTTTTGCAGTTCCATCACATCTTCGCCGCTTGATCCAAATTTAAGTTCTGTTCCGCCAAAGGTTTTTGTGTCCACCGGGAAAATCTCTCTGTCTGTAAAAATAGTTTCTACTATTCCCTTGTATGCGTCATATATGATGTTCCACGTTTCATCTCCCACAACCCCCGTTTCAGGCAGACCAAAATATCTCTGTGCCGCTACAACCGAATCAAAGGTTTCATCTTCAAAATCGCCGTCTATGGGAACGGGCGGAATTACCGCATAAAAATCGGACAGAACATTTAAGAAATATTGCAGTATCACAACCTTCTGCCCTTTGTTTCCTTTTGAAATGGCATCAGGATATTCAAGACTTTCCCCGAAAAGTTGTTGCCCTTCCGAATTAAGCTCTGCAAGCCTTGTTACCCCGACATAAATAAATATAAGTTCATACCAGGTAGCTTTGTTCACTATCCCCGTAGGCTCAAGCCCGAAAATTTCCTGGAAAGTTCTTACCGCCTCTTCAGTAAGCTCACCGTAAAATTCGGTAACTGTGCCTATTTTGGGAATAAGCGGATAGTTCTGGGATATTCTGTTAAGCTCGGTCTGGATAACATTCACATAGTCGCCGCTGGCACCGGGACCTATTTCAAACCCCGGGTATGACGGGCTGTTGCTAATAACCCTTGTGTCCGGGACAATTTCAATATCATCGCCGTAATAATATCTTAAAATTTCAACATCGTTATACCCGCTTTCAGCCAGCTCCTGACTTCCCCACTGAGAAAGCCCGGCACATGTAACCGTTGTTCCGTTACAGTATTTTGCCGCCAGCGGTTCAATAAACCCCTGACGTCTTATATATGTATCAAAAACCTCGTCAACAATTTTGCTGATATTGTCAAATATTGTTCTTCCGTATATGAATTTCTGGTCAAATGCCGTGTTGTTTGTAATATCAAAATTATACCCCCTGCTGGGATAATACTCCAGATAGATTCTGTTGAGCGCATAGGACACCTGTGCATTTATATTTGCCAGTAGTGCCGCAGGCTCCCAGGTGGGATAAATTTCACTTGAAGCAACATTTTTTATGTAATCCACAAAAGATACTGTCACATTTTCGGCGTCCGATGCCGGCGCGCCTAAATGAACTGTTATGCTTTCCGGAACAAAAGGGAAAACTCTTGCCATAAAAATCTCCTCTCACAAATCAAACTATACATTTTGCGGTGTGATAACAATATTTTTCGTTTTGTCGCCTGATGGTATTGCAAGGGGTATAAGCTCTGCCCGCTGGACACTTTCGGTGTCGGCAAACACCTGCGCATCTTTAATATACAGTGTGTAGTAAAGGGGGTGTTCCACCCGTATATCAACTGAAGCATACGCCCTGCCACCATCGGGGGACTGACTATTTATTTTATCGGGCGCAGAAACAATTATGGAATCGGTTATGCCGCTTCTGCCTGTGCTTCTCGACGCAATAATATTGTCCTTTCCTTCTGTTTTGCGGATTATAAAAACTTTTGCATCCTCAACGGGAATGAGCATGCCCGACGTGCTTGTTTTCACAATTATCCTGCCTTCTGCCATCTTTTTCACCTCTTTCATATATTTCTACAAAATATTATATTGTTTTCATACCCTTTTTATGATTTGCCATATAACAAAAAACGGTTGTCCCAAAAAACAGGGACAACCGTTTTATTTTATTAAAGTATCAATATTTTATAAGGTTCCGAAGAGTCTGTCACCCGCGTCACCAAGACCAGGAAGAATGTATCCGTTTTCGTTGAGTTTTTCGTCCAGCGCACCGCAGTATATTTCAACATCGGGGTGAGCTTTGCTTAATACTTCAAGTCCTTCAGGCGCTGCTATAAGACACATAAATTTGATGTCTTTTGCTCCGCGTTTTTTTATAAAGTCGATAGCTGCACTCGCGCTGCCGCCTGTTGCAAGCATGGGGTCAACTACGATAACCTGGCGTTTGTCAAGCTCGGTTGGAAGTTTGCAATAATACTCAACCGGCTGGAGAGTTTCGTGGTCACGATAGAGACCAATGTGTCCCACTTTTGCAGTAGGCACAAGCTCTAAAAGTGCATCCACCATTCCAAGACCTGCACGCAGAATAGGAACAATGGCCACATCTCTTTTAATCATTTTGCCTGTCATTTCCATCATAGGAGTTTCAACTGTTTTGTCTTCCATCTCAAGGTCTCTTGTTGCTTCGTAACCCATGAGAAGAGCAATTTCATTTGCATAAGCTCGGAAATCTTTTACTGTTGTGTTTTTGTCTCTCATCATTGTTGTTTTGTGAACGATAAGAGGGTGTGTCATAATATGAATTTTTTCCATAATCCTTTCAATCCCCCATGTGTAATTTTGACTTTATTATACACCTTCGGACATTATTTGTCAACCTTGGCATATTCCCTGAAATTATAATATTGCAGGTTTTTGTAATCTTTTATTTTATCTGATAATTCCTCATCAGGTTTCTTAAAATAGTTTTCCCCGCTTTTGTAATAATAGGGCGTTATAATATTAACGGAATCCTTTAAATCATAGACAAAACTAAAGTACCCTGATTTTCCCATGCCAAGATAATCTAAAAGTTCTGCAGCAAGGAATCCTGTGGAAATTTCCGGGCCTTTGCCCTTTTTAACAAACCCGCGGTTTTGCTTTATAATTTCTTTCGCACTGTCGTTACACCACATAACGTATGGAGTTGTGTGCTTGTTCTGAAGTCCCTCGTAAGTCTGAGGTTTTATATCATAGCCTATAAGTTCAAACCCCGCATCATTTTCGTCAAGATATGGCAGATGGTCGCCGAAGAACAAAATCACGATGGGTTTTTCCTGTGCGGATGCAAAATCGCATATTTCGCCAAGCAGCGCATCCGTGTCGCCAATTCCTTTAAGATAATTGTTTATTATATGATACATGTCGTCAGACATTCCGTCGGTTTGTTTCAATATATTACCAAACCCCATATCTTTTGCCAGATAAGGTCCGTGGTTCTGTATTGTAACAGTAAAGTTAAAATAGGGTTTCCCCGGATTTTTTCGGGTATGCTCCTCATAGTTTTCAATAATCAAATTCGTTGTGACTTCATCAAGAATATACCCGTTAATCTGTGGCTGACCATCAGGAAGGTCGTCTCTTGAAACAAACTTTTCAAACCCGAGATTTTTGTATGCATTCTTTCTGTTATAAAACCAGCCGTAACCGGGGTGAATTGCTACCGCGTCATATCCTCTGTCCACAAAATACTGAGTAAGTCCATAGGTTTTTTCTGTAACAAAAGTTTTGTATGCAGTAGGCATACTTTCATCCAGAAGATACTGGCTTGCACCGGTGAGAAATTCAAATTCGGTGGATTCGGTGCTGCCGCCAAAGCCCGGAACAACTATACTGCCGCTGTACCCTTCTTTTTTCACTCTGTCATAATTTTTGTATGGGTTCTGTTCACCGAAAAATTCCACTTTCCCTCCTGTGCGGACATCAAAGAAAGCCTCTCCCATTATAGCAAACACATTGATGTTTTCATCAGTTTTCGCTTCTGCCGAAACTGAAGTTTTTAAAATTTCATTCACTTTTTCTTCAGAGTAACCATCAGGCATCCCATACTTTTTAAAGTTGGCACTGTTTAAAAAGGAGTAGACAATGCCTTTGTGTTTAACAACATCCGCATCGTGAAACTCGTTGCTCCAGGTAGGAATTGAATCATAAATTGTTTTGTTTGTGTAAATAAAGTTATAGGATAAAGCCATAAGACAAACACAGCAAAGTGCTCCAACAGCTCTCACCCAGACTTTCATTTTGGCAGTTTTTATTTTTTTTGCAGCAAACACAACAAGTGCCGCCGCACACGCCACACCAATAACAATCCCAAACGTCAGTTTAAAGGTATAACCCTGAGTAATATTTGTGACCTCTGAAAGAAGCATTAAATCGCTTATTTTTATAGGCTCGTCACGAAAATTCACTTTATAATAGTTTGCAATTGCCGCCACAACGGTTGGTATATATGCCACAAGACAGCCTATCCATGCCCGACCTGTCATGAAGAAAACTGCAGCACCGATTAAAAACACCGGCAGAATATTTAATATTATTATGGCCGGGTATGCCAGATAAACAAAATGCATCAGACTTAAAAGGTCATTTTGTATTATGGAAGTAACAAAAAAAACTGCAAGAGACAAAAGTGCTATCGCAAGCAAGCTCTTTTTCTCTGACAAAACTGTTTTTTCTTTAAGCTTTTTCTCTTTACGCGGAAATTCTGTCTGTAAATTCATTAAACTCACCTCGCAAAACAGGGTTTGCAATTAAATATAACATTCTATATACTATCACACCCACATTTTGTTGTCAAGAAAACTTATTGGCACTCTTGTTCAAATATGCCATAAAAAAAGCCGGGAAATTTGTCACTTTGTCAAATTTTCAAAAAGACTTGAAATAATGTCGTAAATGTGAGATAATATAAGTAATAAAAGAA
>JAZNIU010000057.1:0-20866 GCA_045577655.1 Clostridia bacterium
GGACGGATGCCCACATCGTCCCGCTTCGGGCGGATGTGGGCATCCGTCCCCCTACAAACAAAAAGACAGACGAAAAATTCGTCTGTCTTTTCTAATATACTGATTATTCAGCCATACCTTTGTACTGTTCGTATCTTGCAAGAGCTTCTTCGGAAGCTTTGTCTAAAAGACCGTCAGCAACATCCGGGAACTGTTTAAGAAGTGCAGCATATCTTGCTTCACCTTTTAAGAATTCCTTAACTTCTCCTGTAGGAGCTTTGGAATCAAGAGTGAACGGATTTTTGCCTTCTTCAGCAAGTGTCGGATTGTATCTGTAAAGCTGCCAGTAACCTGATTCAACAGCGGCTTTTGCTTCTGCCTGGGATTTGCCCATGCCTTTAGCAATACCGTGGTTGATACAAGGAGCGTAAGCGATGATAAGTGACGGACCGTGGTAGCTTTCAGCTTCTCTCATAGCTTTGAGGAGCTGGTTGTGGTCAGCGCCCATACATACGCTTGCAACGTATACATAACCATAAGACATAGCGATGAGGCCAAGGTCTTTTTTCTTAACTCTCTTACCTGCAGCAGCAAATTTAGCAATTGCAGCAGTAGGAGTAGCTTTAGAAGACTGACCGCCTGTGTTGGAGTAAACTTCTGTATCCATAACGAGGATGTTAACATCTTCGCCGCTTGCAATTACGTGGTCAAGACCGCCGTAACCGATGTCGTATGCCCAACCGTCACCACCGAAGATCCAAACAGATTTCTTTGTGAAGAGTTCTGCATATGTGTAGATTTCTTCAAGAAGAGCTTTTGTTTCGCCTGATGTTTTTTCGATTGCAGCAGGAATCATTGCTTTTAAAACGTTGCCTGCTTCTTTGGAAGCGTCGCCTTCGTCTTTAACTTTGAGCCAGTTTCTAAACGCTTCAGCCATTTCATCGCAGCAAGGAGCTTCGAGGAATTTAGCTACAAGGTCTTCAAGTTTAGCTCTTCTCTGGAGGAGAGCAATCTGGAAGCCAAGACCGAATTCTGCATTATCTTCAAAGAGGGAGTTAGCCCAAGCAGGACCGTGACCGTCTTTGTTTACTGTATAGGGGTTGGTAGGAGCACTACCACCGTAGATTGAAGAACAACCTGTTGCGTTAGCAACCATCATTCTGTCACCAAAGAGCTGGGAAACGAGTTTTACATAAGGTGTTTCACCACAACCTGCACAAGCACCGAAGAACTCAAAGAGAGGATGAATGAACTGGCTGTCTTTAACTGTAGCTTTGCTGAAAGTAACTTCCGGTGTGGGAAGAGTCTGAGCGAAATCCCAGTTAGCATTTTCAGTAGCAGATACTTCAACTAACGGTTTCATAACCAGTGCTTTACCCTTAGGAGCAGGACAGATGTCAGCACAGTTGCCGCAACCTGTACAATCCATGGGGCTTACCTGCATTCTGTAGAGGTGACCGTCATAAGCTTTACCGATAGCTTTCTTTGTTTCAAAAGCTGCAGGAGCATCTTTGAGGTTTTCTTCAGTAGCGAGGTAAGGTCTGATACAAGCGTGCGGACAAACGTATGCACACTGGTTACACTGGATACAGTTGTCAATATTCCAAGCAGGAACAAGTACTGCGATACCACGTTTTTCGAACTGTGTTGTGCCGGCAGGAACGATACCGTCTGCATCAAATGCACTTACAGGGAGTTCGTCACCTTTCTGAGCAAGGATAGGTTTAACAAAGCTGTTGAAGTAGTCTGTTGCAGGAACTTCAGCAGGAAGAGCACCTTCTGTTGTTGTTGCCCAGGAAGCAGGGTAGTTAATTTCAACAAGACCTTCGTGACCTGCATCAACAGCAGCGTTGTTCATGTTAACAACTTTTTCACCTTTTTTGCCGTAAGATTTAACGATAGCTTCTTTCATGTATTTGATAGCATCTTCCATAGGAATGATGTTAGCAAGTTTGAAGAAAGCAGACATCATAATCATGTTGATTCTTGAACCAAGACCGATTTCCATACCGAGTTTAACGGCGTCAATGTTATAGAATTTAACGTTTTTCTTAGCAATAACATTTTTCAGGGAAGCGGGGAGGTTTTTGTCCAACTCTTCAACAGTGTTCCAGGGAGAGTTGAGGAGGAATGTACCGCCTTCTCTGATGCCTGCAAGCAGGTCATAACGTGTAACGTAAGAAGAGTTATGACATGCAATGAAGTCGGAAACTGTTAAAAGGTAAGGAGCTTTGATAGGTGTTTTACCGAATCTTAAGTGAGAAACTGTAATACCACCGGATTTTTTAGAGTCGTATGAGAAGTAACCCTGAGCGTACATGTCTGTGTGGTTACCGATGATTTTGATGGAGTTTTTGTTAGCACCAACAGTACCGTCAGAACCGAGACCGAAGAATTTACAACGTGTTACACCTGCAGGTGTTGTGTCGATTTCTTCTGTAACGTCAAGAGAAAGACCTGTAACGTCGTCATTAATACCAACTGTGAAGTGGTTTTTCGGAGCGTCAAGTTTTAAGTTGTTGTAGATAGCGTTAACCATAGAAGGTGTGAATTCTTTGGATGCAAGGCCGTATCTGCCGCCAACAACTGTGATATCTTTCATGCCTTTGTCGTTGAGAACTGTTGCAACGTCAACATAAAGAGGTTCACCAAATGAACCGGGTTCTTTTGTTCTGTCGAGAACAGCAACTTTCTTAACAGTTTTGGGAAGAGCATTTACAAAGTGTTCAGCAGAGAAAGGTCTGTAAAGTCTAACTTTGATAAGACCAACTTTTTCGCCTTTAGCTGTGAGATAGTCAACAGTTTCTTCGATAGCTTCAACACCGGAACCCATAGCAATGATAACTCTTTCAGCATCGGGAGCACCAACATAGTCGAAGAGGTTGTATTTTCTGCCTGTAGCAGCTTCAACTTTTTTCATCATTGTTTCTACTATGCCGGGAACAGCGTCGTAGTATTTGTTACAAGCTTCTCTGTTCTGGAAGTAGATGTCGGGGTTCTGTGCAGTACCTCTCTGGTCAGGGTGTTCAGGGTTCATGGCACGACGTCTGAAATCTTCGATGTCTTCATAGTCAACCATTTCTGCTAATGTTTCGTAAGGAATAGCATCGATTTTCTGTACTTCGTGAGATGTTCTGAAACCGTCAAAGAAGTGAAGGAACGGAACTTTGGATTTAAGTGTTGCAAGGTGAGCAACTGTTGCAATATCCATAGCTTCCTGAACGGATGCGGATGCAATCATTGCAAAACCTGTCTGACGGCAAGCCATAACGTCTGAATGGTCGCCAAAAATTGAAAGTGCGTGTGCAGATACACAACGAGCACTTACATGGAAAACTGCAGGCATAAGCTCGCCGGCGATTTTGTACATGTTAGGAATCATCAGGAGAAGACCCTGAGATGCTGTGAATGTTGTTGTGAGAGCACCTGCTGCGAGAGAGCCATGAACGGCACCTGCTGCACCTGCTTCGGACTGCATTTCTACAATCTTCATTGTCTGGCCAAAAATGTTTTTTCTGCCGTAAGCTGCCCACTCATCACAAACTTCTGCCATTGTGGAAGAAGGAGTGATGGGGAAGATTGCTGCGGCATCGCTGAAGGCATAGGCAACATGGGCTGTCGCGGTATTGCCGACAACTGTGAGTTTAACTGAATTTGCCATAAATTCAACCTCCTAAAGTAATATTAAATAATATAAAAACAATATTATAGTACGGACATACCCGTACATTATCCATTATACTACTTTTTTTACCATAAGTCAATAAAATAAACTATTTTCGTTACTGTGAACAAAAAAAGTAAAATTACTTTTTATTATGTCACGAATATGACGGAATTATGTTGACATTTGTGATGCTAAATGGTAAGATTAGTTTATGAAAGGGATGATTTTTAATGTACCATAAAATGAAAATTGCCGGGCTGGAAAGAAGCTTGCCTGTCTGCAGAGTTACCGACGACCTTTACATAGCAGGATTTGTTATTTTCGGAGACACCGAGCTCACCGAAAAGGCGGCAGGAATTTTACTTCGAAAAGCGCCCGAATTTGATGTGATTATCACTGCCGAATCAAAAGGAATTCCGCTTGCTCATGAAATGGCAAGACAGTCGGGGAAACCCTACGTTGTGGCAAGAAAAGCGTTCAAGCTTTATATGAAAGATGTTGTGACCGTTAAGGTGAAATCTATTTCCACCGAAAAGGAACAGACTCTTTGCCTGGGCGCAGACGAAATTGCAAAAATGAAAGGCAAAAAAGTGCTTATCGTGGACGATGTTATAAGCACAGGAGAATCCCTCCGTGCTATTGAATATCTGGTTAATGAGGTTGGGGGGATTACTGCCGGCAAAATGACAATTCTTGCCGAAGGTGATGCAATCGACCGACCCGACATTATTGCGCTCGAACCACTGCCGCTGTTTAATGCAGACGGAACTGTTAAAGAATAATAATAAATCCCCGAACACAATTGTTCGGGGATTTATTTTAATTATCTGAAATATAAATTTCTTCGACTTTCTGTTGAGCCTCCTGCAAAAGTCTGCTTGCCTCTGTTATAGCGGTAAATAAAATATAATACATTTCCTGATATTTATTCATAATTTTTCTCCTTTTTTTGTTTTTCAAAGGAGCAGTTGCATTAAAAAAGTGCGCAGCAAAAGCTACGCACATAAAACGCATAGCTCCGTAGTTTACTGCGACATAAACTAAAGTATGTTTGCTCTAACGAACTCAACATGCGGAGGAGTCTGCGTTTTTTACAGGTTAATACCGCATATTGAGAAAAATGGACATAAACGCCCCTTGGTCAGAGCAAAAAAAATCTTTAATTTATGTCGCAATATTATTATAACACTATGTCAAGGAGTTTGCAACATTTTTTTATCGACAAATTGCAACAAAAAAGCACAGAGGCATCTTTTAAAAAGAATGCCGCTGTGCTTATATATATTTTAGTTGGAGGTTCTGGAAGTTGTATCTTCCTGCAGAACTACATTGAAAGTTTTTGTTACGCCGTCGCGGTTAACAACAAATTTAAGTGTGTCACCCGCTTTGTGCTGGTCGCGTATATCGCTGACATCCTTTGTTGTTTCAACAAGCTTGCCGTCTACCGAAACAATAATGTCGCCTTCCTTGATGCCTGCCTTATCAGCCGCACCGCCCTTTGCAACAGAATAAACCTGAATACCTGCGGGGATATCGTTTATTGCTGCAAGTTCGGGGGTGATTTCACGAAGAGAAATTCCTATAAGCGGACGTCCTGAAACATAACCTTTTTCCATAAGGTCTGTCAGAATAGGTTTTGCAATGTCTATGGGAATTGCAAAGCCAATGCCCTCAACACCTTCGCCTGAGAATTTCATGGAGTTGATGCCTATAACCTCGCCGTAGGCATTAACAAGAGCACCTCCCGAGTTACCGGGGTTTATTGCGGCGTCTGTCTGGATAAGAGTCATTTCAGTGCCGTCATCTGCCTGAATGGTACGGTTTACTGCACTTATAACACCAACAGTTACGGTACCTGCAAGCTCGTGGCCGAGTGGGTTTCCTATTGCAATTGCAAGTTCTCCTACCTGAAGAGAAGAAGAGGTTCCGAGAGTTGCTTTTGTGAAACCGGTGCCGTTAACTTTTAAAAGAGCAATATCGGTAGCGGCATCATAGCCAACAACTGTTGCCGGATGTTCTTCGCCCGTATTCATAATGATTGAAACAGTTGTCGCATTTGCTATAACGTGGTAGTTTGTTGCGACATAACCGTCTTCGGAAATAATAATTCCCGAACCGCTTCCAAGCTGTTCAAAGGGTTGACCAAACCAGGAGTGGTAGGTTGATTTTGTTGTGATGCCCACAACCGAGGGACCTGCCTGAGCGGCAATTTCCACTGTGCTTTTCGCCGTTTTTTCTCCGTCAGTAAGCTGGTCGAAAGAAAAAGACGGTTTTGGGTCTAAAAGAGAGGTTGACGGACCGGAAGAGGTGTTTGCACCATTGTTTGAGGCAAGAACATATACAGTGACCGTTGTGCTGGCAATCATAACAACCGCCATAAAACATATAAGCACTGTCAGCCAGACTTTTTTTGCAGAACGTTTCTTCTTTTGCGGTCCGCCGTTATAAAACTGGTTATTAGAGGTATTCTGATAATCATCATTATACCATCTGTAATCATTTAAATCAGACATAATTTACCTGCCTTTCTGCCCGAACATTTTTGTGTGGGCAAGTTGGTTTTTTGATATTACATCAAAATAGTAGCACACTTTTTTGAAAACTGTGTGAAAAGAGTGTTAAAATTTTATTAAATAATAACGAAAGAGTCTCCGCCAGCATCAATACAGATATTTCTGCCGGAGGTAATTTCTCCCGAGATTATTTTAGTTGCTATTACGTCTTCAATCTCGCGCATAATTACGCGGCGCATAGGACGTGCACCATATTTTTCGTCATATCCTTTTGAAACGACAAGGTCCTTTGCCGCGTCGCTGACAGTGATTGAAATATCCTTTTCGGCAAGACCATGTGCAAGGTCGGAGAGCATTATATCAACAATTTTAATAAGTTCGTCGCGGGGGAGATAATCAAATTCTATTATCTCGTCAACTCTGTTTAAAAATTCCGGTCTGAAAAGCTGAGAAAGAGCTTTTTCATATTTGCTCACGGATGCATAGCTTTCAAATCCCATACGGCCTGTTTTAAGCTCGCTGCCGGCATTGGATGTCATTACTATAACCGTATTTTCAAAGTTTATAACTCTGCCCTGAGAATCGGTGATTCTGCCGTCATCCAGAACTTGCAGGAACATATTGAACACATCGGCGTGGGCTTTTTCAATTTCGTCAAGCAGAATAACAGAATAGGGGTTTCTGCGGATTTTTTCTGTCAGCTGGCCTGCTTCGTCATACCCAACATATCCGGGAGGTGAACCTATAAGCTTGGAAACAGAATGTTTTTCCATATATTCGGACATATCAAGACGTATAAGTGAGTCTTCGCTGCCAAACATACATTTTGCAAGAGTTTTCACAAGCTCGGTTTTACCAACGCCTGTAGGGCCAACGAATATGAAAGAAATGGGACGTTTTTTGTTGTTTATTCCGGCACGTTTGCGGCGTACCGCTTTTGCGATTGCCTGCACGGCTTTGTCCTGGCCGATAACGCTTTCGTGCAGCTGTTCTTCAAGGTTCATAAGCTTTGATGAGTCAACTTCTGTCAGCTTTTTAACAGGGATATTGGTCCACATCTGGACAACCTCGGTAACATCGTCCGAGGTTACTTCTTTTCTCACATCGGTTTTTTCAATTTCAAAAAGACGGTCGCTTATCCGGCATTCTTCCGATTTTAAATCTGCAATTTTCTGGTAGTCTTCCGGGTCAACAGACTCTCTTTGTCTTGCGTTTTCCGAAAGCTGCTCTTTAAGTGCTGCCATTTCAATGAGAAGCTCGTTTGAAAGATTAACTTTTGAGCAGGCCTCGTCAATAACATCTATTGCTTTATCGGGCAGAAATCTGTCGTGAATATAGCGTTCTGACAGAAGAACGGCTGCTTTTATAACCTCGTCGGATATTATTACTTTATGATATGACTCATAATAATCTTTAATACCTTTTAAAATCTCTATGCTGTCTTCGGTTGAGGGTTCGCCGATTAAAACAGGTTGGAATCTGCGTTCAAGGGCAGAATCTTTTTCTATTTTTTTGCGGTATTCGGTAAGGGTGGTTGCACCGATTATCTGGATTTCTCCGCGGGCAAGAGCAGGTTTTAAAATGTTTGCCGCGTTCATCGCACCGCCTTCGGCATCGCCTGCACCCACAATGTTGTGAACTTCGTCTATTACAAGGATTATATTACCCTCTTTTTTCACTTCTTCAATAAGATTTTTAAGTCTTGATTCAAACTGTCCTCTGAACTGGGTTCCGGCAACAAGCGATGCAAAGTCCAAAAGATACACGCTGCTGCCAAAAAGTTTCGGCGGCACTTTTTTCTCTACAATACGCAGAGCAAGACCTTCGGCAATGGCTGTTTTACCAACGCCCGGTTCGCCTAAAAGGACAGGATTGTTTTTATTTCTTCTATTTAAAATCTGTATAATTCTTGCAATTTCGGTGTCTCTGCCGACAACTCTGTCAACCCCGCCGTTTCTTGCTTTTCTTGTAAGGTCAATGCCGTATGCTTCCAGGAATTTACGGCGTTTTTTAACAGGGTCTTCATTTTTGATAGACTTTTTCTCTTTTTCGGGTTCAGGTTTTTGTTTGGGAGCACTGCTCATAAATTTGTTTAAATTGGCAATGAAACCGTCCATCATATTCATGGGGGATTTATCGTCGGAAATGTCTGTTTCATCCGATGGGTCAATTCCACCCTGAAGTGCTTCGCTGAGCTCTTCCGGACTTATGTTCTGCAGCATATCGCCAATGTCGGCACTTGCAAGAAGTTCTGCAGCTTCTTCCGGGTTTATACCCATAGTTTCAAACATACCGTCTAAAAAACCGCCGCCCATTTCCTGTGCACATTTTATGCAAAGTGCCTGGGTGGGAGCAGACGGGTCTGACTGATTTTTAATGAATATTACAGCAGGATATTTCCCGCATTTTGTACATAACATATCTGTTCCTCCGTAAAAAATACTTTCCTACTCTAAAGTATAACTCAAAATGAGGAAAAAGTCAACATAAGCAGGGAAGGGAAAAATGCAAAAAAACAACCTGTTTCGGTAGAAACAGGTTGTTTGAAAAGCAATTATTCTTCTTCGCAGTCGCAGCAATCGCAGCAGTCACATTCATCAAACTCAAGTTCAATTACTTCGCCGCAAGCCGGACAAACAATATCATCGTCCGAATCGAGAAGATCCTCGTCCAGACAAATTATATTGCCGCATTTTTCACACTGGATTTCAAAATAATCAAAATCGTCGTCATCTTCACAATCGCAGCAGTCACATTCGTCATCATATTCGTCTGCGATGTCAGAAATGAGATTTAAAAGGTCATCCTGTTTTTCGTCCAGCATTTCCATTTCATCAGCCAAATCTTCGATAACATCAAGCATAGCAACAAGAAGTTTGCCTTCTTTTGTTGAAGAGTCTATATCAAGACCTTCTGCAAGACCTTTAAGGTAGGATGCTTTTTCTGTAAAATAAGACATAATAGGCCACCTTTCTCTATTTTAGTTTACTCTTTCCATATAGTCGCCGGTACGTGTATCAACTCTGATAATTGTTCCGGTGTTTACAAACAGAGGAACCATAACGGTTGCACCTGTTTCAACAATAGCAGGTTTTGTTGCGCCTGTTGCAGTGTCGCCTTTAACGCCCGGCTCTGTTTCAGTAACTTCAAGTTCAACAAAGTTGGGAGGTTCAACACCGAAAACGTTTCCTTTATAGGAAAGCACTTTAACAATCATATTTTCTTTGAGGAAAGGAAGAGCATCTTCCAGAAGGTCATGTCCTAAAGGAAGCTGTTCATATGTTTCCGAATCCATGAAATAGTAAAGGTCACCGTCATTGTAGAGATATTCCATATCTTTACGTTCAACGTGAGCTTTGGGCATTTTGTCTGTCGGGCTGAAAGTTCTCTCTAAAACTGCGCCTGTCATAACATTTTTAATTTTTGTTCTAACAAAAGCAGCACCTTTGCCCGGTTTAACGTGCTGGAAATGTACTATCTGGAATACACTGCCGTCAAGCTCAAATGTTACGCCGTTTCTAAAATCACCTGCTGATATCATAATGTTTATTCTCCTTTTTGTATAGTATGTATATATTTTACAATAAAATTTCAATAATTTCAAGAGTTATTTTTAAATTATAATCAGTTCTTTTGGTGATGAGGTGAGAGGATATGCTTTGTCGCCCGACATAACCACTGTATCTTCAATTCTCACACCGTATTTTCCGTCAAAATAAAGGCCCGGTTCAACGGTTACAACCATATTGTTGCAAAGTGTTATATCCGACCGCCTTGAAAGGCTTGGCTGCTCATGAACATCAAGTCCCACACCGTGACCCAGAGCATGTGTAAAATGTTTTTCTACTGAAAAAGTGGAAAAAATATTTCTGGCTAAGGTGTCAGCTTTTGCGCAGGGCATACCGGAACAGAGCAAGTTCACCATTTTAAGCTGTGTGAAAAGTACGGCATTATACACGCTTTTTTGTTCCTGTGTGACGCTGCCGAGAGCAACTGTTCTTGTAATATCACTGCAATACCCGTCAACAACGCAGCCGAAATCCATAACTATAAAATCGCCGGGAGCAATCGGCTTTTCGCTTGCAGTGCCATGGGGCTTTGCAGAGTTTTCGCCCGAGGCAACTATTGTATCAAAACTTGGTTTTTCCCCGCCGTTTTTTCGCATATAATATTCTATTTCCGCGGCAACCTCTATTTCACGAATGCCCGGTTTTATCACCGAAAGTGCGTGCCGGAAAGCACCGTCCGCAATAAAGGCCGCTTTTTTTAAAGCCGCAATTTCTGTTTCATCTTTTATTATTCTGATGTCAGAAACAAGGTTTCCGACCGGGACAAGCTCTGCCGAAGATATTTTCTGCGACATTTTTGTTGCAGCAGCAAAGCTTATGCTGCGGTCTTCAAACCCCAGCCTTTTAATTGACTGCTCGTAAATTATTCCGCAGACAAGATTATAAATTCCTTCGCCGGTATTTAAAACGGTGCAGTCAGGACATTCAAGCTGCGCCTGAAGAGTATAGCGGGAATCGCAAAGCAGGTAGGCCCCGCTTTTTGTTACCAAAAGGTCGGACTCGGAACCGGAAAAACCGCTGAGGTAGCGGATATTAGAGGAGTTTGACACCAACACAGCATCAAGACCTGCCGAAGCCATCCTTTTTCTTAAGTTTTCAAGTCTTTTTTCAAACAACATAAATCACTTCTTTTCTAATTCGCAGAACGCCTGTTTCATTTTAAGCGCGTCTTCTGCCATTGTTCCTGCAGATTCGCAGATGATGGTGGGGGACAGACTCTTTTTATAAATAATCTCTGCCACATATTCAAAGTCGGGGCCCCACAGAGTATCATCAAAAACGGTATGACGTTTTTCGCCGCCCGGAGTTGTATATTCTATTTTACTGAAATGACTGTGGAAAATTTTGAGACGGTCTGAGCCAAGCTTGTTTTCTGTTTTATCAAAAATTTCTTCAAAATCTTCTTTTGTAACAAGCCCGCCTAATGTGCGGGCATACAGATGCCCAAAGTCGATGGTTGGAATCAGACGGTCGTCCAAAAGGCAAAGCTCCAGCACCTCGTCCAAAGTGCCAAGCTGATTTATTTTGCCCATTGTTTCGGGACAGATGTGGACGTGGCCAAGCCCCATTTCATCAAGCTCTGCAAGAGCCATTTTAAGTGTTTTTTTTGCATATTCAAGAGCTTCTTCCCTTGAAAGCTTTGCGCAGGCTCCCGAATGGACAACCACTCTGTCGGCGCCCATCAAGTTTGCAAGAGCCGCGGTATCAGTAATATATTTAATGCTTTTAATGCGTTTTTCCTCATCGTCGGTTGAGAGGTTTATATAGTAGGGGGAATGTACGCTTAATTTGATGTCGTGCTTCTTTGCTTCTTCGCCCAGAAGAAGAGCAGTTTCGGTTTTCAGTTTAACGCCTTTTGTGCAGGAATACTCATAAGCATCAAGACCCATGTTTTTAAGCCAGGAGGGCATCTGGACAGAGTGCTTGTAGCCCTGATCGTAAAAAGATTCGGAGTTGCCCGAAGGACCAAAATATACCATATATTCACAAACCTTTCTATTGCATGGTTCTTGTAACCTGTATAATACCTTTGATGCCCATAAGCTTTTTCATAAGCGTGTTGAGCTGGTCAAAAGTGGTGATTTCAACAGTGAGATTGATTACACATGCAAAATCTTTTGTCACTCTTGCATTACAGTAATGAGTAGAAATTTTGAATGTTGAAATAAGAGCAAGCACTTCCGCAAGAAGATTCTGGCGGTTGTCGGCAGTGATGAGCAGTTCTGTAAGATAGGAGGTACCTACCTTGCCTTTTTCCCATTCAACATCTATAAGACGGTCGCTTTCACCTTCGCCGATAAAATTATTCACAACATTTATACAGTCGCGTCTGTGAACAGACACACCACGGCCGCGGGTGATATATCCAACAATATCATCTCCCGGTACGGGGTTGCAACAACGGGAAAGTCTTACAAGACAGTTGTCTATTCCGGTAACGATAACACCGTTGCTGGAAGTTTTGTGGGTAAAGGTTTGCGCCTTTTCTTCCGGTGACAGCAGTGCAAGCTGTTTTTTGTAGTTTTCACGAAGTTTAGAGACAATTCTTGTTGCCGGAATTCCACCGTATCCTATAGCTGCATAAAGGTCGTCGAGCGAGGAAAGATGGTTGCGGCTGATTTCCTGATTTATGATGTCCTCATTGTAAAGCAGAGAATAGGAAAAACCGGTTTTTCTTATTTCTTTCTCAAAAATATCTTTTCCGCGGACAATGTTTTCGTCGCGTTTTTCACGTTTGAACCACTGATTTATTTTGCTTCTTGCGCTGGCGGTACGGACGATTTTGAGCCAGTCAAGGCTTGGTCCGTGAACAGCAGCAGAGGTGATAATATTAACAATATCACCATTTTGCAGAGTATAATACAGCGGAACAAGTTTGCCGTTAACTTTGGCGCCTGTCATTTTAGAGCCAATGGCACTGTGAATTGCATAAGCAAAGTCTATCGGACAACTTCCGGTGGGAAGAGAGATTACATCACCTTTTGGAGTGAAAACAAAAACTTCGTCGGCAAAAATGTCCGTTTTTAAATTTGTCATAAATTCTTCTTCATCGGTAACGCTTCCCTGAAGCTCCAGCATCTGACGAAGATGGTTGAACTTGGATTCGTCTTTGTCCTTTTGAATACCATCCTTGTATTTCCAGTGGGCAGCAATACCAAACTCTGCAACCTTGTGCATTTCTTCGGTGCGAATCTGTATTTCAAAAGGAACTCCGCCATCGCCTATAACTGTTGTATGAAGCGACTGGTAAAGGTTGGGTTTGGGCATTGCGATATAGTCTTTTATTCTGCCCGGAATAGGTTTGTAGATATCATGTATTATTCCAAGAACGGCATAACAGTCGGGCACTGTTTTAACAATTACGCGGACTGCAAAAATATCATATATCTCGTCAATTGCCCTGCCTTGCATATAGGTCTTTTTGAATATACTGTAAACGTGTTTTATTCTTCCGCTTACTTCGCCTTTGACATCTATTTCTTCAAGCTTTTTTGACAGGGTGGAAATAATTTTTTCAACATAGTTATTATTGCCCGAAATTTTTTCTCTTAAAGTATCGGTAATTTCAGCATAGGAAATGGGATCGAGATATTTAAGCGAAGTGTTTTCAAGCTCGGCTTTTATTTTAAACATACCCAGGCGCTCTGCTATGGGAGCAAAAATCTCGATTGTTTCCTTTGATTTCTGGCGTCGTTTATAGTCGGGCATAACTTCCATTGTCCGCATATTATGGAGACGGTCGGCAAGCTTAATGAGCATTACCCTGAGGTCACGCGCCGTAGACATAAACATTTTGCGCAAATTTTCAATCTGTGCCTCTTCCTGCGTATCAAACTGGATTTTACCGAGTTTTGTAACTCCGTCAACCATAAGGGCAATATCTTTGCCGAATTTCTGTTCCAAAACTTCGTAGGAAACGTCTGTATCCTCGATTGTGTCATGTAAAATGCCTGCTGCGATGGTGTCACAGTCAAGAAGCATATTTGAAATTATAATAGCAACCTGAAGAGGGTGACAAATATATTCTTCGCCTGACACACGTTTCTGGTCCCCGTGCGCTTCAAGAGCAAACAGGTAGGCTTCTTTTACTACGTCGAGATTGCCGCTTGACTGAGATTTTTCAATATCGGATATCAGCGTTTCATAAAGCTCTTCATGTGTAATCATAGCAAAAAATCACCCCTATCATTTTAGTTCTGTTATAATGTCATCTGTAATTTCAATAATCTTCTGACCTTTGAAAAAATTTAAACATTTTGTAAGTATATCTTCGTCAATTTGTATGTTAAACATATTTTCTATGTCCGAACACATAGTGACCGGGTCAATATGTATATTTCCCTCAAACGACTTAAGATAGCTGTATACTGCAGTTAAAATTTCCCGCTGGGGCGGACGGTCTTCCGCCGGCAGAGTATCTATATCGGAAATTATAAACTGTGGTGTTTTGGTGTTGTTCCACTCGTTAAGTGAAAGAGAGCCGATTACTGTTACATAATCGTCTACGGCACAAAGCTCGTTAATGTCCGGCCTGCGAAAAGCAAGTGCCTCAAAAGTTGTACCGTCTTTCCACAAACCAAGCTTTATGTGCTGACCTTTGTCGCCCATTATGCGTTTTGAAACTATGCGGGCGTTGGTCACAATAAAACCCGGTTTCGGATTTGAAGTTCCAAAAGGTTCGAGAATGTTAAGACTTTCAATATCAGAAACGGTTATATACTCCGGAGGAAGTTCAAAATCTACAGTAACAGAAGGATTTTTTGCTTCTTCCGACATATTTTTCTGTGCAAATATATTAAGCTCTTTATCCAGCTTTTCTATGTTCTCAAGCGGGACGGTAAAACCGGCAGCAAGTTCGTGACCGCCATATTTGGTAAACAGGTCACCGCAGGATTTCATAGCGTCAAAAAGATTAAATCCGGGAACGCTTCTGCCCGAACCTTTGCCCACTCCGTCGTCACAACTTATAAGCATACAAGGTTTATGATATTTTGAAGTTATTCTTGACGCAACAATACCAATTATTCCATGGTGCCAGCCATATCCGGACAACACAAGAATACGTTTATCCTTGAGGTCTGCGATTGATTCAACCATTTTTTCAGCGTCGTGGAAAATAATGGCTTCCTGATACTGACGGTCTTTGTTCTCAACGTCAAGATATTCTGAAAGTTCCATGCATTCAGAAAGGTGTTCGGAAAGCAAAAGCCTGACGGCTTTCTCAGGGTTTCCGATTCGTCCTGCCGCATTGATTCTTGGTGCAATTGTAAAACCAACGGCAGTAGCATCAATTTTTTTGCCGTGAAGACCGGCAACTGTTATAAGACTGCTTAGCCCCGTATTTGGAGACTGGGCAAGTTTTTTCAGACCAAAGTCAACAATAATCCGGTTTTCTCCGGTTAAATCCACAACATCGGCAATCGTACCGACGGCTATAATATCGCCGAAAAGGTCAAGTATTTTAACAGAAACGCCGTTTTCCAGAGCACAGAGCAGCTTGAAAACCACGCCTACTCCGGAGAGAGATTTAAATGGATATGAGCAATCATTTCTGTGCGGATTTACAACAACACAATCGGGCAAAGTTTCCGGACATTGATGGTGGTCGGTAACAACCACCCCCATGCCAAGCTCTTTGGCAAAAGCAACCTCGTTTACAGCAGTTATCCCTGTGTCAACAGTTATAATAAGGTCGCAACCTTTTTTGTGAATGGCTGATATTGCATCACAGTTCATACCATATCCTTCTGTGTCACGGCTGGGGATGTAAAAAGATACATCAACACCCCGGAGAGAAAGGTATTTCATAAGCACGCTGACAGAGGTAATCCCGTCAACATCATAGTCGCCATATATTGTTATTCTTTTTTTCTTGGCTATTGCATCCTTTATAATTTCTGTTGCCCTGTCCATATCTTTCATCAGAAATGGTGAATAGAGATTGTAGATAGACTTGTCAACATACGACAAAAACTGGTCAGGGGAGGAAACTCCTCGATTAAGGGCAATCGCAGCTGTAAAAGGGGAAATATCCAGAGCTGTTGCAACAGAAAGAGCAAGCGGATGCCGGGGATGATATTCCCTGTACAAGATGGTCTTATTCATTGCAAATCCTTTCAGTCAAAATATTCTGAACCTGATTTTAAACACTTAAAACCTGTTTGTCTCAATGCTTCATACAGAACAATACAAACGGAGTTGGACAGATTGAGGCTGCGGGTGTCAGACCGCATAGGAATCCTGATTGCCCGGTCCAGATTATCTTTTAAAAGCTTTTCGGGAAGACCGGCAGTTTCTTTGCCGAAAAAGAAATAATCGTTGTCTTTGAATTTAACATCGGCATAACACGTTGGTGCTTTTGTGGTACAAAAGTAGAAAGAACCGCCCTTGTTTTTCTCGAAAAAATCGTCAAGATTTTTATAATATATAATATTTAGCAAATGCCAATAGTCGAGACCGGCACGTTTAAGTTTTTTATCGTCAATTTTAAACCCCATGGGCTCAATTATGTGAAGCGTTGAGCCTGTAACACTGCAGGTTCGTGCAATATTTCCCGTGTTCTGAGGTATTTCCGGTTCTACAAGTACAAGATTAAACATAGTGTGCCTTTCTGCAGTTATTTGTCTAAAACCTCAAGAATTCCGTTTGCAATTCCTTTGGCAGCAAGACTTAAGTTGTCTTTTTGCAGCAAAAACTTCTGGTCTTCGTAATCGCTTATAAAGGCCACCTCAACCAACACAGCTGCGGTTTCGGTTCCCCTTAAAACGGCAAGGTCATCTTCCGAACGTATGCCACCATCATACAAATTTGTTTCTTTTACCAGGTGTTTTTGTATAATTTCTGCAATGGATTTTGAAGATTTAAGATTAGGATATTTTATATCTTTTCTTTTGCTGTACAATGTGAGCGAGCCCGATGCCTCTGAGGTATGAGAGTTATGATGTATGCTCACGTAAAGCAATGCATTGTTGTTATTCGAAATATTATATCGGCTGCTGAGCGACATAGCTGTGTCGGTTGAACGGGTGAGAATTACGTTCACACCGTTTTCTTTTAGAATTTCAGCGACTTCGAGAGTTATTGAAAGGTTAAGATCCTTTTCATAAAGCAGTTTATCACCGTTTTCGTCATAGCCGATTGCTCCAACGTCGCTGCCGCCGTGACCCGCATCAAGAACAACAATGGAGTCGTCGGTAACTTCCCAATATTTATCTTCGATAATTTCAATTTCCGGTTCTTCGGGCGTTGTTGTTGAGGTTATATCTGATGTAACGGACGATGGATCGGAAAGAACGGAATTCATCGTAAAAGTAAGAGTTGCAGACAATTTGTTCGAAGCAAGAACAAAATTTTTCTTCAAAACATCGTCAAGGTCGGCAACAATTTTGTAAAAACCATCGTGGTTTGCCATTCTTATCTGTTTAATTCCTCCATCACCCACGGTTATTGTTTTGCTGCCCGAAAAAGTTGCGCCTTCAAGCTCTAAAACAGTGCGGACAGGGTTGTCCAGATTGTAAAGATGCTGGTTTTTAAGGGGCGATGAAAAAGTAAATTTCAACGTAAACGTTTTGCCCGAAACAGAATAAACAATAGATTTTATAGTATTATCCGAGTCGGGTAGAATTTCGTCTTCATCCTCAGTTCTAATGAGCACTGAACGGTTGCTGTCGTCCCAAAACACTTCAGCACCAAGTGTTTCCGCGATAAATCTGACAGGCAAAAGAGTGCGGTCGTTTATTATTATCGGGGGAGTATCCAATTCCTTTTCCACAAGATTCACCTGAGCGGTTTTGGAATTGATGGTAAGTAAAATGGTTGTATTATCAAGTCTTATTGTCACTTGTTTTTTAACTCCGTTCCATTTAACAGAGGCACCAAGCCCCTCAAAAAGTGCACGAGCAGGAACGAGTGTGCGGTCATCTCTAATAACCGGTGGAACATCGCAGGTAATCTCTTTGCTATCCACAAAAAGTTTTATATCCTGTGCAGGTGTGACAATCGGAGATGATAAAAATATTATAAATACTAATATAATTGGTAGTAATCGTAATTTCATATGGGGCCTCCCGGTGGAACAAAATAATAGTATATCTTTTATTATTCGACAGAAAAGGCACGCTATCCTTTGATATAATAAAAAAGTAATGTTATTGTAATATTAGGTCAGTCAGGCCAACGATGTCACCGGCGCCCATAACGATAACAATGTCGTCTTTCTCCAGAATGCTTTTGATATGGGCTGCAATTTTCTCAAAGCTTCCTATATATATAGAGCCGTCAATTTTGGCTGCAAGCAAGGCAGAGGAAATGCTTCCGTCATCTTTTTCACGGGCGGCATATATATCTGCAAGTATAACAACATCAACTTCCCCAAGCACTTTAACAAAATCTTCAAAAAAAAGTTTTGTCCGTGAATAGGTATGTGGCTGGAACACACAGATTATTTTTCCTTTTGCAATACTTTTTGCAGTTTCAAAAGTAGCTTTGATTTCAGTGGGGTGATGTGCATAATCATCATATATATATGCACCGCCTGACATTCCTTTAAATTCAAAGCGTCTGGATGCACCTTTGAAATCACTGAGGGCATCGGCGGCCTTTTGCATATCAAGCCCAAACATATAAGCGTTGGAAAGAGCTGCCATAGAATTCAGTATATTATGATTGCCGTGCAGAGAAAGCTTAACTTTGCAAAGCACATGGTCTTCGCGGACAAGCAGATATTCGGTACCCTCCGGTGAAAGAGTTATGTCTCTGGCAGAAAGGGTTCCGCCTGTCAGGCCATAAGTAACAACCTTCTGCGGAATATCCGAAACCAGCTTCATAAGGTCAGGATCATCAAAACATGCAATAACAAATCCGTCTTTTTCAACATTTTTCAGAAACTCAGCATATGCTAAGTGATAGTCGTCAGCATCTTTAAAGTAGTCCAGATGGTCAGGTTCTACATTAAGTATAGTTGCAGAGTGAGGAAAGAAGTTTAAAAAGCTTCTGCAGTATTCACAGGCCTCTGCAATAAAATAATCGCTTTTGCCAAGCTTCATATTATTATTTATAATATCAAGCTGGGCGCCAACAAGTATTGTCGGATCAAGAGAAAGTTTTTCAAATATATATGACACCATTGATGTAACTGTGGTTTTCCCGTGAGTTCCGGCAATTGCCATAGAATTTTTGTAGCTCTTCATAATATTTCCCAAAAGGGCTGCACGGGGAAGGGTATCAATTCCGAGTCTCACCGCTTCAGCAAATTCCGGGTTATCCGGTTTTATGGCAGAAGTGTAAACCACACAATCAGCTCCGCAAACGTTTTTGGGGCTGTGACCCTGGTAAAATGTCAGTCCCAGAGATTCCAGATGCTTTATAATAGGAGAGTATGTTATGTCAGAACCGGAAACATGAATGCCTTTTGACAACAAAATCTCGGCAAGGCCACTCATGCTGATTCCGCCTACGCCTATAAAATGTACATTATTCTTGGTAAATAAAACATTATTCATCAAAATAATCCTCTATTTCGCATAAATTTATTGTGTTATCTGCTAAATTCAAAAAGAAAATGCATGTGTTTTTTCTACATCTTTACTAAAAGAGCATATTTCGTAAAAATCATTTATATATTATTACTATATGATTGATGCAAAAATAAATTACAATTGTGCAGAAACAACAAAAAACACAAAAACAAGTGGTAAAAAATGTTATTGAGTGGTTGGGTGCATATACTGTGGTATATACAACGGTATATATAAGTAAAAACACAATATATTCTATTTTACACTTATTTTGGGTTGTTGTCAATACGCAGATTTGTGCTTTCAAATTTGACAAACCGGAATAATTATAGTAAAATGGTCGACGGTGAAAGGAGATGTGTTAAAATGTTTGGAGCACGAAAAACAGTCTCCGAGGTGTTAGCCTCAAGACTGTCACAGGCTATTCTGCTTGTGCTTGCTGCCGTAACTGTAATGACCACCTCTACGCTTTTATCCATCAAAACCGTTACCGTAAGGGTTGACGGTGGACGTCCAAAGGTAATCACAACATTGGACAAAACCGTGGGTCAGGTTCTGGCTCACAACAACATTGCAGTCGGAGAACACGACATTGTTTCTCCGCCTCTTGCATCGCGTTTGAAAGAAAACCGGAGTATTACTATAGCAAGAGCATTTCCCGTTGATGTAGATCTGGGGAATGAGAGGGTTGTAATTTATTCTGCCGGAAGAACAGTTGCCGAGTCTTTGACATCAAACGGAATTGTTCTCGGTGAATATGATATTGTAGCCCCATCGTTGGATAGCGTAGTAAACAAGGGAACAAAAATCAATATCACACAGGTGGCAAAGGATATGATAACGGTTGAAGAAGACATTGCTTTCAGAACCATATCATTTCCAAACAGCAGTCTGGCGCGTGGAACAACAAGTATTAAAACCGAAGGTAAAGTAGGTAAAAAGGAAAGATACTATAACGTTGTTTCCCACAATGGTGAAGAAATTTCCCGCGAACTTGTTGGAGAAAAAATTGTAAGTCAACCGGTAAATCAAGTGGTTGAGTATGGAGTTTCCTATTATGGAACAGTGGTTTCCCGTGGAAACATTGATCGTGGAAATTCCGAAAACATGGCTTATTCATCTGTTATAACCTGTACAGCTACGGCGTACGACCTGTCTTATGCAAGCTGCGGTAAAAACCCCGGCGACAGAGGATACGGTATAACAGCCAGCGGTATGAGAGCACAAAGAGGTGTAATAGCCGTTGACCCGAGAGTAATTCCTCTTGGAACAAAATTATATATTGAGTCGACCGACTCCTATCCTGACTATGGATATGCTATTGCAGGAGATACCGGCGGCGCAATAAAAGGAAACAGGGTTGACCTGTTTATGGATAGCTATTCCGAAGCAATACACTTTGGAAGAAGAAAAGTTAACGTATATATTTTAAGTTAGTTATATGAAGAAAAACCCTGAAGTTCCCTCAGGGTTTTTTCTTTTTTAAAAAAAAGGAAAAAAAGGGTTGACAAGAGGGTGTGGGATGTGATATACTGAAAATCCACTCGTTTGAGGGGATATCGCAGAAAAACTTTAGTCAAAGAAAATAAAAAAAGATAAAAAAAGGTATTGACAAAGGGAGAA